>JAQRMU010000054.1 GCA_028598975.1 Gammaproteobacteria bacterium | reverse complement strand
TTTAGGTCGTTACAGCTAACCCAATCACCGACTTCAAGTTGGTTCCATACAGGTTCACTCATCCAACATTTACCTGTGTTGGAATTATTTTTAATTGTGACAAACCAGCCATCATCATAATGTACCAACTGTGGTCTCATAGTTCCATCTCCTGTTGGTGTCATTTCAAATTTGGAGTGTGCTTTTTGAAATTCTTTTTCAATAATTACCCCCTCATCCACCCTGTTTATATAAATAAGAAATAGAACCAAAGCAAGAAAGCCAAAGCTCAAGGTGATCAGTATTTTTTCATCTCTATTCTGCATGTTTAAATATCCTTATATTATGAATTGTGAAGATTACGTTGAGGATTGAACGATGAAAAACCAAGTTGAACAAAGTTTAAAATTTCATCTAACGTAGCGGTGTTATAGTCGAATGTCATGAGATGACTCCTTGAACTGAGCTTGATGAATCAGGGCGCCAAAATAACGAGGAAGGTCCTTTTGCTTCCAATTTAGCGAACCGTTGCCATGCCGGCTTTTGATGAAAGGCTTGTTGCTTAGTTGATTGAGCACTACTCATTTTATCTGCATATTCAATCGCTAACGCACACGGCATTAAAGGGCGTGCTGTTTTGGCTGCTTTAGTGAGTAAATAACGCAAGGCAATTGCACCATCAGGCCAAATGTTATCAAGTGTGCGTAGGGGCTCTGCGAGTATTTCTAATGTTAACGCATCATGGTCAAGTACAAATCCCGTTGCTGTCTTATCCCCGCCTCGCTTAAATACCTTAAGCTTACCAATATCATGAAACAATGCCGCTACAATAGTAAGCCAATATTCATCTTGGCTTACTTGCCATAATGAATGTTGCACAATGGTCACCACTTCTAATGAATGCTCAGCAAGTCCACCAGGATAAGCATGATGATGCTCACGACTGGCAGGTAATTGAAAAAAGGCTAATGCAATATCATCACATGAAAAAACGCTATTGATGAATTGTCGTAAGGCAGTAATTGGGCACTGCAGAATAATAGCGCGTAAGACCATCACAGTTTGAGGGATGGCCAGTGCTGAATACGGCAGAAACTGTAGTGCATGTTCAGGGTTTGTCTCAGCAGGTTTAGCTGAAAGTAATTCTGCAGATACTACACCAGCTCCTTCTCTTATATACATTAAACAGCAATAAAGGTTACTGCTTAACTCTCCAGTAAATGACGTATTTAACTTCCAGTCATCACAATAAACTTGGCCGCTACAATCTTCTAATAAGGCCACCATTTTTGAATTATTATTAGAATCAGATGAACGCTGTATTTTAGACAATCGATAGTTGCCTTCAACACAGTGACCCACATAATCAGAAAGCTTACTAATCATCACCATGAGAACGTTTCCCATTGTTGTAACTGCTGACCAAAGCCTTCAACTAAATGAGGCAGTATCACTTTAGCGGTAGATTCATCTAAATCACTTAATGTTGTTGCAACCCATGTTTCTACAGCATGGTGGTTATCTGCTTCTTCACCCGTGCCAATCAACATAACAAAGCGATCACCATGAGGAATGTTATAAGCACAACATAAAGCTGAGGCTAAGCGTCGAATCATTCTGTGGTTAGTATTTGAAACCATCGTATTAACAGGTAGCGAACTAAGCATTATCACTCTCCTTGTTGTTGCTCCCTAATTGCAGATGACTATTTAATAATCGCTCAAAAGCACTGCCATCCTGACGAGTCAGATTAGGTACAAAACGAGAATAAACACGGAATAACATTTCAGTTGTAGTATGCCCCATCTGTCTGGCAATCCACTCAGGGCTTTCACCAGAAGCCAACCATAATGTCGCAGCCGTATGACGTGACTGATAAGGTCGTCGTTTTCGCAGTCCAAGGTGTCGTAATAAGGGATGCCAAACGCGTTTACACACATTATGGTGATAAAGTGCATTACCCTGACTATTGCAAAACACAAACTTGTTTTTCCCTGTCACTTTCTTTTGCTCTTGCAAAGCATCAAACACCATTTGAGACATATCAATAGCCCGAAATGAACCATCATTTTTGGTATAAACAAGCTCACCACGAACCAATGCCTCCCGGATCAAGATTTGCCTACGTTCAAAATCAATATACTGCCACTGTAAACCATCGATCTCACTGGTTCGCATACCCGTGAAAAAGCGGACCAAATAATAAAGCTTAAAATCTGGTCGTACTGTCTTTAGAATTAACTGAACCTCATCTATCGTAAAAGGCTCAACATCCGTCTTAGGCAGCTTGAGCGATTTAATACCGTGATAAGGGGAGCTAAAATCATAGCGGTTAGCGGCCTCATTCAAAATCATACGCAAAGGCGTAATAATATGATTGATCCGTGTTGGTGACAGACTCTCACCATTTTTCTTTTTCACTGCCGCGATCATTGAGCGGAACTCAAGGATCTCAGCCTTAGTGATTAAGCCCAATTCCTTATCACCAAAAGCTGGCAATACATACTTATTAAGAACAAGCTCAACACCATCACGATGAGATTGTCGCCACTGAGCTTGCATTTCATTGAACCAAATTTTGGCAAAGTCCGAAAATAAGGGCGTATCAGCTAGATCCATATTCTTCCGCTTTATCATTTCCTGAAACTGTAAAGCGCGAGGGCTATCAGGAAAGTACTGACTGTAATCAAATTGCCCCAGTGTGATTTCTGCTTCAATACGACTGAGTATGGTTTGAAGTTTTTTACGGTTACTTGGTGAATCATCAAGCGCAGTCTGTTCTCGACAACGTTTGTTTTGGTAGCTGAAGTCGAAGAAAAGCTTGCCATTGTCAGTTCTAGAGCGAATATTACCCATGACATACACCACCTGAAGCCATAGGTATCATTACAGAATTCTGTTGAGATGTTTTGCTAATATCTCGCTCAATAGCCTCCCATAGGTAAAGGATCTTACGACCTCCGAAAGGACGTATGTAATGGATCCCCTCAAGTAGTACAGAATCTTTCAATCTGTCACGAATTGTGCGTGGATCATATTTAATTCTTTGCGCAAGTTCTTCCGTTGTTAGGTATGTGTCACCCATTGCTGATTCTCCTTAAAGGTTTCAAATGATGCGTATAAGCATCACGTGATATAAATATACATCACACAATGATTAATGCAAGCATTATTTGAAACTTTTATTTATCATCCGATATAAATAGTAATCAGGTGATAGATAAATGTTGCGGTTTAAGATAAAAGAATTGATTGCAAAAAAAGAGTTTGAGGAAGGACGCCGAGTAACGATTGGTGAGGTTGCAGAAGCTGCGGGTATTCACAGGATGACATTATCAAAAATGATAAACCAGCGGGGCTACAACACTGGAACAGAAAACTTAGATCGTATGTGTACTTACTTTAAATGTAATATTGAAGATATTATTGAATATGTGCCTGATGAGCGCCTGGAAAATTAAGAAGTGAATTAAAAAATCATCTAGGAAAATGAGTTAATAATACATCAGGTGAAAGATGCATTATTATAATGTTATGACAAGCATAGGACGCCAACATTGACCCCACCTGTTACTGACAAAGATGAAGATCAAACACGGATAGAGATCGATGCTAAATTGC
>JAQRMU010000053.1 GCA_028598975.1 Gammaproteobacteria bacterium | reverse complement strand
CCGACAGATATGAGTGCGCTTGTTGGTGCTGGTGGTGTTAAAGCTGAAAAATCTAGAATGATTCGTGGTTCTGGGGTTGATCTTGATAAATACACAGTGGCGCCAGAACCGCAAAGTGATCTTGTTATTATTATGGCCTCGAGATTGCTAAAAGATAAAGGTGTGTATGAATTTGTTGAGGCCGCTAGAAAAATTAAGGCGAAAGGTATTAAAGTTAGGTTTCAGCTAGTTGGTGAACCTGACTTGGGAAACCCTGAAAGTGTGACTCACGATGATATACAAGGTTGGCGAACTGAAGGTATTGTTGAGTGTTTAGGTTATCGAACAGATATTGCTGAATTATTTTCAGGGGCAAATATTGTTGTATTACCTTCTTATTATGGCGAAGGGTTACCCAAGGTGCTTATTGAAGCAGCTGCGTGTGGTCGAGCTGTTATTACCACTGATATGCCTGGCTGTCGTGATGCCATTGAACCCGGTCTAACTGGTATGCTTGTGCCTGCACGGGATGCTATTTCATTGAAAAATGCAATGGTGAGTTTGCTTGAAGATCCTATTACACGACAAAAAATGGGGCTGGAAGGTCGTGACTTGGCTGAGCGTGAGTTTAGTATTGATAGCGTTGTATCTATACATCTTGATATTTATCGTGAGTTAGAAAATATGGTAAATGGATGATGGTAAAAACAAGATGAATGTTCTAGTAACAGGTGCAAACGGTTTTGTAGGTAAGCAACTTTGTGCTGATTTAACAAAGCAAGGTTTAGTCGTTAAGGCAGCAGTGCGTAAACATACTGTTATAGAAAGTTGTATACCTGTTGTCACCGGTAATATCGACAACACAACACATTGGTCTGATGCTTTACCTAATGTTGACGTTGTTATTCATACGGCTGCTCGTGTGCATATTATGGATGACTCATCTGTTGAACCTTTGACTGAGTTTCGTAAAATAAATACGGCTGGGACCTTGAATTTAGCTCGGCAAGCGGCTGAGGCGGGTGTTAAGCGGTTTATATTTTTAAGCTCTATTAAAGTTAATGGTGAAATGTCTGGTGGTTCTGATAAGAATTGCCCTCACCCCAGCCCTCTCCCCGAGGGAGAGGGAGTTAATAGTGCTTTTACTGAGAAGGATAGCTTTATTCCTGCTGATCCTTATGGTTTGTCTAAGTATGAAGCTGAACAAGGTTTACTGGCTTTGGCAAAAGAAACGGGGTTAGAGGTTGTCATTATTCGTCCACCATTAATTTACGGCCCTGGAGTTAAGGCTAATTTTTCTTCAATGATGAGGTGGGTTAATAAAGGATTCCCATTACCCTTCGGTACTATACATAATCAGCGATCATTAGTGGCATTAGATAATTTAGTTAGTTTTATAATTCACTGTATCGATCATCCTAAAGCAGCGAATGAGGTGTTTTTGATTTCAGATGGTGAGGATGTGTCCACTACGGAATTGTTGCAAAAAGTCGCTAAGGCATTGGGTAAAAAGTCTCGGTTGATTCCTGTGCCTGTTTGGTTCATGACATTATTGGCAAAGCTTGTTGGCAAAAGTGATGTCGCAAATCGTTTATTTGGATCATTGCAGGTCGATAGTTCTAAAGCGCAAGAATTATTGGGTTGGAAGCCTGTGATTACGATGGATGAGCAGTTGGCGAAGATCGTTGATGTTAGCGCTAAAGGTATTGTCGGACTGAAGTCCGACCTACAGTAATGGTGGTGTTGTGGGGTGGGTTTTGCTGGCTTAATTCTTGTTTCATTTTGAAAAAGACACTATACTTGTTTTAACAATGTTATTACAGGAATGGTGTGTAAAAAATGCAAACAATACTCAGAAAAATAGGTAATTCGCGAGGTATCATTATTCCATTAGCAATCATTGAGCAACTGCATATAGAAAATGAGGTCGAAATGACGGTCCAAGATGGTGTCTTGGTTCTCAAACCATCCAATACGCTTAGAAAGGGTTGGTTCAAAAATTATGATCATACAAAAGATGTAGAACCGCTATCAGAGATGAAAGAGTTAGATAGCGAACAAGAGGACTGGGAATGGTAAATCGGAGCGACGTTTACTGGGTTGAGCTTGATCCAACTGTGGGCAGTGAAATCAAAAAAACACGACCCTGTTTAATCATTTCACCAGATGATATGAATAGCGCTCTACCGCGCGTTATTATTGCACCGATTACATCGAAAGGTCAGCCTTTAGGGTGTCGTCCAGAAGTCATTTTTAAAGGCAAAAAAGGTCGCATTCTTTTAGATCAAATTCGCACTGTAGACAAGAAAAGATTGAAAAGTAAAATGGGCGATGTGCCGTTGGCTAGTTGGCATGGCATTCTCATGCAGATGCTTTCATAAAACCAGGAGTCTTTATGGCAACGGTGAATTGTTTTTTGAAGTTTGTGAGCGTCTTAATCAAATTATTCAACTGACATGAAGAGACTCTTTTGATTTAACGTTAGCTTTAATCGCTACCTGTATTTTATTTTCCCCCACTATTATCACGGCTATTTTGCTTAAGTTGACCTCAAAAGATCCTGTTTTGCATTATGAGCACTCAAAACCTGCAACTTCAATGGTCACAGGCAATATGCAAAGGCGCTTAAATTGCTATCTTTAGCTCCTAGTCATCCATCTCTCAGGTTGCATGCTATCAAGTCTAAAAATTGCCATTTAATTTCTATTAATATGCAATACCGAGTTTTACTTACTTTAAAGTGGTTAGAAGATGGTCAAATTATGTTGATTGATGTGGGTGATCATGGCGAGTATATCCGTGAGCATTAATGATATAGGAACAAGCTTCAGCCTTTAAGCGCTTTCGCGACTGAAGTCGCTTCTACGGTTGATGAGTGATAATGAGAAGTAGGTGAATAAAAAGAATATTTGATTTAGCTTTGGCAATTATGAATTTGCAATGGATGAACAGTTAAAGAAAACAGCACAGTCTTATTTGGCTAAGCAAAAAGTTTGATTGTCATAGAAGATTGAGTCTATATTTATGTTTATACTCAAGTGAAATGAGGTTGAGGTATTTTAAAAAGTCCGTCATCCCCGTGAAAACGGGGAGCCAACGATAGTGGCTAGATCCACTGCCCATAGATCCCCGCGTTCGCGAGGATGACGAAGAGTGTTAATCTGCATCTTCAATGATTACGGGTATATACGTGTAAATTCAAACAGGTAATGATATGACAGAAGTAACATTAGATATAAAAAAATGGGGTAATAGCTTAGGGGTGAGATTGCCTGCTGCCATTGCTCGTGAAGCCAATCTGCACAGTGATCTATGATGGGTAAGCAAATTGTTATCACACCTATTGTAAGTAAGGAGTTAACATTGGAGGAGCGACTGGCTGATTTTAATCCTGATGTTCATAGGGGTGAAGTTATGCCGGTGTCTGAAGTAGTGGGTGTTGAGCAGTGGTAAAAACAACTGGAAAATGGTCACCGAATCGACAGGATATTATTTGGATTGACTGTAACCCTCAATTGGAGCGAAAAATGAGAGATGTCCATCCATTTTTGGTGCTAAGTCCGAAAAGCTTTAATGATAAAGCCTCACTCGTGATTGGTTTACCTATGACAACAGCTGAATATAATGCTGACAACCCTTTTGCGGTTGCTGTGGGTAACGCATCGGGGAAAAAGATTAATAAAACAAGTTATGTGCTTTGTCATCAACCCAAATCGTTTGATTGGCGTACGCATCGTGCAAGACCACATCCATTAGGAATAGTCAATGATGCATTGTTTTTTGAAGTTTGTGAGCGCCTTAATCAGACTGGTAAGCTCAAATGAAAAGATTCTTTGATCTCGTATTGGCCTTGATTGCTACAAGTATTTTATTTATCCCCATTGTCTTTACCGCACTTTTTGTTAAATTGACATCTAAAGGCCCAGCTTTGTATTGGTCGGATAGAGTGGGCAAAAATAATCACATTTTCAGAATGCCTAAGTTTAGAAGCATGAAAGTTGATACGCCTGCTGTAGCAACACATTTATTAGAAGATCCTAAAAGTATGCTGACTCCTATAGGTGATTTTTTGCGTAAGTCGAGTTTAGATGAGTTACCTCAACTATGGTCTATTTTGATGGGGGATATGAGTTTTGTCGGGCCTCGTCCGGCATTATTTAATCAGGATGATTTAATTGAGTTACGAACTGAGGAAGGGGTTCATGAGTTGCTTCCAGGTCTGACTGGTTGGGCTCAGATTAATGGCCGAGATGAGTTACCCATTCCCCAGAAAGTTGCGTTAGATGTTGAGTATATGAAGCAGGAATCATTTTGGTTTGATTTGAGAATTCTGTGGTATACATTTCTAAAGGTCTTACGCCGTGATGGTGTTTCGCATTGATTCTAATGCCATGCTAGTCGTTCTAAGATAGTAGCAACTATGATTCCAGTTATATTATCGGGTGGTAGCGGTACGCGTCTTTGGCCTTTATCTCGAAAGAGTAAACCTAAGCAGTTTTTAACCTTATTTGGAGAAGATACTCTTTTCCAGCAAACGTTATTAAGACTGAAGGGGCTAGAAGACTTGCAAGATCCAATTGTTGTTTGTAGTAACGAGCATCGGTTTGTAGTGGCGGAACAGTTACAGCAAATAGAGGTTGGAGAGTCTACAATTATTTTAGAGCCTTGTGGTCGTAACACTGCACCAGCATTGGCTATTGCAGCATTGCAGGCAATGAAGTCAGGTGAGGATCCCATTTTACTTGTTTTGGCTGCAGATCATATTATTGCAGATGTCTCTTCATTTCATAAAGCCATTATTGCAGCAACTGTTGAGGTGGAGTTAGGCGCAATGGCCACGTTCGGAATTATTCCTAACTCTGCTAATACAGGATATGGCTACATCAAGGCTACCGAAAAGAATACGTTGAGCAAGGTGCAAGAATTTATTGAGAAGCCGGATTTAGCAACGGCAAATAGCTATGTGGCTTCGGGAGGTTATTACTGGAATAGCGGTATGTTTATGTTTAAAGCATCGACATTACTTGCTGAGCTGGAACAGCACTCACCTGAGATATTAAATGATTGTCGTGAAGCATTAGCGAATGCAAAGCAGGATCTCGATTTTGTTCGTTTAGGTAGTCAAGCCTTTGAGTCATGTCCACGTGTTTCAATTGATTATGCGGTGATGGAGAAGACGGATAAAGCCGTTGTTGTACCATTAGATGCTGGCTGGAATGATGTTGGATCATGGGCATCATTATGGGAGAGTGCCGAACAAGATGATGACGGCAATGTATCTGTTGGTGATGTCATGCTACATAAGGTGAATAACTCTTATATTCAGAGTGAACACCGTTTGGTATCAGTATTAGGCTTGGATGATCTTGTTGTGGTTGAAACTGCTGATGCTGTTATGGTTGCGAGTAAGAACAGTACTCAGAATGTAAAAGAAATTGTAAATGAATTAAGGTTGCAACAGCGCCCAGAAGCTGAAAATCATCGCTTATGTTACCGACCTTGGGGACATTATGATGCTGTTGACCGAGGTGAAGGTTTTCTGGTTAAGCGTATTACGGTCAAGCCCGGTGCATCATTGTCATTACAAATGCATCACCATCGAGCTGAACATTGGGTCGTTGTTAAGGGGCTGGCTGAAGTTACGTGCGGTGAAAAGGTTATTTTATTAGCAGAAAATGAGTCGACCTTTATTCCCGTAGGGGAAAAACATAGGCTTCATAATCCTGGACGAGTACCGCTTGAGATTATTGAAGTTCAGTCGGGTAGTTATTTAAGCGAAGATGATATCGTTCGGTTTGATGATGTGTAATGATTAACGTTGCTGACTTAGTGATAAGGTATACCGACTGGTTGTGTGGATCAACTATGCCTATCGTGTGATCTATATTCGGTTCATCGGCACTCATGCTCAATACGACAAAATTGATGTACAAACTATTTAACTTCCGGGACCCTGTAAATAATTTTGTGTAACTGCCATTTGTTTAAATGAAGTCAGCTAATCGATCTTCAAAGAGGCTCCGTTTTGCACGCCAATTAACATGTAAATTTTAGCTCAGAAACATCGATGGCTTTAATGAGAAACGCTCAGCTAAATCTTCAATCGAATGGCGCTGTAATACACGCTTTTTATTGAGTACTTTGGATACCATAGTTTTGTCACCGATTTCAGGAAAGTCACTATTAGTTAAAGAATAATGGCTTTTTAGGGTATTCAATAAAGCGAGATCTGAAGGCATGGATTCCGCTTCACTAACAAAAGTCATGATTTCATTATCTTTAGCTTCATACTGTTCAATTGAGTGACTAATTAAATCAATTAAAGGGTTAAGTGGATCATTTTCATTATCTGAAGCTTCTTCAAGGAGATCTTCAATAAGTGCCAATGCGCTCTGATAGTCTTTATAACTTTGAATATGAAGGTAATTATATGCTACTTCAGAAAAAGCCTGGTATGCGTCAATAAGTGCTGCTTGAATCATGGTTTACCTCCTTTCTTTTCTATATTTTGTAGTTAATTTATTATAGTCAGCATGGGTAACACTATGTTTAACGTAGATTCGTTGATTCACAAACTGAATGAAAGCCATCAACCTTAAATTATTACCACCAACATCAAGTACCCACCATTTAGCTTTATATTTAAGGTTATCAAGCGATGGGAATACCATTTTTAGTTCTTCAGGTGTTCTAAAAGTATTGCTACTTAAAACTTTGTACATTTCCATTAGAGCCTTTCTATCGTTCGGATATTTTTTAGCCGCTTCACTGAAAGGATTTTTAGAAATAACATTCATTAAATAAACTCCATTTATGACTTATTATAAGCCCGGTGTTGACTGATGGTCAACCTTGTTTGGTTGACAAATATAAGGGAAGTAATCAAGAATAAAAGTAACAGACTGTCTCAGTCGACTTTAAATGCCTGTCATGTGGTCACACTGATAATGCTTAACGCAGCCAAGAATATTTTAGCGGCAGGGCTTGCTGTGTTAGCCTGTGGAGAAACTGTATTAGCGGCTTCTGTGAAGCAGGAACCCCAGCTGACTAAGCAATTAGTCGCTGCCTAGTTTTCTAGGAATCTCCTTCCTTTTGGGTGGGAGAGGATGTCAAATGGACGGATGAAAAAAGGATAAAAATGAGTGATATAAAGGTTAGAAAATGTCTTTTCCCAGCAGCGGGGTATGGCACACGGTTCTTACCAGCAACAAAGGCGATGCCGAAAGAAATGCTTCCCATTGTCAATAAACCATTGATTCAATATGGTGTTGAAGAGGCATTGGAAGCGGGAATGTCTCAAATTGGCTTTATCTTAGGGAGAGGAAAGCGCGCAATTGCTGACCATTTTGATATTAGTTATGAGTTGGAACATCAAATATTAGGCACATCAAAAGAGAAGTATCTGACTGATATTCGTAAAGTAATCGATAGTAGCCAATTTATTTTTATGCGCCAGCGTGAAATGTTGGGACTAGGTCATGCCATTTTAACGGGGGAGCCGATGATTGGTAATGAGCCTTTCGCGGTTATTCTTGCTGATGATTTATGCTCAGTACCTGATGATAAGAGTGACCGTGCTTTAAGTCAGCTTGTTGAGCTGTATGATAAATACCAATGTTGTATCGTGGCAATCGAAGAAGTCGATGCGGCTGATACGGCGAGTTACGGCATTATTTCCGGTGAAGAGGTTGCGGAAGGGATTTATGATGTCAGCGATATGGTTGAAAAACCTCAACCTGAAGATGCACCAACAAATATGGCTATTATTGGCCGCTATATATTAACGCCAGATATATTTGATTACCTGAGAGAAACGAAGCCAGGTGCTGGTGGTGAGATCCAAATTACTGATGCTTTACGTCAGGTGGCTAAAGAAAAACGAGTGATAGCCGTGAAGTTTAAAGGCCGTCGTTTTGACTGTGGTAGCGTGGAAGGTTTTGTTGAAGCAACTAATTATTATTTTGAATCTGGTGATTGGAAGTTGTAGATGTTGTTCCTAAGCCGACTTATAGAGCCATAATCATTCAAAGTGCCACTTTTTTACTTGGTCATTCCAGCATACTTACCCAGCCGAGCAGCTCAAAACAATAGATTCTCGATAAAAACATTCGAGAATGACGGGGGAGAACAGCATCTTGAATGATTAGCTGTACATAATGAATTATTCCTTTTGAGGTAAAAAAACATTGTCAAAATAGACTATTTTGAATTACTCTCATAGAAGGTTATAGGGTATGACCTTTTTATTTAAACATACAGGGAGTATGGAAAGATGTTGAAGAAAGGATTTTTATCAATAATTATCGCTTTATTTTTATTCACAGGACTAGCATTTTCAGCTGATAAAATTAATGTAAATACTGCAAATATGGAGCAGTTACAGAGTATTAATGGTATCGGTAAATCAACTGCTACTGCTATTATTAACTACAGAGAAATGAATGGTTCATTTAGTAATATTGCTGATTTAGTGAATGTAAAAGGAATTGGTGAGAAGAAGCTGGCTAAGCTACAAGAACAAATTAGTGTGACTGATTCTGAATAAATAGCGTTAGCTTGCTGAATAATGGCGTGGTAGATGAATCTACTGCGCCATTTTTGTTTTTGGGCTGATTTCTATACCTGTTATCATTCATTTTGCAGTTTTAAAATCCGTCATTCTCGAGTGTTTTTATCGAGAATCTATTGTTTTGAGCTGCTCGGCTGGGTAAGTATGCTGGAATGACCAAGTAAAAATTTTTGCAGATTGAATTATTACGGGTATATATTTAGTGAGCTAAGTTCTCAGTTAAAGCCTGTTTCAACTGAGCTTCTTCATCTTTACTTAACGGCTGACCATCATTCTTGGAGATAAAGAATATATCTTCAACCTGATCGCCAAGTGTGGCGAGTTTGGCATTACTCAGCTGAATATCACACTGTAAAAAAACTTGAGCGACCATAGAAAGTAAACCTGGACGATCATGTGTGCCCAATTCAAGCGTGGTATGATTTTTCTGTTCATTAGCCCGAAAATGGAGAGTCACTTCTGTTTCAAAAAGCTTCATTTTACGAGGTGTAAGAACAGGGCAGTATTCTTTGATTTTTTCTAAATTTTCTAGCTGCTCTCTCAACTTAGCAGTGATGATGTTTTGTTCGTGTGTCGGCCCATTTACAATATAGGTATTGAGTGTGTGACCATGACTTGTACCACTTATTTTGGCATCAAGAATATTAAGTTGTAATTGCTCTAAGCAGGCTGTTGTTGCGGCAAAGAGTCGCGGTTTGTCTTTGGTGAAAATGAAGATTTCTAATGTATCTTCCTGTTCATCATGAGGTCTGGAATTGATGAGTGTTTTTTCTTGAGAAGAATGGAGACGAGTTGTTGTCTGCCAGACAATTTGATTTGTGGTATGGCGCAAGAAGTAGTCGTTATCATATTCTTGAAATATGAGATCTACTTGTGAGGCAGAGCAAGATTGGAACGTGAGTTGCTGATGAGCTTGTTTTTGTCTTTGCTTAACCTTCTCAGCAGTGCTTCTTGCCGCCTTGTCAGACTGTTCTAACCATTGTCTTGTCGCATTATAGAGTTGACGTAGAAGTGAGTCACGCCAGCCATTCCATAAGTTGTTATTCGTTGCTCGAATATCGGCAACGGTTAATAAATAAAGATAATTTAGTCGGTCGACCGTTTTTACTTTAGCGGCAAAGGCTTTAATAACATCGGGATCGTTGATATCCAGTTTTTGTGCAGTAGCAGACATTGTAAGGTGCTGGCGGACGAGGAAAGTGATGGTGCTTGTATCAAACTCACTTAAATTGTGGCGTTTACAAAAGGCGGTTGCATCGACAACACCAAGAATACCGTGATCACCACCGCGTCCCTTCGCGATATCATGATATAGACCAGCAATGAATAGCAGTTCTGTTTTAGGGAGTTCGTAATAAACTCTAGAACAGAGTGGAAACTCGTCTTTGTATTCTTCGCATGAAAAGCGACGAAGGTTTCTAACGAGAAAAAGTGTGTGTTCATCAACGGTATAAATATGGAAAAGGTCATGTTGCATTTGACCGACAACTTGGCCAAATTCGGGTAAGTAAGCACCTAAAACACCATATTTATTCATGCGTCTAAACTCATGAGTAATGCCGAGTGGTTGGCGAATGATTTCCATAAATAAACTACGATTTTTAATATCGGCGCGAAAACGTTTATTTATTAAGTGGATATGAGCATAGACTTGGCGAATAGTATCGGCACGAACCCCTTTTATTTTTTGATGCTGTTGAAGTATCAAGAAGAGCTCAAGCATTGCATGGGAATAGAATGCGAAAATGCCAGAGTTAATGGTTTCTAAATAGCCATTATGTATTTGGAAGCGGCTATTGATGGGGGTAATGTCACGCGCTTCATCGGCAAGGATAATGTTTTCTTCAAATAGTTGTAGTAGTAGCTCATTCATTTGGCCTATTGAACGTGCACATAAATAGTAATCTTTCATGAATACTTCAACGGCAAGGCGGCTTTCTGTTTCTTTATATCCGAGTTGAATAGCCAGCTCGCGCTGATGATCAATCATCAACTTCTCTTCTTTGCGTTTGGCTTGAATATGCAATGCAAACCGAATTCGCCAGAGAAATCGTAGGGCTGATTCTAAGGTCGTGTATTCACTATCCGACAAAAAGCCCTTTTGTTTAAGGCCTTGCAGATCATTTACATCAAAGTGTTGGCGAGCAACCCAGCTAATAATTTGTATATCACGGAGGCCGCCGGGCGACTCTTTAATATTAGGTTCTAAGTTGTTTGCCGTATCATTATATTTTAGGTGGCGTTGTTCTTGTTCTTGCCGTTTTTCTAGGTAGAAGCGACGTGTGTCCCACGTCTTATGACTAACGGTTAATTGTTGCAGATCTGAAAACAAGGAGGTGTCACCACACAGTAAGCGTGTTTCAAGCAAGTTAGTTGCGATAGTGATATCTGTTTCTGCTTGTTGGCGACACTCCTTAATGGTGCGAACACTATGGCCAATTTCAAGGCCGATATCCCAGAGTTGTGTAAGGAAATCTGATAAACCACTAGGAGGCTGCTCTGAAACTGATTCATCTAAAATAATCAGTAAATCAATATCAGAGAAGGGGTGAAGTTCGCCTCTACCATAGCCGCCAACAGCAAGCAGGCTAACAGGTGTTTCAGGGGATATATGATGTTGCCATAATTGTTGTAAAACCTGATCAACAAAGTGAGAACGTTGGTGAACAAGTGTGAAAATATCTACATCTTGTTCAAATTGTTTAACAAGGTGGGATTGTCCTTCTTTAAGGGCATTGCGAAAAAAGGTGATGTTAGCAGTTGAATCTGGTTTTGAGTTTTCACCTATCGTCCATAAAGAATCTAGTGCATCCATGCTTTAAATAACTTCATCTTCACGAAGCGTCAAAATATCATAGCCATCATCAGTAACTAAAATAGTATGTTCCCATTGTGCTGAGAGTGAGCGATCTTTTGTTACTACCGTCCAGTTGTCTGGTAATTGTTTGATATGACGTTTACCTGCGTTTACCATCGGCTCGATAGTAAATGTCATTCCCGCTTCTAGGACAAGCCCTGTTCCAGGTTCACCATAATGAAGTACTTGTGGATCTTCATGGAAGACCTTACCAATGCCATGACCACAATATTCACGAACAATAGAAAAGTTTTGGGCTTCAGCGTGTTTTTGAATTGCATGACCGATATCACCTAACTGGATACCAGGCTTTACCATGTCGATACCAATTAACATCGCTTCGCGGGCATTTGCACATAATCGTTGAGCGATAATAGAGGTCTTGCCGACATGAAACATCATGCTGGTATCACCATGATAGCCCTCTTTAATAACGGTAATATCAATGTTTATGATGTCACCATCTTTTAATTTTTTGCTGCCTGGAATACCGTGACAAATGACATGATTAACAGATGTACATATAGATTTTGGAAAGCCATGATAGTTAAGTGGAGCAGGAATAGCATCTTGTTCATCAACAATATAATTATGACAAATTTGATCTAGTTCATCTGTTGTTATTCCCGCTTTAACATGGGGAGTAATCATTGTTAATACTTCAGCTGCTAGGCGGCCCGCAACACGCATTTTTCCGATTTCATCTGCTGTTTTTATGCTAACGGCCATGAGTAAAGGTTTTCCTGTAATATTAAAATGAACTTAGGGGTATAGTTTGCCGTAAAATAGTGCAAACGACCAGTTTTAGAATGAAGAAATGTAGGAGTGGCTTTAGCCACGAATAAAAGCTAAAGGATTCGCAAGACCTACTCTGTTCTTCCTCGCCCTTTCGCGGCTGAAGCCGCTCCTACAGTTTACTAAAGAAACAGTTTGATTTTACTTTGTTTTTATAGTCAAACTATGGAATAATATGCGCGCCTATTTAAAGGCAAAATCACACATGCACCGGCACGAGTTTCGGGGTGCCAGCTACATCGTAGATTGGTCGATACTTGGGGTGTGTGGAGGTTTAACCCCAACTTTTTTATATAAGGTTTTATTACAATGGCAAAAACAACAATGCGCCAAATGCTAGAAGCAGGCGTTCACTTTGGTCACCAAACGCGTTACTGGAACCCAAAAATGGGTCCGTTTATCTTTGGTAAACGTAACAACATTCACATCATGAACTTAGAGCACAGCTTACCTATGTTCAACGATGCATTGAACTTTGTTGGTAAATTGGCTTCAAAAAAAGGTCGTATCCTATTCGTTGGTACTAAACGTGCAGCGCAAGATCCTATCCGTGAAGATGCAGAACGTGCAGGCATGCCTTTCGTTAACCGTCGTTGGTTAGGTGGTATGTTGACTAACTATCAAACTGTTCGTCAATCAATCAAACGTTTGGATACTATCCAAGACATGGTTGAGTCTGGCAAATTAGAAGGTTTGAAAAAGAAAGAAGTATTGAATCTTACTCGTGAGCAAGAAAAATTAGAAAAAAGCATCGGTGGTATCCGTAAAATGGGTGGTCTTCCAGATGCATTATTCGTTATTGATGTTGATCACGAACGTATTGCTATTCAAGAAGCAAACAAATTAAACATTCCTGTTATCGCTATCGTTGATACAAACAGCAACCCAGATGGTGTTGATTACATCATTCCTGGTAACGATGACTCTATGCGTGCAATTAAGCTTTACACTTCAAGTATGGCTGATTCAATCTTAGAAGGTCGCGCATCAGTTTCGACAGGTGATGTTGAAGAAGTAGTTGTTGCTGCAGAAAGCACAGAAGCTGCTGAGTAACATCTATTAAATAGACTATATACAGGCTCACTATTTTAGTGGGCCTGTATTGTATTTATGGTTAGGTTTCTTGCAAACATAACCATCACAATGAATGAAGGGTAATAAAAAATGGCAATTACTGCTGCATTAGTAAAAGAACTACGTGAGCGTACTGGCTCGGGCATGATGGAATGTAAAAAAGCATTGGTCGCATCTAATGGTGATATCGATGCTGCAATCGAAGCGATGCGTAAATCAGGTTTGGCAAAAGCAGATAAAAAATCAGATCGTGTTGCTGCTGAAGGTGTGATTGCAATCGAAACATCTGCTGATGGTAAGTCAGCAGTAATGATCGAAATCAACTCTGAAACAGACTTTGTTGCTAAAGCAGATGATTTCACTAACTTTGTTGCTCAAGTTTCTAAAACAGTACTCGCAGCACAACCTGCTGACCTTGATGCTTTAAATGCATTAGCATTGAATGATGCTGGTGAAAGCATTGATACTGTTCGTCAAAGCCTTATTGCTAAAATTGGTGAAAACATCCAAATTCGTCGTTTTGAATTAATGGCAAATGATAATGGCGTTATTGGTTCTTACCGTCACGGTGATCGTATTGGCGCAATCGTTAACCTAACGGGTGGCGATATGGCTTTGGCTAAAGATATCTCAATGCATGTTGCTGCGAGCCGTCCTCAAGCTGTTGCAGCAGCAGACTTACCTGCTGACTTGTTAGAAAAAGAACGTGATATCGTTGCGACTCAAGCAAAAGACAGTGGCAAGCCAGAAGCAATCATTGAAAAAATGGTTGAAGGTCGTATGAAGAAGTTCGTTAATGAAATTAGCCTACTAGGTCAAGACTTCATTAAAGACCCTGATTTAACAGTTGAAAAGTTAGTTAAACAAGCTGATGCAACTGTTAATGCATTTAAGTTCTTCGAAGTAGGTGAAGGTATCGAGAAAGCTGAAGATAACTTTGCAGAAGAAGTTATGGCACAGGTTCAAGGAAACTAAAAAATGACAGAAATGGGAAATAAACCTGTTTATAAACGTATTCTACTGAAACTAAGTGGTGAGGCGTTGATGGGCAATGCTGAATTTGGTATTGATCCTGAGGTTATTTCTCGTTTTGCTAATGAAATCGCCGAGCTTAGCGCCCAAGGTGTTGAGCTCGGTGTTGTCATTGGCGGTGGTAACATATTTCGTGGTGCTGGATTAGCTGCGAGTGGAATGGAACGTGTCAGTGGCGATCACATGGGCATGTTAGCTACCGTTATGAATGCATTGGCATTGCAAGATGCATTAGAACAAAAAGGTGCATTTTGTCGTGTAATGTCAGCGATCCAAATTAATGAAGTGTGTGAAGATTATTTGCGTCGACGTGCTATTCGCCACCTTGAAAAAGGGCGTGTAGTTATTTTTGCAGCTGGTACAGGTAACCCCTTTTTTACGACAGACTCTGCAGCGAGTTTGCGTGCCGTTGAAATTGGTGCAGATTTGATGTTGAAAGCGACGCAAGTTGATGGCGTTTACAATGCTGATCCGAAGAAAGACCCTAATGCGGTTCGTTATGCTGAATTAAGTTATGACGAAGTCATTGATAAGCGATTAGGTGTACTGGATACAACTGCCGTTGTAATGTGCCAAGAACAGAATATGCCACTACGAATATTTGATGTTCATAAAGAAGGTAATTTGACCAAGATTATTTATGGCGAAGATATTGGTACTCTTGTAAAAAGTTAAGTAGGATAAAACATGATTGAAGATATTAAAAAAGACGCAGCAGACAGAATGCAAAAAAGTGTCGTTGCATTAACTAATTCGATGGCAAAAATTCGTGCTGGTCGTGCTCATACAAGTCTTTTAGATCAAGTTATGGTGCCATATTATGGCTCTGATGTCGCACTTAGCCAAGTTGCTAATGTGGGTATTGAAGATTCTCGAACATTGACGGTAACCCCATGGGAAAAACCAATGCTATCTGTTGTTGAGAAAGCAATTATGACATCTGACTTAGGTGTTAACCCAAACAGTGCTGGTATGACCATTCGTATTCCAATTCCACCCTTAACGGAAGAGCGCCGTCGTGACCTAGTTAAGGTCGCTCGTAATGAAGCGGAAGGTGCACGGATTGCTGTTCGTAACATTCGTCGTGATGCCAACAGTACACTTAAAGAATTATTGAAAGAAAAAGAAATATCAGAAGATGAAGAACGTGGTGCTGAAGAAAACATCCAAAAACTGACTGATGCTACGGTAAAACAAGTTGAGGAAGTTTTGAAAGAGAAAGAAGCCGATCTCATGGAAGTATAAGTAGAGTACTCTACTTTAATTCATAGATGCCGGCGGATAATACGCAAGTACCACAACATATTGCCATCATAATGGATGGTAATGGTCGCTGGGCGAAGCAACGTCATCAACCTCGATTCATGGGCCATCGGGCCGGTGTGAAAGCCGTTGAAAATATTGTCAAACATTGTGCAGAATGTGGTGTTAGTGTACTAAGCCTGTTTGCCTTTAGTAGTGAAAACTGGAAACGACCAACAAAAGAAGTCAGTCTTCTTATGGAATTGTTTGCTTTATCATTGAAGCAGCAAGCGAAACGTCTACATAAAAATAATATTCGTCTTCATATCATTGGCGATATCAGTAAATTCTCAGCAAGTTTGCAAAAACAGATTGTTCAAGCTGAAGAACTGACAGAAAATAATACCGGACTGACGATTAATATTGCGGCTAACTACGGTGGTCATTGGGATATTACTCAGTCTGTGAAAAAGTTAGCAGAAAAAGTCAAAGTGGGCGAACTTAGCCCTAGTGATATTACCGAAGAAAGTATTGCTGAAGGGCTGGCGACTGCTACGTTGCCTGAACCTGATTTATTTATTCGCACAGGTGGCGAGCAGCGAGTAAGTAATTTTATGTTATGGCAATTGGCTTATACGGAGTTTTATTTTACGGACACCTTATGGCCAGATTTTACTAGTGAGAAACTCGATAGTGCCATAAGCTCTTTTTTTCAGCGTGAAAGACGTTTTGGAAAGACCTCTGAGCAAATTAAGGATGATAGCAATGCTTAAACAACGGTTAATGACAGCGGCTATTCTTATTCCACTTGTTGTCCTAAGTATTTTGTATTTATCAAGCACTGCAATACAGTGGCTACTTGCCATTGTGACTGGCTTGGCAGCATGGGAGTGGTTCTCAATTATTGGCTTTAATAGCCAAGGAAAGAAACTCTTTGCATCTATAACACTTATTTTTACGACAGTAATAGTGACCCTTCTTCCTGTAGGAATACTCCTCATTTTAGTTGCTGCTATCTGGGGGCTGGTGTCATTATTTATTCAACACTTTGCCCATCAAACCTTACCTGATCACGTTCAAAAGATATTCAAACAAGAAAATGTAGCGTTAATTATGGCTACTGTAGTGTTAGCATTATTTTGGCAGTGTGCAGTTTTACTTCATGCCTCATCTGAACTAGGACCACAACAATTATTGTATGCAATGGTGTTGGTATGGTTAGCTGACACAGGCGGTTACTTTGCTGGCAAACGCTGGGGTAAGAAAAAATTAGCAAAAGCGATTAGTCCTAACAAAACATGGGAAGGAGTGGCTGGTGCCATTGTTTTGGGTTCTGTATGGGGACTGCTTGCTTTTTACTTTGGCCTTGCCGGTTCATTAGGTTTCATTGCTTGGATATTTCTTTCAGCAGCGACATTATTGATATCAGTCATAGGTGATTTATTCGAAAGTTTATTTAAGCGTTGTTATGACGTAAAAGACAGTGGTAATTTATTACCCGGTCATGGTGGCATGTTAGATCGTATTGATAGTCTAATAGCTGCAATACCTGTTTTTTTCACAGGCTTATATTTTTTAGGGGCTTTTTAAGTGCAAGCAGTAACACTTCTTGGTTCAACGGGGTCTATAGGTGTTAGTACACTTAATGTATTGGCACAGCATCCAGAAAAATATCGTGTATACGCACTGACAGCCAATCGTTCTGTTGATAGTTTATTTGAACAGTGTCAAAAGTTTAAACCTGAAATAGCGGTGATGCTAGATGAATTCTCAGCAGACGAGTTAGAGCATAAAATCAAATCAAAAGGCTTAAATACCCAAGTTCTATCAGGTGTTGAAGCCTTAGTTCAAGTCGCTGAAAGTCAGCACACAGATTATGTCATGGCCGCGATAGTGGGCGCCGCTGGTTTATTACCGACCTTGGCAGCTGCACGTGCAGGAAAACACATTTTATTAGCGAATAAAGAAGCCTTAGTGATGAGTGGTGGCTTATTTATGCGTGAAGTAGAAGACAATGGCGCGACATTATTGCCTGTTGATAGTGAACACAATGCTATCTGGCAATGTTTACCTGTTGCTGATCAGCAACAACATCATTTTCAAGGCAAAGGTGTTCGTCGAATTATCCTAACGGCATCAGGTGGCCCTTTCCGAGATTATGACTTAGCCGATCTTGAATATGTGACGCCTGAACAAGCCGTGGCGCACCCTAATTGGTCTATGGGGCAGAAGATCTCTGTTGATTCTGCAACGATGATGAATAAAGGCTTAGAGGTTATTGAGGCTCATTGGTTATTTGGTCTGCCTGCAGAACAAATTGATGTGTTATTACATCGCCAAAGCATCATTCACTCTATGGTGGATTATGTCGATGGTTCCGTTCTTGCTCAAATGGGTAATCCTGATATGAGAACGCCCATTGCGAATGCTTTAGCATGGCCAAATAGAATTGATTCTGGTGTGGCACCATTGGATTTAGTCGCTGCGGGACGTTTGGATTTCTCTGCTGCTGATTATCAGCATTTTCCATGCTTAGCACTTGCTTATCTGGCGCTAAAAGCAGGTGGAACAAGTACTGCAATTTTAAATGCAGCTAATGAGATTGCTGTAGAAGCATTTTTGAAGAAACAGATAAAATTTACACAAATTCCTCAAATTATTGAGCAAGCCTTAGAAAAAGTACCTACGAGTAAAGGTGATACGCTTGAACAAGTCTTAGCAGATGATTTACACGCCAGACAAGTAGCAGAAGAGCTATTAAAATAAGATGCAGTCACTGCTATTTTTGATTGTTACTCTTGCCATATTGATTGTAGTACATGAGTTTGGTCATTTTTGGGTAGCGCGTCGCTGTGGTGTGAAAGTGCTTAAGTTCTCTGTCGGTTTTGGAAAACCCCTTTGGAGTCGATTCGGTCGCGACGGAACTGAATATATCGTGACAGCTATTCCTCTGGGTGGCTATGTCAAAATGCTTGATGAACGTGAAGGCGAAGTTGCAGAAGAAGATCTCGATAAGGCCTTTAACCGAAAACCATTAGGCTCACGCGTTGCGATTGTCGCCGCTGGGCCTATTGCAAACTTACTCTTTGCCGTACTTGCCTATTGGTTTATTTTTGTTTTAGGAATTCCTGGCCTGCGCCCTGTTATTGGTGACATTAAGCCAAATAGTCCAGCAGCCTATGCACAGCTTGTTTCAGGTGATGAGATTAAGGCCGTTAATGGGCGAGACACCTTGACATGGTCAAGCACATATAAGGCGTTAGCAAGAGTTGCTGAAACCGGTGGGGTTGCAGATATTATTGTTAATGCTGGTGGAAGCAATATTCACCGACAATTAAATATTGATAAATATGATTTCTCTTCAACAACATCGGTCTCATTACTGCAACACATTGGATTGACACCTATCCGTGTTCCATTTACCCCTATTATTGGTACAGTTGTTCAAGGCAAGGCTGCAGAAAAATCAGGATTAATTGTGGGGGATTTGATTGTAGCGGTTGATGAACAGCCCATTCAAAATTGGCTTCAATTTGTAGAGCGGGTACAAGCAAGCCCTAATAAGTTGCTGACAGTCACTGTTGAGCGAAATGGACAGAATAAACGTTTATTATTAACGCCTCTCCCTGAGAATAATGTAGGAAAAATAGGGGCAGGGGTTGATAGTAGTAAAACAGAGGTAGCTGCTGAGTTACAAACTGTTGAACGCTATGGTTGGGGAGAGGCTGTAGGCAAAGCTTTTTATGAAACATGGGCATTTTCAGTGTCAACATTGAAAAGTCTAGCGGGGATGGTGACAGGAGAAGTATCGAGTAAAAATATCGGTGGCCCTATTACTATTGCACAGTATGCGAGTGCATCAGCTGATAGGGGGCTGATTTCATTTATTAGCTTTTTGGCAATGGTCAGTATTAGTCTTGGACT
The DNA here is from genome assembly GCA_028598975.1 of Gammaproteobacteria bacterium. GTDB lineage: Bacteria > Pseudomonadota > Gammaproteobacteria > Nitrosococcales > Methylophagaceae. The sequence goes on along the minus strand of JAQRMU010000053.1, from coordinate 6,908 downwards.
GTTAAATTTACTGCCTATTCCTATTCTTGATGGCGGGCATTTATTTTTGTACCTTGTCGAGTGGTTAAGAGGGGCTCCATTGTCAGAAGAAGTCCAATTTCAAAGTCAAAAAGTGGGAATTATTTTACTTTTGATGTTGATGTTTTTAGCATTTTTCAATGACTTAACAAGACTGTTTGGATAATGGCGCTAATGCAGGTACACTAGCATTCTTTTGGCTCGAAGATATTAAGAAGAACTAATGAAAAAAATACTCAATATCATTGCTTTACTGCTACTTTCAGGAGCCGTGTTAGCTGAAAGCTTTATTATAAAAGACATCCGAGTTGAAGGTTTACAGCGAATCTCAGCAGGAACAGTCTTTAACTTCTTATCCGTTAAAGTCGGTGATGAGATGAGCGAAAAAGATGCTAAGAGTATTATTCGTTCATTATATAAGTCTAAGTATTTTAGTGATGTGGGTGTTGGGCAAGAAGAGGGTGTATTAGTTATCAATGTGATAGAGCGTCCTGCGGTTTCAAGCATTGAGTTTGTTGGAAATAAAGATTTAGACAGCAAAGAATTACTGAAATCATTGCAACAAATAGGTTTCGCTGAAGGTCAAGTATTTGAACAGGCAATGCTGGAACGAGTTGAGCTGGAACTAGAACGTCAATACTTTAGCCGAGGCAAGTACGGCGTGACGATTGAATCAAGTGTGACGCCATTATCGCGTAATCGAGTTGCTATCCGAATTACGATGGCAGAAGGTGTTGTTGCAACAATCTCAAGTATTAATATTGTTGGTAATACAGCATTTGATGAAGAAGAGTTATTAACTGACTTTCAATCGACAACAGGTAATTTCTTGTCGTTCATCAACAAAGACAATCAATATTCACGTCAAAAGTTATCTGCTGATTTAGAAACTTTACGTTCATTCTATTTAAATCGTGGTTATGTTGCATTTTCTGTTGAATCGACTCAGGTTTCTATCACTGATGATAAAAAACAAATGTTTATTACGATCAATATTTCTGAAGGGGATCGTTATAAAATTAAAGAAGTTCGCCTAGCAGGTAATTTAACCGTAGCAGAAGAAGAGTTATTTGGATTGGTAACTATTAAAAAGGATGCCGTATTCTCACGTAAAGAAATTACCAAAAGTACAGAGCGCTTAACAAATCGCTTAGGAAATGATGGTTATGCCTTTGCGAATGTAAACTCTGTTCCTAATATTGATCATGATAATAAAGAAGTAGCGTTGACCTTTTTCATCGATCCTGGCCGACGCGCATATGTCCGCCGTATCAATATTTCTGGTAATAGTAAAACGCGTGATGAAGTTTTACGTCGTGAATTTCGACAACAAGAGGCATCATGGATTTCAACTGATAAGGTTGAGCAGTCTCGTGCACGAGTTCAGCGTTTAGGTTATTTTGAAGGCGTTAATGTTGAAACCATTCCTGTTTCAGGAACATCAGATCAAGTCGACCTCGATTTTAATGTAACTGAAATGGCATCAGGTAGTTTATCGGCTGGTATGGGGTTTTCACAAACCGATGGTCTGATTTTTAATGCAAACATCACACAGAGAAACTTCCTTGGTAGTGGTAAACATATAAAATTTGGTTTCAATAACAGTAGTGTTAATACGGTGTATAGCTTTGGTTATACCAACCCCTTTGCAACTGTTGATGGTATTAGCCAAGGTTTTAATGCCTTTTATCGACAAACGGATGCAGATGAAGCGAACATAGCGAGCTTTAGTACAGATAACTGGGGCGGGGATATTAGCTTTGGTATCCCTATTTCTGAAAATAACCGAATTCGTTTGTCTTTAGGTTACGAAAATACTAATTTGAATTCTTATAATAAAAATATTGAGACTTATCAGGAATTTGTTAATAGAGAAGGATCAGATTTTGATACATTCACTGTTTCATTAGGTTGGTCGAGTGACACTCGAGATAGCTCGGTACTACCAACGAGAGGAACATCACAAAGTTTAACAGGTGAAGTGGCTATTCCTGGTGGTTCATTGCAATATTATAAAATTAAATATAAACATGATTGGTATACACCGATTACAGAGTCTCTGACCTTTGCGTTAGAGGGGAATATTGGTTATGCTGATGGTTATGGTGATACCAGTGAGCTTCCCTTCTTTAAGAATTTCTATGCAGGTGGTATACGAAGTGTTCGTGGTTTTCAGTCTAATACACTTGGCTTAAAAGGAGATGGTCAATCTTTGGGTGGTAACTTATTAGTTACTGGTGGTGCGGAAGTTGTTTTTCCAATTCCATTCTTGAAGAAAACATTGAAATCAGTCCGTTTGAGTGTGTTTACCGATGTGGGTAATGTCTATGACGTAAACGAAGACTTTGATGCGGGTCTACTACGCTACTCTGCAGGTGTTGGTGCGATTTGGATTTCCCCTTTTGGTGCAATGACGGTTAGTTTTGCACAACCCTTTAATGAGCAGCCTGATGATGTAACGGAAAGCTTTCAGTTCTCATTAGGATCAACATTTTAATTAGATTTCATCCGGAGATGAATGTGAAAAAAGTAAATATCTTAAGCTTGTTTTTTGTTGCTGCGATGGCAGCTCTGCCTGCACAAGCAGCAGAATTAAAAATTGGTGTTGTTAATGCAGGTGCTGTGCTTGAAAAATCACCACAAAAATCACACGCATTGGCAAGGCTTGAAAAAGAATTTTCTACACGCAGTACAGAAATTAAGAATAAACAGAACAGTGTTATTTCGAAAAGAGATAAATTAGCAAAAGATGGTGCTATTTTAGGCGCTGATGAGCGTAAGGCAAAAGAACGTTCACTATTGAGTGAACAACGTGACCTTAAGCGTTTACAAGATGAATATAGTGAAGACCTTTCGATACGTCGAAATGAAGAGTTACGTAAACTTGAGAAGCAAATTGCTCAGACAATTGTTGATTTAGCAAAAGAAGAATCGTATGACCTTGTTGTTTATCAGGGCGTAATCTTTGCGAGTGATAAGGTCGATATGACTGCTAAAGTTTTAGAGTTATTGAAAGCAAAATCTAAATAATAGGCAGACTACTTATGTGGAGTCTAGATGAAATAGCTAATCATGTCGGTGGTGTTGTTCAAGGCGAACTGGACTATCAGATCGCTAGCATTGCCACACTACAAAATGCTGGTAATCAGCAGATTAGTTTTTTGTCGAATAAGAAATATAAAAGATACTTGGCTAAGACCTCTGCTGGTGCTGTCATTGTCAGTAGCGATATGGCCTCTTTTGTCCCCAGCAATGCGATTATTGTCGATGACCCCTATGTTGCTTATGCAAAAATAGCGAGTTTATTAAATCCTGCAAAACAACGTCCTTCTGGTATTCATCCTTCTGCATCAATTGCTACAGATAGTGATATTGCCTCAAGCGCTTCGATAGCTGCTCAAGTTGTCATTGGTTCTGGTGTAACTATTGCTGATAATGTTGTGATTGGCTCTGGTTGTGTCATTTTGGATAATGTTTCTATTGGTGAGTCTTCACAACTTGTTGCGAATGTCACCTTGTGTGGAGATGTCACTGTTGGTAAGCGTGCCATTATTCATCCTGGTGTTGTTATTGGTGCTGATGGCTTTGGAATTGCCAATGACAAAGGGAAGTGGATTAATGTTCCTCAAGTCGGTGGCGTAGTCATTGGCGATGATGTTGACATCGGTGCCAATACAACTATTGATCGAGGTGCTATTGAAGATACCATTATCGGTAATGGCGTTAAGTTGGACAACCAAATTCAAGTTGGACACAATACAGTGATAGGTGAAAATACTGTGATTGCTGGTTGTGTAGGAATTGCAGGTAGTACAATAATTGGAAAGAATTGTATTATTGGTGGTGGTGTAGGATTAGGAGGGCATCTTGAGTTAGTTGATGGTGTTTTACTAACTGGAATGACAATGGTAACTAAGTCGATTAAAGAGCCTGGAAGTTATTCCTCTGGAATTCCAGCAGAAGAGACACATAAGTGGCATAAAAATGTTATTCGTTATCGTCAAATGGATAAATTAACTGAACGTGTTAAGCAGTTGGAAAAACGCAACAAAGACTAAATGTGTGAGATACTCATGAGTCCTACACAAAGATAATAATCACCGAAGAAGGATACAACAATTGAACACTATTGATATACATGAAATTCAGCGTCTGTTGCCGCATCGCTATCCTTTTTTATTAATTGATCGCGTACTAGATTACACTGCAGGTGAATCTCTGGTTGGCATTAAAAATATTACTTTTAATGAGCCGCAATTTACAGGACATTTCCCTGAGCGTGTGATTATGCCCGGCGTATTAATTCTCGAGGCTTTGGCCCAAGCCACCGGTCTATTAGCTTTTAAAACAGTTGCTGACTTACGTTCTGATAATGCACTTTATTATCTTGCTGGTATTGATAATGCTAGATTCAAACGTCCTGTCGAACCCGGTGACCAGCTTAAACTAGAAGTTAAACTTGTTAAAAACAAGCGTAACTTGTGGAAGTTTAGTGGTGAAGCGACTGTAGATGGAGAGCTAGTTGTCAGTGCTGACATTATGTGTGTCGATCAAGAAATGCCAAAATGATCCACAGCACAGCAATTATTGACCCATCTGCGATTATTGCTGACGATGTCAATATTGGACCCTATACAATTATTGGGGCTGATGTTGAAATAGGAAGCGCTTGTGAGATTGGCCCACATGTAGTGATTAATGGACCAACAAAAATTGGTTCGAATAATAAAATACTGCAATTTTCATCAATTGGTGAAGAGCCACAAGATAAAAAATATGCAGGTGAAGCAACACTATTAGAGATCGGTAATAACAACCTGATTCGTGAAAATGTCACGATTAACCGTGGTACGGTTCAAGGTGGTGGAATTACAAAAGTCGGCAATGATAATTGGATTATGGCATATGTTCATATTGCCCATGATTGTATCGTTGGTAATGAGAATATACTCGCGAATAATGCCTCATTAGCAGGTCACGTTATTATCGATGACTATGTGATTTTAGGTGGCTTTACCCTAGTTAGTCAGTTCAATATGATGGGCTCGTATTCGTTTAGTGCGATGGGAAGTGTGATTTCTCGTAATGTCCCCCCTTATGTCCTTGTATCAGGCCATATGGCTAAACCGGTTGGGGTTAATGTTGAAGGCCTGCGTCGAAGACAGTTCTCTGATGCACAACTTAAAAATGTTCGACAAGCTTATAAGACCATTTATCGTTCAGGTTTACGAATTGAAGAAGCTGAATTGAAACTTGCTGGAATGGTTCAGGATGACGCTGAATTAGATATTCTGATAGAATATTTGAAAAAACAGGAAGGTGGAATTATTCGCTAGATTTAACTGTTTTTATCGTAATATTGAAAGGGCAGCTTCTATTATTAGAAGCTGCCCTTTTTGTTTAGTCGTTGGCTGGTGTAGCACTGATTCTGTGGATCGTCAAATCTGCACCGTTATACTCTTCTTCTTGAGTTAAACGTAAGCCCATTACTTTTTTCAATAGCCCATAAACGATATAGCCACCAACAAACGCAATAGTAATACCTAATAAGGTACCTATTAATTGTGAGGTAAGGCTGACACCACCTAAACCACCAAGGGCAAGTTGACCGAAGATTCCTGCAGCAATCCCTCCCCAGACTCCACACAGACCATGCAGTGGCCATACACCTAATACATCATCAATCTTCCATTTGTTTTGAGTTAGGGTGAACATGTAAACAAATAAGCCACCGGCAATCCCTCCCGTCACTAACGCACCAAGAGGGTGCATTACATCAGAGCCAGCACAAATTGCAACTAGGCCTGCTAAAGGACCATTATGCACGAAACCAGGATCGTTACGACTCACTAAGCAAGCAACAATTGTCCCGCCTACCATAGCCATTAATGAGTTCACAGCAACAAGCCCGCTGATGCCATCGATCTCTTGTGCCGACATTACATTAAAACCAAACCAGCCTACAGTCAGAATCCAAGCGCCTAAAGCTAGAAATGGAATATTAGAAGGTGGGTGAGCATACACTTCACCTTTTTTACCGTAGCGACCGTGGCGTGGTCCTAAATGTAAGACTGCAGCAAGAGCAATCCAGCCACCTACAGCATGAACAACAATGGAACCAGCAAAGTCATGGAAGCCAGCACCAAAGCTGGTTTCCAACCAAGATTGAAAGCCAAATAAACCATTCCAACTGATACCTTCAAACAGTGGGTAGATAAAACCAGCTAAAAAGAAGGTTGCTATTAATTGAGGGTTAAATTTGGAACGTTCAGCAATACCACCAGAAACGATAGCGGGAATAGCGGCTGCAAAGGTAAGTAAGAAAAAGAATTTAACAAGTTCATAGCCATTACTCTCAATTAATGATGGCCCTGCTTGCATAAAGTTAATGCCATAAGCAATGCTATAACCAATAAAGAAATAGGCAATGGTTGAAATACCAAAATCCATAATAATTTTTACCAAAGCGTTGACTTGGTTTTTTTTGCGTACAGTACCTACTTCTAGAAATGCAAAACCAGCATGCATTGCAAGTACCATAATGGCACCAAGTAGTATGAATAGAACATCAGTTGAGTTTTGCACCGAGCTCTCCTTAATTTATAGTTAGTTAAAAATGTAATAAAACAGTGCAATTGTTGCACCAAAAGAGACAAGCCTTTTATAAACAATGGGGTAAGAATGAAAGAGAATAAAACAATGTTTATTTTCGAACTTTTATGGTGCGCTTCGCCGGGTTTTGCACCAAAGTGGTACCTTCCTACGGTTGCAGGGCAAGAGCATTTAATTTTCAGCCCCAATCAACAACTCAGCCCTAAAATCATCGTCAAGAGCAGCCATTTTTAATTTCCGTTTCATACTTGCCTTACGGGTTTCATTGAGCTTTACCG
>JAQRMU010000052.1 GCA_028598975.1 Gammaproteobacteria bacterium | reverse complement strand
TTCTGGTGTAGGTGGTTGGGCTGGTATCGGTATGGCTATTCCTAGCTTAGAAAACGACTCTGATGGTCTTGGTGCGGTAGGTGCTTACAAAGCGCTATCTAGCTGGACTAACTTAGGTGGTATTTTAAGCGTATTTAGCCTATAAGACCTTTTATAGATTAACAATTTAATCAATAAAAAACCTTAATAAAGAAGCCCGGCACTTGTGTCGGGCTTTTTTATTTTTTCTATTCTGAATATTAATAGAGTAGATTTATCCTAAGCTGCATATTTATGTTATTTGGCCATGAATTAAAGGAGTCTTTCACTATTCAAATAGAGTAATTTTGAGCCATCATATCAGGATAAATCACTTAATTAATTTAGGATAGATATGTCTGAAAAAATGCTTGAGGATTGGCGCAGTCATGCCCTATCTTACGAAAGAGAATTGAACGATGTTGTACTTGGTCTGTCTTCTGCAATACGCTCATTAGTCATTGCTATTTTTGCACGTGGACATGTACTGTTGGAAGGTAATGTTGGTGTGGGTAAAACGACGCTATTACGTGCTGCAGCACGTGGTTTGGGTGGTGGTTATCAGCGTATTGAAGGCACGATTGATTTGATGCCACAGGATTTGATTTATCATACCTTTATTGATCGAGATGGTAAGCCGCGCGTCGAGCCAGGGCCTATTTTGTCTCAAGGTGAAGAGTTGTCGATTTTCTTTTTTAATGAAATCAATCGAGCGCGTCCACAAGTGCATTCTTTATTGTTACGAGTGATGGCTGAACGTAGTATTACTGCGTTTAATCAGGAATATGAGTTTCCTCATTTATTAGTATTTGCCGATCGTAATGCGGTGGAAAAAGAAGAGACCTTTGAATTGCCTGGTGCGGCACGTGATCGCTTTCTAATGGAATTGGAAATTTCCCCTGATGATGACAGTAATGTCCATAAGTCATTGACCTTTGATGCTCGCTTCCATGATACGGATACCTTAATTTCAGCGGTCACAGAAGCTAATATTAAGTTTAAAAAACTCACTGAGTTTGCACCAATAATTCAAAGTGCTGTCACTGCAGGTAAGGCAGTACAAGACTTTGTTGAGCATTTACGACGTGCAACCCATGATCCACAAAAATATGGTATTCAGTTGCCAGATGTTGAAATGGATGAATTGATGGTCGCAGGTATGGGACCGCGGGGTACGAGTATGTTGGTTCGAGCGGCAAAAGTCTCTGCATGGTTAAATGGTCGCTTGGAGTTAATGCCTCAAGATGTAGCGGCTGTATTTCATCAAGTGGTGGCTCATAGAGTGTTTTTTACACCGATTTATGAGCTACAGCGTGGTTGGTTGGCGAGAACCTATACTCAGGCGATTTTGAATAGTGTACCTACGCCCTAAGATTATAAAAGCAGTATGTCACAGCAACCTATAATTCATTACCATATCCGTTGGCGACCATCTGGACACCAACCTGGTGCAGGACATGGCGTTGTACCGGGCTCAGGAGATCAACTTCGTTCGGTTGTACCGTTACGTGATCATCCCGACCCGCGACGATTAGATTTACATGCCAGCGTGCGCGATCCGTTTAAGAACATTTGGGTGCGAGACTTCTATCTAAATTCTGCTTTGAAAGTGATTGTGTTAGTCGACACCTCGGCATCAATGTCCTATGTCGGCAAGGTTAATCGTTTTAAGGTAGCTAAAGATGTAGCATCACAATTAGCTTTATCAGCTTATCGTTCTGGTGATGCCTTCGGCGTGTATGTGGCGGGTGAGCGCATGAATAAAAAACGGATGTTGCCACCTAAAGCGAATCGTAGTGCATGGTTGTGGCTACAACAGCATTTTTCCGATATTAAACTGGAAGGGCAGCACGCTGATGGTTTGTTTGAGGTTGTTCCCTATTTACCTCAAACCCCGTGTTTGGTTTTTGTGGTGTCTGATTTTAGGTGGCAAGCAGGCAAACTTAAATCATTATTAAAAAAGCTCAGCCATCATGATGTGGTGCCTGTGATGCTACAAGATCCTACTGAAATTAATGAGCAGCCTAAACGTGGTATCGCTATTTTGCGTGATGCGGAAACGGGGAAAGGGCAATTTGTATGGATGCGTTCTAGTCTGCAGACACAGATGGCAGAGATGCGTACCAAGCATATTAAATCAGTCAATTCAGCATGTTATGTAGTGGGAACACGACCTTTTGTGGTGAATGGTGAGTTTAAAACGTCATTGCTAACAGAGTACTTTATGGGTAAAACACATGTATAGAATGTTGTTAGTTTTAATGTTATCCCTGATGACATGTTCAGTATTTGCTGGAACAGCGACCGAGACTCTGTCTGAATCAGATGTAGAAATTAAGGTTAGTATGCGTAATCATGGCTATACGCTTGGTGATCTGATTAGCATGCACGTTGAATTCACTATTGGTAAAGGCTATGAGTTTGATTCTAATAGTGTGCCGCTTAAAGGGCCTATCAATGCTTGGCTAGATTTGCGTGACGTTGTGTTGCAAAAAGAAATATTGGTGGATGAGCGTGAGTTAATCCAAATTGATTTTACTTGGCAGCTTTTTGGTTCGGTTGCTGAAGCACAGATTATTAATATTCCGTCTATTATTGTGCAAACCTTACCGGTGGAAGTGGCAGGTAATGATAAAGAGCCGTTGATTGTTATTATCCCTGAACAGGGGGTTTATTTATCACCCGTGTTACCAGAACAAATAACTGAACAAGAAGCTCAGCGTCCGATTATAGTGCCACCAAAGTTTGATGAGATGACACTATTTAAACTAGCTTGGTTATGTTTAGCACTAGGTTTATTATTGTTTAGCTTCTGGCTATGGTTGCAAGACAAAATTAAATGGCTTCCTCGCAAGCCGGGGGCGATGACTTTATTGGCCCGGCAATTACATCAACAAAGAATAGCAAAACAAGCAGCGTTTAACGATGATGATTTACGCATGATCCATGCAGGCTTGGCAGGGTGTGCAGGTCAAAGTTTATACCCTGACACCTTAGATAAGCTGTTTGAGAGTGCACCTTATTTATTGCTTGATAAAGAGGCGATTACACATTTTTTCACAGCATCATGGCAAGCATTTCATAGAAAAGATGCAGGTGAATACCATATTTCAGTGGCTGACACGATGGCTTGGGTTAAAAGATCTGCGATATCAGAAAGACTGTTTAGACAAGCGGCTAGACAATCCTAAATGAATGCACTGCATTTTTTTAAGCCAGAATTATTATGGTTATTGCCTTTTTGCTTATTGCCGTTGATTTCTTATGGCGTCAAGCAATTTAGTTATTCCGGATTAGAAGATTGGCCTAAAGATAGAGTTTCTGATGTATTACGCTGGCTTGTTAGATTGATGGCTGTTGTTACATTGGCAAGTCTGATTATTGCTGCCGCAGCACCATTTACTGAAGGCGGTACGCAAACAAGGACCGGTAAAGGGGCTGAGATTGTTATTGTATTAGATCGCAGTGGTAGCATGGCCGAAAGCCTAGAAGAACAAGACCCTGTTGAGCGCGCTCGCGGCAAAATGACACTCAGCCGAATAGCTGCATCACGAGAAGTACTACTTAAATTGATGGATCAGCGACCAGGCGATACCTTTGGTGTGGTGGTATTTAATGCCTCACCAATTGCGGTTGCTCCCTTGTCAGCAGATAGAGAGTTGGCGCGTGCGGCATTAAAAAGTGCAGAAGGAAACAGCTCAGGCTTTACGGCATTGCATCGTGCATTAGAAATGGGCTTGGATTATTTCAAGGATAGACCTTATACCGCGACACGTTTAATTTTATTGGTATCGGATGGTGATACCAAAATCAAAGATGAAGACAAAGAGATATTAAAGCAACGTTTTAAAGATTATCAGGCAGAGTTGATGTGGATCTATGTGCATACGGGTTATGACTTTTCATTGCAATATGAGGAGGATATAACAAAAGCCGATGGCGCGGTTGACCCCAATGTGGCATTAAATCAGTTATTCCTGTCATTAGGTATGCCTTACCAAGCCTTTGAGGTGAATAGTGAGGCAGGGCTGCAACGTGCAGTAGCAGAAATTGGCCGTGCGACCAATAAACCCACGCGTTATGTATATCGTTTACCACGACAAGATTATGCGGTTTATTTTTATATCTTGGCGATGGGATTGTTTGGCATATTGTTTTGGTTAAAGCACATTGAAATCAAGGTCTGGAGAAAATAGTGAGATGAAAAATAGACTTAAATTTAAGCAATATGTACTTGATTATTTTCCTCATATCATCTTGGTTGTGGCCTTGTTACATTGTGTTGTGGCGGTCTACTTATTTAGTCAATGGCGACAAGCGCTAAGTTTAAATGCTGCTTATGCTGATCAATCATTGCTTGTCCATGAGTTAAATCATGATAATTATTTGAAAGCCTACAGTATGGGGTATTTATTTGTCGAAAATGATAAGCCTGTAGCCGCCCTTGAAGCTTTTGAAGTGGCAGAGGCGGCAAGTGATCCTTACCTGAAATCGCTAGCCAAATATGCGCTGGGTAATTTGTATGCAAATATTGCAGAGGCTGATCTTGACGATGCACATGGTAGCCGGGATTTGGTAGCTCGAGTTTTGCTGGCACGAGAAGCCTACAAAGATGCAATTCGTCTTGATCCTGACTTTTATGCAGCGCGTTATAATTTAGAAAGACTTGATAGGGTAAGTCCACAAAAACGTGGCGCGGGCAGTACTATGACTGATGGTTACACAATTGGCATAGACCCCTTTAAGCAAAATGGACGGGCGTTGATGAAGGATAATACACGCCGAGGTTTGCCTTAACGATGCACCATAATTTTAAACATTGGTGGGGGCATTTCCGTGTTCATTTACGCCATACCATTCAAAATGGAGCGATTTTTTATATTCTTGCTGTTATTGCATTGATGCCAGTTTGGTTTAATCCACAAATGAAGCTAAACAGCCTTGTACAAGATACATTATTTGTTATCGATATCAGTGAAAGCATGAATGTAAGCGATGTTAATTATCCAGAACCAAAAACGGATAGGTTTACTTTGGCAAAGCTTGCTGTGCGCGAGAGTATGGCGAGTTTAGCCTGTGGTTCGCGCGTTGCTGTGAGTTTATTTGCCTCTGATGAGTCAGTGATGCTATTTGAACCATTAGAAGTGTGTCGACATTTTCCTGCTATCGACAAGATGATTACAGGTTTAGACAGAAGAATGCGCTGGATAGGTGACTCATTGCTCACAGAAACAGTAGTTTTGGCAACACAAGATGCTAAAGATCGAAATCTGAATTTAGTTATTATTACCGATGGTGATGAAATGCCACATAAAGATATCCCCTATGTGAATGGCTTGATAAAGAGTCGTGGACAAGTAAAGGGACTATTGTTGGGTGTAGGAGGGGATGCATTGCAAGCTATACCTCGCTTTGATGAGCGTGATGAGATAATAGGGTACTGGTCAAAAGAACAAGCCGTATTGCAAGGTAATTATCCAGATCTATTAGCATATGTGCGAACTTTAGCGCCGGGTGAAAAAGCCCCGGAAGGCATGTTAGATCGCGTCCGTGAACACCAATCATCCTATAACGATAAGGTAATGAAAACGATCTCCAAAGCTATTGCTTATGAGTTAGTGCGAATTCATGCACCGGCAGATGCTGTTAGTGCATTGAATAAGACAGAATATCGGAAGTACGCCATGGCAGAGCGTGATGCGCGTTGGATCTATGGTCTTACTGCTACGGCATTAGTGTTGATTGCTTGGTTTTGGCAGTGTCTTCATTCATCTTTCATTATGAAGTACTTATCTGTAATTTTCAGATTAAATAGGTAAACAAGCTAGACTTACAGTTTGTCTAAACTTCACATGAAGTATGGGTAAATAGATGAGTGGGGTTATTACAAAATTAAGCGACTGATTTATAAAAATATATAGCTAGGTAGAATGGATGAGTCAATTTGACATAAGCGGTATGCCTGAGCTTGAGATAAGCTGCTATCACCAAAATATGCCTAATCGATATACCTTTCATTAATATACACATGCTGCTTGCTATCTGTAATTGTCGCTTTTAAAGTGCCAGGAGTTTTAGGGGTGAAGACAAAACGAACACTAGGGTTTTCACTCATTGTAATGCCTGTTTCAGCACTAATTAATGTTTCATTATCGAAACTTATTTTAATATTCGTTACATAATGAGCAGGTATAAATTGGCGAGAAGCATCATCAAATTGCATGCCACTCGCATTAGGGTGGCTAATGATAATCTGTGCTACTTTTTGTTGCCCGATAATGGACGGCCGTGCGCGTATTTGTACCTTACCCAGCCTAGATAATGCAGCCCCCCGGTCTTTGCTTACTGGGCTGGAACAGCCACCAGAGGCAATAACAAATCGACTTACCATATGCAGACTATTATCATTCATTTCTGCAATGATTCTGACATTACTAAAACTATCCATTCTTATTCTGGTTGAAAGTGTTATTGGGCCTAGTTCGGGTGATAAATGAAATGCAGCGGAATATGGCTGTGGATTATTATCAACAATGAGATGTAGTGTTTTTATATGATATTCTGCTGTTTGGGCTGCCAATGATTTGATTGTAATGGGCATTATTGCGGCATCTTCAACTTTATCAGGTACTTCAATAAATAATAAATCAGTTGCATTATGATGAATGAAACGCTGCCCAAAATAGTTATGTTTTAATTGCTGCCAAACGGAGCTGTTATCGACTTCATCAGCAATACTATTTTGATGAAGAGACAATGCAAGCAATGTGAAAATAATAAACTTGCTAAGTGAGAGAGTCATTTTTGCTTCTCAATTTATTAAGGATAGCTAAAAAAAAGCCAGATATTGCATCTGGCCAAAAGGAGAAACTGTGTTCATGAAGCTGAATAAATTCAAGAAACGTAGTTAGTCTAATCGGTGTGGAGATAAAATTAATGAGGAAAGTTCGTTATAAACTTAGGAGTTTTTCCTGAAATGTAGCAAGTAATTCCCGCCCTTAACTATAGTGTTGTTGAGGGCGGGATTATGATGTTAGAAGCTGACTTTTACCCCCGTCCAAAATGTGCGTGGTGCGCCTGGCGATACAAAACGTTCTTCTTGAATGACTTCACCATCGGCAGGTAAGTTATAAAAGTTGAAGTTTCTAATGCCCGAGTTTTCATATTCTCGATCAAATACATTGTCCACTTTAGCCCACAGTTGCACCATTTTATGAGGACGGTAACGCGCATTTAAGTTAAATAGTGTGTAGCCATTAACTTTTGACAAATCATTGCCTTCATCGCCACGCATATAACTACTACCTGTATGCTGCATGGTTGTGCCTGCACTGAAGTTTGATGTGAAAGCATAGTCCAATCCAAGTTTAATGTTATGACGAGGAATAGCAGGTATTTCATCACCTGACTGAACTTGTATGCCCTTAGGATCAACCACACTGGCAAGTAATTCATCAGATTCAAACGTAGCATCGATAAAGCTATAGTTGGAATACCATGCTAATTTGTCCATAACACCATTTAAGCCGAGTTCAAGGCCTTGACGTTGTGTTTCATCAACATTGATAAAGTAACCTCCGCCAGCATTATTAGCTAGGGTAAACAATAAATCGTCTTTTAGTTGAGTACGGAAAGCCGCAATAGACCAGTTAATTGATGATGCTAGCTGACCACGAGCTCCAATTTCAATCGTTTTACCGATAACAGGATCAAGCGGTGGATCGGCTACAAATGAATTGGGCAGTTTACAAGGGTCTTCAGGATCAGCACAGGTGAGTTCTGCAGCTGTTGGCGTTCGGAAACTTTCGTTATAACTTCCGTAGATTGTTACATTATCTTGTAACTGATGACTTAAGGCGAAAGCGGGGTTAAAGCGAGAGAAAGAGTGATCGCCCTCTAGTTTCTCATCACCTGGATTATAGTTGTCAATCTTAACTTCAGAGTGTTGGTAGCGCCCAGCCAATGTTAATGCTGTTTTGTCAGATAAATGTAGCGTGTCTGAAAACATTAAGGAGTAGTTAATACGTTCAGTTTTAATATCAACACCGACTTCAGCTTCTTCTACGGTACCCGCAATGATGGTGCCGTTAGTGAGGTCAACATCACCTTCTTCAGCTTCAATGCTAAGAAAGTCAGTTTCTGCTTTGTCATAGCTTGCACCTATTGTCCATTGGTTTTTCATGCTAGCCAGTTGGTGATCGTGGGTAAACTGTAGTGTTCCACCCCATGTATCTGTTTCAGTTTCGGTGCGGCGTTCCTCGCCTTCTATTTCGACTTCAAGTTCATCAGCAGCAAGAGCTGTTTGCGTAATGCCATTATCATCAACATATTTGATACCAGCAGCACTCGCTCCCTGAATACATTGTGATAGATGTGTGTCTTCTGCCTCAAACTCTCCCCCTGCATTTAACTCAATGGAACAGCCTATCTCTACATCACCATTTAAGGTTTGTCTTTTGTAGTTACGATAAAAAGCATTAGCAGCGACAAGTGTATTATCATTGAGCCAGTGTGAGGCATTTAAATTCAGGTTATCCATTTTATTTTCAGTTTGATCGGGATAGGAGTGAATAGCATCCCAACCATTACTGGCTAAACGGCTTTCAGCAACAAAACCATTACCTATTAAATCGGTATCAATATGGGTATAACTTAAGTCTAAGTCGGTAGTATCCGATTCCCAGCCAACTTTACCAAAGAACTGTTTTACATCTGAGGGAGAGTTAACGCGCCAGCCATCTTCTTCAAATTTTGTAGCGCCAACATACCAGTCAACATTACCACTGTTGCCACCATGCTGAACAATACCTTGACGGCGACCATTTTCACCCGCTGATAATTCTACCTCTGAGCCTTCAAAATTAAAGCCATTTTTGGTGTGTACAGATATAGCACCACCGAGTGTATTTAAGCCAAATAGTGGGTTGGAACCTGGTATAAGTACAATATTACCGAGTGCAAAGTCGGGGATTAGATCCCAGTTCACCGTGTCACCAAACCCTTCATTAACGCGCTGGCCATCAACGTAAATAGAAAGACCAATTGCACTACCAACAAGAGGAGATGCTAGAAAACCACGGTAATTAACATCATTTTGATAGGGGTTGTTTTGTGCTGAATTAATATCAATGCTACCGATGTTTTTAAACATGATTTCTGCCATGTCTAGTGCATTTTCATTTTCAATCTCTTCGGCACTAATTGTTTGAATGTTGCCTGCATATTTATCAACTGGAATACCAATACCAGGAAGAGGAGTCACACTGATCACTTCCAAAGTCGGTAGCTCCATTGATGCGGCTGAGTTGTTATTGGCAAGAGAGGTTGTTGATACAGCTGATAATAGCACTGCACTATGGATTAATAGTGAGAGTTTATGTCGTTTAAATTGCATTATTTTTCCTTAATAAATGTGTACTTTTTGCACATTGAAATAATACTGAAGGGAGCGGAAAAAAGAGTGATGCAGAGTTAACTGTTTTAACTAGGAAAAAGTCCCAAATAGTAGCTGTTACTTAATGTGATTGTGTTTGAGGGCTTTGTAATCAAGTGATAGCTTTAGCAAATCAACCATATTATCAACGGCCAGTTTTTGCATAATTCGTGCTTTATTATTGGAAACAGTACCGGTGCTAAGTGACAGAGTATGAGCAATCTCATTACGCGTTTTCCCTTCAATTAATAATAAAAAGATGGCATGTTCACGGGGCGTTAAACGGGCAATCTTATTATTTTCGGGCATGATCTTTTCCATCGCAATGGCGGTGGCGACCTCGGGACAGAGGAATGTTTGTGCATGTCGATGGACGTGGCGAATCGCTTTAATTAATGTGGCTGAAGGGTTACTTTTTAGTACATAACCCATCGCACCATTATCAATCGCACGGGTGACAAAATTGGAATTATCATGCATAGATAAAGCGATGATACGAGCATCAGGGTGGTGCAAAATAATTCGAGCAATACTATCTAGACCATTCATGCCATTTAGAGATAAATCCATCAATACAATATCGGGTTTGTGCTGTTGATATTCATTAAATGCTTGCTCACCACTATCCGCCTCGGCAATAACCGTAATATCAAATTGGGCGAGCAATAAACGGTACCCTTCACGTACAGCAATGTGATCATCAACAAGAAGGACAGTTACTTCTTTTGTCATTAGTTTGCAAGCACTACATTGATGGGAAGTATTAGTTCTAGAATACTGCCAGAAGGATCATTATCTGAGATGCTAAATTGTCCATTTAGACTTTGAGCACGTTCACGAAGGCCAATAAGACCTAAACCTTTTTGCACCAGAGAGTGGTTAAAACCTGAACCATTATCAATTATTTGTAGTTTTAAGGTGGACGGGTGTTTATTCGTTAATGTGGGGAAGTAAAAATCAATGACAACATTATTCGCTTTACTGTGACGAGAGATATTAGATAAACCCTCTTGAATGGTGCGATATAAAGTTAGCACACTTTTTTCACAAAGCTCAGATTGTTCGCCATGAAAATTAAGTTGGCAATGAATCGAATTATGATTGTGTTGCCATTCGGTCACTAAGTCTTCAATCGCCATCACGACACCAAATTCAAGAGGAGGAGGGCGTAGCGTTTTTAGGAGTGATCGGGTAATGCAGTGCAGTTTCTCAACATTATTTGAAATCATTTTCGTAGCATTCAATACGGCCATTTTTTCATTGCCAATTAAGGATTGAATCGTCTCGGCATTAGTACGTAAGGCTGTTAAGTGTTGAGCAAAAATATCATGTAATTCTTGTGCCAAGAAAAGTCGCTCATTATCTTGGGTTTCGGTTAGTCTTTTTACTAAACGTCTATTTTCAGAAAGTAGAAGACGGTTATTAAGATCTTTTATTTTCACATGTTGATAGCGACGGTAACTAAACCAAATAAGCCCTAGAGATAAGCTGAATAGAGGGAAAAATAACTCATCAGCTTGATAATCATCCCAGACTCGGCTCCAGTTATAAAAGCGTTCACTTAAATCAAAATACCTAGCGAGAATCCAAGTAAGGAGGGAGAAAAAAATCACTATTACAGCATCTGTAGCGATGTGTGTATGTAACTTAGTTGACTTCTCTGGCATAAAATAACTCGGATGTTCGTATTTGGATCAGCATAGCGAATGTTACTGTCGAGAAGAAGCGAGCAGGGATAAATAGGGAGAAAGTCCTATAGGGGAATGATGGGGTATTACGGAATCTCAGGAAGATTAAAGTCTGGCTTCAACAAAAGGTAGGTATTCGTTCTTGGGCTTATAAACAGCTTCGGAAGGCAAAAATATAGCGTTTATATAGCTAACTGAATGGGCAATGTTGGTGAACTGGGTGTGGTGTGCATGTTTAAACCAGCTTTTAATATCTTCATGAAGGTGACCCTGATTGCCTTTTAAGGCTATGACGTAGTCACCACCTTTTTCTATA
>JAQRMU010000051.1:27234-47190 GCA_028598975.1 Gammaproteobacteria bacterium | reverse complement strand
TTATTACCGTGTGCTTCAATGCCTGCAGACTTTATTTTTATCTCATCTCCAGCTAATTCCTTAGCCCAACCTTCAGCCATCTGGGAACGACAAGCATTGCCTGTGCATAAAAATAAAATACGTAGTTTTTCCATCACTCTTTAATCCGATACCTAAATTAAACTGATGGAAATGTAACAAAGTCGTATTACAAAACCATGAATATGTTCCGAATAAAAATAGGCTATACCCAAAATCATTTAAATTGCAAACCTTAGAAGCGCTGTCATTCTCGAGTGTTACCCAGTCAAGCTAAGCACAAGCTTTGTCTAGGATCTATTGTATTAAGTAGATCCCAGCTAAAAGCATGCCAAGATGACTAAATAAAAAATGTGCAGATTGAATGATTACCGGTATATATACCCAAGCTACTTGAAGATGCAGAATTTTAAAATCCGTCATCCTCGAATGTTTTTATCGAGGATCTATTGCTTTAAGCTGATCCCAGCTAAAAGCATACTGGGATGACTAGATCAAAAACCTGCAACTTCAATGATAACGGGTATACAATTATTTCCTATGAATGTGATCTGAATTAAAGTATTTCGTGTCGTATCTGATAAAATGCAAACTTAACTAACTGACTTATAGAAATTTATCGTGAAAAACATTATTGCAGCTCTACTTGTCGCTATCCCTTTATTAACACCTCTATTGAGTATTGCCGAAACTACTCGCTATGTTTCAGATGAACTTGAAATTACCATGCGCAATGGGCAAGGTGTGAAATATGCCATCCGTAAAATGTTACTGAGTGGTACTAAACTTGAGGTACTGGAAACTGACCCTGCCGGTTATTCCAAAGTACGTACAGGTAAAGGTACAACTGGTTGGGTATTAACGCGTTATTTGAGCAATACACCAAGTTCCCGAGACCAATTAGCTGCTAGTCAACAGAAAGTCGCTAATTTAGAGTTAGAGCTAGCTAAATATAAAGAAGAAATCCAAGCACTATCTACTCAAAACTCAGCTTCTGGTAGTGAAAATTTATCACTTAAAGAAACATCACAGCGCCTGAGCAAAGAACTTGATGATTTGCGCAGAACAGCGTCCAATGCTGTAGCACTTAAGAATGATAACCGCCAGCTAAAAGAAAAGATCCAAAATATTGATAATCAGATGCAATCTCTCTCTATTGAGAATAGTACGCTGAAAGATAGTGATGCTAAGAGCTGGTTTTTAATCGGTGCTGCGGTATTGTTTGGCGGCCTATTGCTTGGCTTAATTCTACCTAGGTTACGTATGCAAAAGAAAGATAGCTGGGGAAACTTTTAAAGATAGTCATCCATTCAAAGCTAGAAGATAAGCCTGTCGTGCCAGTATTTATGCTGGCGCGGCTTTTATTTATCTAACGTTCAATAAAGGAATTTAAAATGACCATTCGTGTTGGAATAAATGGTTTTGGCCGCATGGGAAAGCTGGCTTTACAAGCTGGCTGGAACAGCAATAAACTCGAATTTGTTCACATCAATGAAATCAATGGTGATGCCGCATGCCATGCTCATTTATTAGAATTTGATTCTGTCCATGGTCGCTGGGGACAAGATAAAAATATTTCATCAGATGAACAACAGATAACTGTTGATAATCAAATGATTAGTTTTAGCCAACACCTAGCGCCAGAAGATGTAAACTGGGCTCAATATGGTGTCGATTTAGTCTTAGAGTGCTCAGGAAAGTTTAAAACACAGCAACAACTACAAACT
Organism: Gammaproteobacteria bacterium; assembly: GCA_028598975.1. Classification (GTDB taxonomy): domain Bacteria; phylum Pseudomonadota; class Gammaproteobacteria; order Nitrosococcales; family Methylophagaceae. Next base: position 45,445 of record JAQRMU010000051.1, on the reverse strand, counting down.
TATTTTGATCAGGGCATTAAAAAGATATTGGTATCCGCACCCTGCCCTGACAATGCGCTTAATCTTGTTTATGGTGTGAATGATGATCTTTATGATCCTACTCAACATCATGTTGTCACAGCGGCATCATGTACAACCAATTGTCTTGCACCTATTGTTAAAGTGATGCACGAATCATTAGGCATTAAGCATGGTTCAATGACAACGATTCATAACATCACTAATACTCAAACAATTGTGGATAAAGGTCATAAAGATTTACGTCGTGCTCGCGCTAGTGGACAATCACTCATTCCCACAACAACTGGCTCAGCCAAAGCGATTACCACCATATTCCCTGAGTTAGAAGGTAAGTTAAATGGTTTGGCTGTTCGTGTTCCCTTACTAAATGGGTCACTGACTGACTTTGTATTTGAATCTAAGCAAGCAACAGATATTGATGAAGTAAATTCATTATTTAAAGCGGCATCTGAAGGTTCACTAAAAGAGATATTAGGTTATGAAACACGTCCATTAGTGTCAGCTGATTACACCAATGATCCACGCTCCGGCATTATTGATGCACCATCTACTATGGTGATTGACGGTACTCAAGTGAAGATTTTAGCGTGGTATGACAATGAATGGGGCTATGTGAACCGTATGATTGACCTCGCCAATATGATTGCTAGGTCAATGTAATCATATGGCATTATTGCTCTTAATATTAACGTTACCGTCATTCCCGCGAAGGCGGGAATCCAACGATAGTCACTATTTTTACGAGCCATGGATCCCCGCCTTCGCGAGGATGACGAATATAGCCCTATGAATGCGGTACAGAGTTTGAGAAACTATGCCGTAATTACTGGGGGCTATTGGGCTTTCACCTTAACTGACGGAGCAATCCGGATGTTAGTGGTGCTCTATTTCCACCAGCTCGGTTACACACCGCTTGCCATTGCCAGCCTATTTTTGTTTTATGAATTCTTCGGCATAATCACAAACCTAGTCGGTGGCTGGTTAGGTGCTCGTTTCGGCCTCAATACCACCATGCATGCAGGAATGGTGTTACAAGTCATTGCCTTGCTTATGCTGACCGTACCAACAGAGTACCTGACCATCATTTATGTGATGGCAGCTCAGGCTTTATCGGGTATCGCCAAAGATCTCAATAAGATGAGTGCTAAAGCCAGTGTAAAGCTTTTTGTGCCTAGCGATTCAGAGAGTGAGAATAAGCTCTTTAAATGGATTGCAGTATTAACAGGATCTAAAAATACGCTCAAAGGTGTCGGCTTTTTCTTAGGTGGACTACTACTCGCTCTATATGGTTTTCAAGGTGCTTTATATTGTCTTGCTGGCGGTCTATTTGCTGTGCTGTTACTCACCCTGTTTTTACTTCCCTCAGATCTGGGTAAAACAAAAAGAACAGCAAAGTTCAGTCAATTATTTGCCAACAAACCAGCTATTAACTGGCTATCTGCCGCTCGCTTTTTCTTGTTTGGAGCTCGTGATGTCTGGTTTGTGGTTGCCCTGCCTGTTTATCTCACTGCAACATTAGGTTGGCAACATGAACAAATAGGTAGCTTTTTCGCTTTGTGGATTATTGGCTATGGCTTTGTACAAGCATTGGCACCAAAAATACTACAAGGTCATCATCCGAGTGGCCACACTGCTCAATGGTTGGCATGGTTATTAATGCTATTGCCAGCAGGTATTGCTTGGGCTCTTTATAAAGACTTTGATCCTGCTACTGTTGTCATCATCGGTTTAAGCCTGTTTGCGGTTGTATTTGCTATTAATTCCGCCGTACATTCGTATTTAATTGTCGAATGGTCTGATCATGACAAAGTAGCCATGAATGTCGGTTTTTATTACATGGCTAATGCTGGTGGGCGACTAACAGGCACTGTGCTATCAGGCTTATTGTTTCAATATTACGGTTTAGCAGGGTGCTTAATTGCCTCAAGCGTATTTATTGCGAGCGCGGCAGGCTTATCCTATAAATTGCCGAGACATTAGTTGGAGTACCAGTGATGTTATCACTTTTAAAGGGGACGCTACCCTTTAATTGGCGAATACAGTATACTCTGTCGTATGCCTAGACTTGCCCGCAATGTATTTGCCAATATTCCCCACCATATTACCCAGCGAGGTAATCGGCGCGAAGATGTATTTTTCACCGATGATGACCGCCTTATCTACTTGGAGTGGCTTAAGTATTATTGTGATAAATATGACGTTGCCATTCTCGCTTATTGCTTAATGACTAATCATGTACACCTTGTTTTAGTACCTCAGTCTGAATCAGGTTTGCAGCAAGTCTTGAAGCCTCTTCATATGCGCTATTCTCAGCATGTTAATAAAATCAAAGGCTGGAAAGGTCATTTATGGCAAGGTCGATTCTTTTCGTCGCCTTTGAATGACGAATATACTTGGTCAACGATTCGTTATGTTGAAAGAAATCCTGTTCAGGCAGGAATGATACTAAAACCAGAAGATTATCGCTGGTCAAGTGCTGCTGTTCATTGTGGCTTACAAGAAAACACTTTGCTTGCCCCCTTACCCAGCTCACTAAAAGATATCCCTCAACATAAGTGGGCTGACTGGTTAGCCTTGCCTGAAAATCAAGGCATGGTGGATATTATTCAGCGAAATATAGAAAAAGGCTTGCCTTGTGGAGATGATAGTTTTATTGATAGGCTTGAGGCGATAGCAAAAAGATCGCTACGGTATAAACCTCAAGGTCGACCTGCTAAGGAAATTAAAGGGTAGCGTCCCCTTTACCCCACTTTAAACTGGGGAGCGGAACAGGTAGGAACCTTCTTTGCCTTATGGATTATTGCTTATGGTTTGATTCAAGCAACTACCCCCATATTTCTTAAACAACATATACCAACAGGCAAAACAACAAGCACCCTCGCAGCAATATTAATGCTAATCCCTATTGCTATCGCATGGGGGCTCTATCAATCAAGCGAAGCAACTACCGTATTGCTGATTGGTTTAAGCCTATTTGCCATTGTCTTTGCCATGAACTCAGCAGTACATTCTTATTTAATCGTTGAATGGTCAGACCATGATAAAGTCGCAATGAATGTTGGCTTTTATTATATGGCGAATGCGGGTGGGCGCTTAACGGGTACAGTCTTATCGGGCCTGATATATCAGCACTATAGTTTGATTGGCTGCCTAATCACTTCCGCATTATTGGTAGCAGGATCAATGGTATTATCATATAAACTGCCTAGATATAAAAAAGCCCCAACTTCTTCAAGTCAGGGCTTTACTTAAAACTTTTTAGCCATCAATCAACGACGTTTCAATTGCTCTAAATCACGCACCGCACCTTTTGAGGCTGATGTTGTTAAAGCGGCATAGGCTTGTAATGCCAAGCTCACTTCACGCTCACGACCAACCGGTTGCCATGCATCACCACCTTTTGCATCCATTGCCACGCGACGTTCGGCCAATACTTCATCTGATACATCGACTTTAATAATGCGGTTAGGAATGTCGATAACAATCGTATCACCTTCTTCAACCAAACCGATATTACCGCCTTCTGCTGCTTCGGGTGATGCGTGACCAATTGATAGCCCCGATGTACCACCTGAAAAACGACCGTCCGTTAATAATGCACAGGCCTTACCTAGGCCTTTCGATTTTAGGTAGCTCGTTGGGTACAACATTTCTTGCATACCCGGTCCACCTTTAGGCCCTTCATAACGAATAAGGACGACATCACCTGCAACAATTTGTTCTGTCAAAATAGCTGTAACAGCATGATCTTGAGATTCAAAGATGCGTGCTGGACCAGAGAAGTTTAAGTTTGAATCATCCACCCCTGCCGTTTTAACGATACACCCTTCTAGCGCGATATTACCGAATAGCACGGCTAAACCACCATCTTGGCTATAAGCATGTTTGATATCACGGATACAGCCGTTTTCACGGTCAACATCTAAACTCGGCCAGCGTGTCGCTTGGCTAAAAGCTTCTTGTGTTGGAATGCCTGCTGGGCCAGCTGAATAACGTAGTTTCGCCGCATCACTTCCATTCCTAGCGATATCCCACTCTGCTAAGGCATCGGCCAGTGTTGCACTGTGAACGGTTGGCAGTTCGGTATGTAATAAATCACCAGCCGCAAGCTCTGCCAAGATGCTGAATACACCACCAGCACGGTGTACATCTTCCATATGATAGTCAGGTGTTGCTGGTGCAACTTTACATAAGTTAGGAATTTTACGAGACATACGATCGATATCATCCATGGTGAAATCAACCGCACCTTCATGCGCAGCTGCTAGTAGATGTAATACTGTATTGGTTGAGCCCCCCATCGCGATATCTAACGCAGTTGCATTTTCAAATGCTGCTTTACTTGCAATTGATCGCGGCAACGCTGATTCATCATCTTGCTCATAATAGCGTTTAGCCAAATCAACAATGGTACGGCCCGCTTCTAAGAATAATTCTTTACGATCAGCATGCGTTGCTAATAAAGAACCATTACCCGGTAGCGATAAACCTAATGCTTCGGTTAGGCAGTTCATTGAGTTTGCTGTAAACATACCAGAACATGAACCACAGGTCGGACACGCACTACGTTCCACTTGGGCAACATCTTCATCACTGACATGTTCATCTGCTGCTTGCACCATGGCATCAACAAGATCTAATTTAACCTCTTTACCTGCAAGCTTAGTTTTACCTGCCTCCATTGGGCCGCCCGACACAAAGATCACTGGAATATTTAACCGCAAAGAGGCCATCAACATGCCTGGCGTGATTTTGTCACAGTTCGAAATACACACAATTGCATCAGCACAATGGGCATTAACCATATATTCAACTGAATCGGCAATAATGTCGCGAGATGGCAAACTGTACAACATGCCACCATGACCCATAGCGATACCATCATCTACAGCAATGGTATTAAATTCTTTCGCAACCCCACCCGCTTTTTCTATTTCACGCGCAACTAATTGCCCCATGTCTTTTAAATGAACATGACCCGGAACAAATTGAGTGAATGAATTGGCAATGGCAATAATGGGTTTACTAAAATCATCATCTTTCATGCCTGTAGCACGCCATAGGGCGCGAGCACCTGCCATATTACGACCGGCGGTTGATGTTCTTGAACGATATTCAGGCATGTTGACTCTCCAAACTTATAGATTTTTTGTCTGCTTATTTAAGCAAACGACAATATTTTATCCTTTAAATTTTACACTAAATTGCAAGACGGCTCTGACTAGGATAAAAAGAGCGTTATGAAAACAACAAATGACGACTTACTTTCAATGAACAATGCCACGACAACCAGTTGGTTTCGCGCTGCTGCACCTTATATTCATGCTCACCGAGGTTCAACTTTTGTCATCGCTTTTGATGGTGAAACAATCGCCTCAAGTAGCTTTGATAACTTAGTTCATGATCTTGCTCTATTGAATAGTCTAGGTATCCGTTTGGTGTTGGTTTATGGGGCTAGACCTCAGATCGAACAGCAATGCAAAACTCATAATGTTGTTGTTAATTATCATCAAGGACTCAGAATTACTGATGATGCAAGCCTAAAAATTGCTAAGTCTGTTATCGGTAAGTTACGCCTCGACATTGAAGCAAAACTTTCATTTAGTTTACCTCATACGCCAATGGCTGATGCTCGTATTCGTTGTACAAGTGGCAACTTAGTTGTTGCGCAACCTGTCGGCATTAAAGACGGAGTAGATCTTGAACATACAGGTGAAGTTCGTCGTATTGATACTCAAGGAATTGAACAACAATTAGCGCAAGGTAATATTGTTCTACTGCCACCTTTAGGCTACTCGCCAACGGGTGAAATATTCAACTTATCTGCTGAAGCGATTGCAACTGCAACAGCGTCTGCATTGACTGCTGATAAGTTAATACTAATTGGTGATAGCCAACAATTAGCACGAGAATTAACTGTAAAACAGGCATCTGAAGTGATGAATAGCTCATCCAATGAGCAATATCACTCACTGAGCGCTGCGGTCAAAGCCTGCAATGCAGGTGTGCAACGTGTTCACTTATTAGATCGCTCAATTGATGGTGCTTTATTACAGGAACTGTTCAGCCGTGATGGTGCTGGCACATTAGTCAGCGCAGGTTCTTTTGAAACAATTCGCCAAGCAACTATTGACGATGTTGGTGGAATATTAGAACTGATCCAACCTCTAGAAGATAACGGTACATTAGTTAAACGTTCTCGCGAACACTTAGAAATCGAAATTGATCACTTTACAGTGATGGAGCGTGATGGCTCTGTCATTGCCTGTGCAGCGCTTTATTCCTATCAAGAGAATCAAGTTGGGGAACTCGCTTGCCTTGCAGTTTCATCAGGCTACCAAAGCACGGGACGAGGCGAACAATTATTGTCAGCAATAGAACAGCAGGCAGCATCAACAGGCCTTACCAGTTTATGCGTACTCACAACACACACGGCCCACTGGTTTATTGAACATGGCTTTAAGTCCGCTGAGATTAATGAATTACCGGTAAAAAAGCAGAGCCTCTACAACTATCAGCGTAATGCCAAAGTCTTTCGTAAAACCTTAGCTTAACGCTTACGCTGACTATCAACCCGCTTTTTATATTCTGGGAATAAAATAGGTGCTAATTCATGTAGTGCTTTTTCATACACTCGACGTTTGAAAAACACGATTTCTTTCGCTGGCACCCAATAATCAACCCAACGCCAGTCATCAAATTCCGGCTTTTCATATTGATCTAAGCGCACATTATCTTCTTCAGCAATCAATCGTAATAAAAACCAACGCTGCTTCTGCCCAATGCAAAGTGGCTTATTACCAAAACGTAAATAGCGTTTTGGTAAACGGTAACGTAGCCAGTCCTGCGTCATACCCAGCACTTCAACATGTTCAGGACCGAGGCCGACCTCTTCCATCAATTCTCGATACACGGCTTCTTCTGCTGTTTCATCAGGCTTAATACCACCTTGTGGAAACTGCCACGAATCATGTTGTGCTCGTTGCGCCCAGAGCACTTGGTTATCATTATTGCAGAGAATAATCCCTACATTTGGTCTGAAACCATCTTTATCTATCACAACCCTATCTCTTGTTACTGCTCAACTTAAAAAGCCACAGTAGTAACGACATAATTTCTCAATACAGACTAGATTAGAGAAAGCACTCGCGGTATGCAAACCATTTCTCTTACTCATAGTAGAATAGAGCAACTTTCTTTTGATATAGTTGAAGTTAACAATATGGCTCTCGCAATCTTTGATTTAGATAACACCCTACTTGGCGGTGATAGTGACTACTTATGGGGAGAATTCCTCGTTGAAAATAATATCGTTGATGCGGAGTCTTATCAGCGGGGAAATCAGGATTTTTACGATCAATATCTTGCTGGAACCATGGATATTTTCGAATTCTCAGCCTTCCAATTTAAACCACTAGCGGATAATTCTATTGCTGATCTCCATCATTGGCGTGAACAATATTTAGTAGAAAAGATTACTCCTATTATGCTCCCCGCTGCTCGTGATCTGATTGCTAAACATCAACAGCAAGGTGATACCTTATTAATTATCACCGCAACAAACCGATTTATTACTGCGCCCATCGCCAAATCATTAAACATTCCGCATTTAATTGCTACGGAAGCCGAAATGGTAGATGGTGTTTATACCGGCAAAGTTGCAGGCACGCCTTCATATCAAGATGGAAAAGTGACACGCTTAAACGAATGGCTAACAGAACAAGGTTTAACACTTGAAGGCAGTTATTTTTATAGTGATTCTCATAATGATTTACCGCTACTAAATCTTGTTGAACACCCTGTTGCTGTGGATGCTGATGCTAAATTACAAGCTGTAGCAAAACAACAAGGCTGGAAAATTCTCAGCTTACGTTAATAAATTGGTACAATCCTCCGTTTATATAATTAAGATCAGGCCATCAATATGGAATGGGAAGTTGTTATTGGGTTAGAGATTCACGCCCAACTCGCCGCCAAAACTAAGATTTTTTCTAGCGCATCGACCGCATATGGTGCCGAGCCAAACACTCAGGCATGTGCCGTAGATTTAGGCTTACCTGGTGTTTTACCCGTACTGAATCAAGAAGCCGTCAAAATGGCCATTAAATTTGGTTTAGCCATTGATGCCGATCTCCCTCCTCGCTCTGTTTTTGCCCGTAAAAACTACTTTTACCCTGATTTACCCAAAGGCTATCAAATAAGTCAGTTTGAACTACCGATTGTAGGTCAAGGAAAACTGTCGATTGAACTTGAAGATGGCTCTGAGAAGATCATCGGTGTTACTCGCGCTCATTTAGAAGAAGATGCGGGTAAATCTATGCATGGTGATTTCCAAGGTCAAACAGGTGTTGATTTAAACCGTGCAGGCACACCATTATTAGAAATTGTTTCTGATCCTGATATGAGTAGCGCCAAAGAAGCGGTTGCCTACATGAAGAAGATCCATTCTTTAGTGCAATACCTCGAGATTTGTGACGGTAATATGCAGGAAGGTTCATTCCGCTGTGACTCTAATGTTTCAGTTCGACCTAAAGGCCAAAAAGAACTAGGTACGCGTGCCGAATTAAAAAACATTAACTCATTCCGTAATGTTGAGCGTGCCATCAATATCGAAATTGAACGCCAAATTGAGCTAATTGAAGATGGCGGTACCGTTGTTCAAGAAACTCGCCTTTATGATGCTGACAAAAATGAAACTCGCTCAATGCGTAGCAAAGAAGAAGCAAACGATTATCGCTACTTCCCTGATCCAGACTTACTACCTGTAGTTCTCGATCCTGAAATGATTGAACAAATTCGAGCTACATTACCTGAATTGCCAAATGCGAAACGCGATCGTTTTGTTGCAGATATGAACTTACCACTTTATGACGCATCTGTATTAACAAGCAGTCGTGAATTAGCTAATTATTTTGAAGCCGTGTTAGAAGCATCTGATAATAAAGATCCAAAGCTCTGTGCCAACTGGATTATTACTCAATTATTAGGTGCTTTGAATAAAGCAGGCTTAGAAATTACAACTTCTCCAATTAGTGCCGCACAATTAGGTGGCTTATTGATTCGTATTAGTGACAATACAATATCTGGAAAAATTGCTAAGCAAATCTTTGATGTTTTATGGGCTGGTGAAGGGGATGATGCCGATAGCATTATCGAAGAAAAAGGCTTAAAACAAGTCACCGACTCAGGTGCAATTGAAGCGATTGTTGATGAGGTAATTGCTAACAATGCCGATCAAGCTGAACAATACCGTGCAGGTAAAGAACAATTACTTGGCTTCTTTGTCGGTCAAGTGATGAAGGCATCTCGAGGTAAAGCAAACCCTGCACAAGTAAATGAGATCTTGAAAGCTAAATTAACAGCTTAAGTTAGCGTAATTTCAGGCCATAAAAAAAGGCTGTATTCATTACTGGATACAGCCTTTTTTGTTTTACTTAGAATCTAGTATTTAGTCACCAGAAATCATTGCAGCTACTTTACCCGATACCATACCAAATACAGCACCAACAATAATTGATAATGAAACAACGACAACAGGATTTGTTGTGTCCATGTTTAATGTGTTTCCTGCCGCTGATAAATCAGCACCGGCATGAATAGCATATGCTGCTGTTGCCGCATAACCATACACTGCTGATGGAATAGTAGAGAAAGCAGGAATTGAAGCACCCATAACAAGAGCAAATACAGTTACGCCAACCCAAACCGCAGCATTCACAGCTAATGAAGTACCTTCACCTAAGCCCACTTTTGTAATCAAAGCAAAAGCAACACCCGCTAGAACTGAACCAAAAATACTACATACAATTGTATTTTTTAATGCTGCATTATCTGCACCATTGTGGAAGTACTGACCCCAACCAATAAAGATCGCCCAAATTGTAACAAATCCAGCTAATGGGCTAAGTGCAAGCCATGTTGCTAAACCACCTAAACCACCAATACTCAATGCTAATGGAAACATAATTCTCTCTCTCTGTAAGTTATGAAGTAACTATTTTCGGCCTCTACTAAATGCTTGATGCTCATGCATTTTTATTTTTATCATTTTAATACACGCGTCAAAATAGTGAGGCCAGAACCTTCTCGCCTCGACGAACAATAAAACATACTTTTATTTAACTTACAATCTCTACTTCAATACTAACAAAGCAATTGTTAGGAGGCGACAATGTAATAAGGGGGCAACTTTTAAATCATTTTCTTGCTACAAAATGAGAACTTTTCGGTCCCCTAAACAGCCATCATAGCCTTTGCGAGTATCTGATGGATTCTTAATTTATTATTTTCTCAGTTGTTCTTCCCATACAGTAATAAAGTGGGGTACTATCAGTCTGGTCAAGTTCAATGGATGATTTTAGAAGTATTACGACCACATTGTTTCGGTAATATTTCACTAAAATGTAGGCACTAATAAATTATGAAGTTTAAGCAAGAACACCTCCCAGACAAAATGGCGATTGGAAAACTGCCATCACAATCGCCACTGCCGGAGGCAAACTGGGTTCTCGTTTTTGGTTCGGTTAAGCGCTTTAAAGAGCGAGGCTTTACCAAAGCGCTACAAAAGCGCTACCCATCAGCTCAAATTATTGGCTGTACAACATCAGGGGAAATCACTGATGGCGGTGTACATGATGATAGCGTGCATATTACCGCAATGCTTTGGGAACGTAGCTCACTTAAATTTATCGTTAAACCTATCAATAGCATGGCACAATCTCATGCTCTTGGTGCACTCATCGCATCAGATTTGGTTCAGGATGATTTAAAGGGCGTTTTTGTACTGAGTGATGGCTTAAATGTCAATGGTTCAGAGTTGGTTGAGGGCATTCAAGAAGTGCTACCGGACATTCCTATCACAGGTGGTTTAGCGGGTGACAACGCTAACTTCTCTCAAACATACTTACTTAATAATGACCAAGTTCATGACAGGGTAGTTATCGCTGTCGGTATCTACGGTGAAAATGCTGTTGTAACAAGTGGAGCCTTGGGTGGTTGGAAGCCTTATGGCCCGCCACGTAAAATTACTCGCGCAGTGAAAAATATTGTTTATGAGTTAGATGGAAAACCCGCTCTCCCATTATACAAAATGTATATTGGCTACTATGCCAATCAACTTCCTGCATCGGGACTTAATTTTCCATTTGCTATCATGTCAGAAGACAAAAGCATTACTGTTATCCGTACACTTTTAGCTGTTGATGAAAATGATAATAGTCTCACCTTTGCTGGTAATGTAAACGAAGGGTCAACCGTCCGCTTCCTAAAGTCTGATCACGATATGTTAGTGAATGGTGCAAGTGATGCCGCACGTCAGATTTTAGACAAAGATATTAACCTTAATGACAAGGCCTTAGCGATTTGTGTCAGCTGTGTTGGTCGAAAACTTGTTATGGAAGAGCAAGTTTCTGATGAAGTCTTTGCTGTACAGCGACTGCTTGGTGTTCAAACAGGGATTACTGGTTTTTACTCTAATGGTGAAATTTGTTCTGGTGAAGATGATGGCCATAGCTTATTGCACAACCAAACAATGACAATCGCTTATTTAAGTGAGCATATGAACTAAATTCTGAACCTAACTGAAAAGAATATAGGGCCGGTATTATCCAATAATATCGGCCCTTTTTAGTTGTGTACTTTTACTTCGTCCTAGCTCTGTATGCAAGGGGCTCTCTTTATTCAGCAAGCTCTCTCGCTGCAGCAAGCAATGCAAGCCTAGCAATAACACCATAAGCATAAAACCGGTTGGGCTCAGAATCTGGTACATTTTGTTTATCTGGCGTGTTACAGGGTTGAGCAAAAGCTAATGGCTCAAAGTGCATACCTGGGGCATTTAAATTCTCATTGATACCTCGCGCAGTATGTACACGATAGAACCCTCCCACCACAAAGTGGTCCATCATATAAACAACAGGTTCAGCAACAGCCATCTCTTCACCAATAGTTTCAAACGTATAGACCCCTTCTTGAACCAACACATTATCAACCACAAGCCCTTCTTTTGCTGATGACATTTTCGTTCTTTGTTTACGGTTTAGACTTGCAATTTCATCGGCATGTTTAACTGTCATGATCCCCATACCATACGTTCCAGAATCAGCTTTAACAACAACAAAAGGCTCTTTATCTATACCATATTCATCATATTTAGCCTGAATGGAGGCCAGCATATTCTCAACATTATTGGCTAAACACTCTCCTCCGTCTCGCTCCATAAAATTCACTTCACCACACTGTAAGGATAATGGTGAGATAAGCCATGGATCAATATCAATTTGTTTTGCCAATTCTTCAGTCACATGATGATAGTGAGTGAAATGATCTGATTTTTTTCGGTCTGACCAACCAGCAGATAAAGGTGGAATAACTTGCTGTTCTAAGTCTTCTAATATCTCAGGCCGTCCCCCTGAAAGATCATTATTTAATAAAACTAAACAGGGTGAAAAATCATCTAAAAAGATTCGCTTATCAACACGTGTAATAGGTTCTAAGCGACATGTTTTACCTGATGGCAACGCCACATCCATTACTTCTGTCAAATCCTCTCGTAAACTACCGATCCTTGCTTCCAGCCCTGCTTGTTCGAAAATTTGTCGCAAGGTTTCTATACTTTCCAAATAAAATAGATTTCGTGTATGGTTTTCAGCCACGATCAAAGCTCTACGGGCCTGAGGACACGTTCTCTCAACCGCGGCTTGCACCGCTTGAATACATAAAGGCATAAAGGCGTGATTAAGGTTATTAAATCCTGCTGGAAATAAATTTGTATCCACAGGTGCCAACTTGAACCCTGCATTACGTAAATCAACAGATGCATAAAAAGGAGCTGGGGTCAGTAGCCACTGTTCTCGAAACCATGCCTCTACATGAGTTTGATGCGTCAACAAATGATCTTCTAGCTGCAATAAAGGACCTTTTAATGCTGTTGTTAAATTCGGAACTCCAGAAATCATATTTTTTTACCTTCTCAATCGCATAGTTCACTGCACAATAAATAACATTTGGCTTGTAAAATAATTCAGCCTTTTTGGGCCATCATTGTCTTATGTAACGCTAATAACAAGCAAGAACTAAGTTTTATCTAGTTCTTACTAGCCTGACAGCACAAAATGGTATATCTTCTGTGATTAATACTTTAAATCTTAGTCAGATGTTTTAAGTTTATATTAGGGACTACTGTTAGCGTGAGTGATAAAAAAACTGAATTTTCAGGCCTAAAGGTCATGGTGATTGACGATAGTAAAACTATCCGCCGCACAGCAGAAAAACTGCTGACGAATGCTGGTTGTGAGGTTGTCACTGCTGAGAATGGTTTTGAAGCACTTCCCGTCATTAGTAGCAGTCATCCTGACATCATCTTCATTGACATTATGATGCCTCGCCTAGATGGCTATCAAACCTGTTCACTGATAAAAAACAATTCTGTCTTCAAAGACACCCCCGTTATTATGCTTTCAAGTAAAGACGGTCTCTTCGACCGAGCAAAAGGGCGTGTAGTCGGTGCAGAGCAATACTTAACAAAGCCTTTTGCTAGAGACGATCTGCTTAATGCAATTCGTACTCACCTGCTCCAAAAATAAAACCAAGGATGTTTAAAAGAATATGGCTTTAATCCTCATTGCAGATGACTCTCCTACAGAAATTTATGTTCTTAAGAAAATATTGGAGAAATACAATCATCAGATTATTACAGCCGAAGATGGTGAACAAGCTGTAGAAGTTGCCCTAAAAGAAAACCCTGATTTAATACTCATGGATGTTGTTATGCCGAAACTTAACGGCTTCCAAGCAACGCGACGTTTAAGTAAAGATCCTATCTCTCAGGATATCCCCATCATCATTGTTTCTTCTAAAAATCAAGAAACAGACAAACTATGGGGCATGAGACAAGGCGCTAAGGGTTACCTTGGCAAGCCAGTTACGGAAGAACAGCTTATGCAAGAAATTAATGCCCTACTCGAGACCGTATCATGAGCCATACGAGTTCCCCAGCAGAAATGCTGGCAGTACTACAAGATATTCAACTCCGCAGCCAACAAAGTGCAGCAAAACACTCCCAACAAGATGATTCACATGGTAGATGGACTGCCATTGGTTTTCGAATCGCAGAGCAACATTTCCTAGTTCCATTAAGTGAAACACGTGAAGTATTTACCGTGCCATCACAAATTACAGCTGTACCAAAATCTGAACCTTGGGTCTTCGGTATTGCTAATTTACGGGGAGAATTATTACCCCTGTTTGACCTTAAATATTTTTTATATGGCACACCGACTAAACTAAATAAACAAAGTCGTATCGTTGTTAATAATCACCCACACTTATATTCAGGTTTGCTTCTAGATGAAGTTTTTGGCTTGAAACATTTTCAATATGAGCCAAAGCTTCACGAAGAAGTATCTGATAGCGCAGTCTCCGCTTATATAACAGGTAGCATTGCCCAACAGGATATGCACTGGGATGTCTTTAGCTTTGACAAACTTGCTGCTGATCATCGCTTTTTAAATGCTGCCGCGTAATATTTTGATTTTAGGAAAATCACTATGAACTCAACTAGTAAACTTTTTTCCTCATCACTCACCTCAAAAAGTAATTTACCTATTTTATTACTGACGGTTGTATTTACTCTTTTGACTATTGCTGGAGTAGGACTATTAGCCATGGGAATGTATGAGCTCATATGGCATGACCCACTTATCTTTTCTGCTGGAATTGTTGTCAGTTTTATCATTACACTTATTCTGACATTAAAATTAGCCTACTTCCCCTTTACTTCAATCAGTAACTCACTTGAAGTGATGGAAGTTCAAAACCGTCATAACCAAGATGCGATTTTACAATTACTTGATGAAATGGGTGATCTTGCCGATGGTGACTTGACGGTAACAGCAACGGTTACCGAAGATATTACAGGGGCGATCGCTGATTCGGTCAACTACACAATTGATGCCTTACGTGACCTTGTTGAAAACATCAACTCAACAACCGTACATGTATCATCTGCAGCACAAGAAACGCAGGCAACAGCGATACATTTAACAGATGCGAGTGAACATCAAACACAACAAATAACTGAAGTGAGTACCGCAATCAGTGATATGGCGGAGTCGATTGAACAAGTATCTCAAAATGCCAGCCAATCATCTGACGTTGCGAAGCAGTCTGTACAACTTGCAGCTGAAGGGACTGATGCTGTGAAAAATGCCATCACAGGTATGGATACTATCCGTGAGCATATTCAAGAAACATCTAAACGTATCAAGCGACTTGGGGAAAGTTCTCAAGAAATCGGAGATATCGTTGAATTAATCAATGATATCGCTGAGCAAACAAACATCCTATCTCTTAATGCCGCTATCCAAGCAACCATGGCCGGAGAGGCTGGTCGAGGTTTTGCCGTTGTTGCCGATGAGGTACAGCGATTAGCGGAACGTTCTAGTAACGCAACCAAACAGATTGATGCTCTGGTAAGAACAATCCAAAGCGATACTAGTGAAGCGATCAGTTCAATGGAACAAAGTACATCAGGGGTAGTATTAGGAGCTCAATTATCCCAAGATGCGGGTACTGCACTTGAACAAATTGAGGCTGTATCTCACCAATTGGCGGACTTGATTAATAATATTTCTGATGCTGCTAAGCAACAAGCACAAGCAGCGATTGGTACGTCTGATAGTATGAACGTTATCCAAGAAATTGCGATGCAAACATCGACGGGTACCAATGAGAGTGCGGCCTCTATCGGGCGACTATTAGACTTAACCGATGATCTACGTAAGTCTATTTCTGGCTTCACTTTACCGTCATAAAAAATAGGTATTTTAAGGTGTCTTTTTTTATTCTTAATACTTTCACTTCTGGTCTGGAGTAACGCATGGCACGGACAGTTAGTGGTAACTATGATGCACTCGCCTGGGTACAGGATGAAGTTCAGCAATCTCTTGCAGATGCACTACAAGCATTAACAAGATATATAGACGATCCTACAAATACAGCTTCACTTGAGACCTGTATCACTCAGCTCCATCAGGTGAATGGTACCGTCGAAATGTTAAATCTTAACGGTGCACATTTGTTAGCTAGTGAGATGCTAACATCTGCGATCACACTTCGTGACCAGCAATCAAGTGAGCAATCAGAAACGCAAGATGCGCTTTTAAAATCCTTACTCCTTCTACCCAATTACCTACAAGTCATTGGTATAGAACTAGAAGATCACCCCTTACGTATTATTACCACCATAAATGAATTACGTCTTGCTCGAGGCGATAACGAGACCTTGCTTAGCAGTGTTTTCAATCCAACGTTGTCTATTCACCTTCCTGAGTTCATAACGCCTGATCCAAGCAAACCAAAGCCAACAATAAAAATCTCTCTAAAAAAAATCAGTCATGTTTTCCAAATATCATTACTTGATTGGTTTAAAAGTAATGATCAAACAGCTCTGTACAGAATGGCTGATATTCTTCATTACTTACGCCTTAGTAGCATGCAAGAACGTTCCGTTATTCTTTGGTGGGCTGCTGAAGGGGTTATCGAGGCATTGTTAGATGGTGGTCTTATTGTTGATTCGGAGCTTAAACTCAAAATAGGTCAGCTAAATAAGTCGATCAAAATATTTACTCATGAAGATGAACAACATCTCCAAGCTATCTATCCCACGGCATTAGTTCAAGAATTATTACTATTGTCTGCTCAAGCAACAAGTAATGGTAAACATACCTTTTTATTAAAAAACACGTTTAATTTAAACTTCTTCGACGCAGAGCAACATCAAAAGATTTATAACCTAAGCAGTAGTGCCTTAGCAGATGTGCATTCCGAATTACTAAATCAACTACAAGAGATAAAAGAATACATTGATCAATTTGAACGGCATGCTGAGCACTCTGTAAACTCAATCCAACAACTTCCTCAGCAATTAGAAAGTATGGCTAACACCTTTAAATTGTTGGCCGATAATTCATCCAGCACATTACTTCAACAACACGCTGACAGCTTTACACAACTCGTAGATAAACGGCTTCTTCCTGAAGATCAGTTATTAATGACTTTGGCAAACGATCTTATTGAAGTTGAAGCCAAGCTACAAGGTTCTGTTAATACAGGGTCGAATCAGTCTACTGATACACTCCAACTTCAAAACACAGTGATTTCTGAATGCCAAAATGATCTCAATAATATTAAAGAATCTTTAAGTATTTTATCTAACCAATCAGATAATGCTCCAGAAATTCTAAGCAATGCAGCAAACCAATTGCAAAGTATTGCAAATACATTGCTTATGGTTAACCTAAATCAAGTGGCAAGCTTATTTGAGAATACTGCTCAGCAAATGAACCAAATGGTTACCCAAGGGCAAGCAATCTCAAACCAAGAGCTCAATTGGTTTGCTGATATTATTGCCTTTGCCGATCTTTATATGGATATCCTTCGCCAAGGGGGGAGTTCAGAGCAAACACAATTGCTTATTGATGGTCAAAGTACACTTCTTAACTTCAACCAATTACCACCTTTAGATGCAGATGTCATACTACTTCATGATGATGAATTAGCAATTAAATACAGTGAACCATCTGAAATAGATAGCATTCAGACTGAAACTAAAACAGGTGTTGAGCGTTATATTGACATGCTCATTGAGCAAGAAAATAAACCAGAATCTAGCGTCCAACGTTATATCAATAATCTACCTGAAAAAAGTCCTAAGACAAGTGTTGAGCGCTATATCGATGCTCAAGCTGAAGAGAATGTCCCTCTAGTGCTTTCTGAGCAAGTATCAACTCCTATTAGCAATGATATTGACCCTGAAATTAGTGAGATTTTTATAGAAGAAGCAGAGGAAGTCCTCGCTGAACTACAGCAACTCATTCCTACTTGGCAACAAGAGCATGATCTTGAAACACTCAACATTATTCGTCGCCATTTTCACACGCTAAAAGGCAGTGGAAGAATGGCTGGGGCACTGGTTGTAGGTGAATTATCATGGTCTGTCGAAAATATCTTAAACCAAATCCTAGATGGTAAGGCAGCTATTTCATCAACACTAGATAGCCTTCTTCATAATAGCTACATCGCAATCCCTCCATTATTATCGCTCTTCATGGCAGGAGATTATTCAACACCCAAAGATATCGACTCTCTTATTCAGATTGCCAATTCACGGGATGCTCAAGAAGCAGAAGCAGAA
>JAQRMU010000051.1:0-27134 GCA_028598975.1 Gammaproteobacteria bacterium | reverse complement strand
AGAAGCAGAAGCAGAAATTATTGAAACAAGTGTTCAGCGTTACATCAACAAGCAAGCTCAAAGTGAAACAGGTGTTGAACGCTATATCAACAACCTAGCAGAAACAGAAATAAGCATATCGGATGATGATGAACTTCAACAAATCTTCCTCCATGAAGCCGTTCAACATATTAATAGTTTTAAGGACGCATTTAAAAATATCGAGCTTCCTTTTACCTTATCTAAAGAGCTTCTTCGTGCTGCACACTCTTTAAAAGGCTGTGCAAATATTGCTCAAGTTATGCCTGTGGCTGCGGTAGCAACACAATTAGATCAGTCTTTACGCATCATCTATGAAAATAATGTTTCTCTCAATAAGCAGAATTTATTGCTACTTACAGAAACGATAGAAGGGCTTGATGATTTCATTACCCACTTGAAGACTCCTGCATCGAATGAGCCTGATATTTTGCCACTTTTAGATAATTTGGCCCAAATAACACCGGAAAATAAATCAAGCAAAGCTGATGAGGAACAAGAAAAATTAATCGACCCTGAGTTCTTAGTTGTTTTCTTAGAAGAAACAGACGAGCTGTTAAGCCAGTATTCACACGAATTGGAGCGACTACAGAAGCAGGCTGATAATACTCAATATCAAGATGCGGTTCACTTAACCCTTTCAACACTGGCTGAAAATGCACACCATGCAAACCGCCCCGTGCTTGCTGATTTATATCAGCTACTAGATAAACTGATTGAACAACAAGACTTTAAATATACAGGACTGATGTCATTACTCGAACACGGTTATGAAGAAATTAATAACCAAATCGAGAACCTGATTCAAAATAAGCCTCCTGCAACTATAAGCAATTACCAACAGCAGGTTGAAAAACTAGTTACACAGATAGAAGAAGATAAGCTTATCCAAAACGCACCAACGGAGTGGTTTTCTATTCCAATGGATGATCCCGAACTACTTGAGGCCTTTACTGAAGAGTGTTCGGAGTTACTAGAATCTAGTAATAGCGCGATACGTAGCTGGCAAGAAAACCATCATAATGCCGAAGCATCAATGCAGCTACAGCGTGTCCTGCACACCATAAAAGGCAGTGCTCGTTTAACCGATATTCGCCCAATTGCCGATCTGACACACCATACAGAATCATTAGTTTTCTTAGTTGCCGATCAAAAACAAGACCCTGATGATAGCTTCTTCACGCTATTACAACGCTCCCAAGATCGCTTGTCTGAAATGCAAGAGTTCCTTGCTCGTAAAGAAGGCATTCCTTTTGCACATGATCTATTAACAGAAATTTCACGCTTCACAGGACAAGTAGTTCCTAAACCTGCACTTGCCCAAGTAACTGATTCAGATGACAGTACGACTGAATCAACCCAAGATATGACGACATCTGGTGGCGAGCAAATTAGAGTCCGTGCCGATCTACTCGATTTCCTCACGAACTTTACCGGAGAGGTTAATATCTCTCGTGACCGAGTTGGCCAGCAGAATGCAGCGATCCAACAACAGTTAGTAGAAATGGAATCAACGGTTAGTCGCCTACAGGATCAATTGCGTAATTTAGAAATAGAAACTGAAACTCAGATTTTATTTCGCTATGAAGATGAAACTCAAGATCAAAAATCAGACTTTGATCCATTAGAATTTGACCGTTTTTCAATGATACAACAGCTCTCACGAAGCTTAACTGAGAGTGTGAGCGATATGAATGAAATTACTCAGTCCATTGATAACTTAGTCCATGACTCTGATGCAATTTTACTACAACAATCACGCTTGAGTGCCGATCTTGAACAAGGCTTAATGAACACACGTTTATTACCTTTTACAGGTCTTGTGCCACGTTTTGAACGTATTATTCGTCAAGTTAACAGTGAACTCGGTAAACAGGCTGCATTAACTGTACTCGGTGCCGACATAGAACTTGACAGAACGATTCTTGATCGTATTGTTGCACCCCTTGAGCATATTATCCGTAATGCGATTGCTCATGGTATAGAAACACCTGAAACACGTGCTGATTTAGAAAAAAATGAAACTGGCCAACTTACACTAAGCATTTCTCGAGAAGGTTCTGAAATCTTACTTTCTTTATCGGATGATGGACAGGGAATTAATGTCGATAAAGTGCGTAACAGAGCCCTAGAGCAAGGGCTTATTAACCCAGATCATGTGCCATCTGATGATGAACTAATCCAATTAATTCTTACATCAGGCTTTAGTACTGCCGATAATATATCGCAACTTGCTGGTCGTGGTGTAGGTATGGACGTTGTAAGTAATGAGATTAGAAGCCTTAAGGGTCGGCTTTCTATCCAATCGGAACTGGGTCAAGGTACAACGTTTAATATTCGTTTACCTCTCACACTATCAATTATGCAATCATTGATGGTCAGTAGTCATGATGAGCAGTTTGCCATCCCCCTCGCCTCAGTACATGCAGGTTCACGGATAACAGTTGAAGAAATTCAAGGTTTACTAAGCCAAGAAGAAGGCAACGCTCAATATGAATTTAATGGTGAGTATTACCACTTCATTCCTCTAGCAAACTTACTTGAGAAACCTTTATCATTACCCGACAACCCCAAGTTACAGTTCCCTATTCTATTATTCAGATATGGTGATATGCACATTGCTTTACTGGTCGATGAAATCAACAGTAACCGTGAAATCGTACTAAAATCAATGGGTGAACAACTCAGTAATATTAGCTCGATTACGGGTGCAACGATTCTTGGTGATGGTCAAGTGGTCTTTATTCTTGATATTCCAGCACTTGTTGATTCAACTGATTTAACAGCAAATGATGACGACGATGTAGAAGAAGATTCAACAACGCCGCCTAAAGATCATGATCGAGCACCCATTGCCATGGTTGTTGATGACTCAATTACAATGCGTAAAGTATCTAGCAACCTACTGAAACGACATGGCTTTGATGTTATCACTGCTAAAGATGGTATTGATGCCGTGGCCCAATTAAATGAGCAAGAGCCAGATATTATCTTACTTGACGTTGAAATGCCCCGCATGGATGGGTTCGAATTTGCAACCTTAGTTCGAAATAGTGAACAATATTCTAAGTTACCAATCATTATGATCACATCTCGTACCGGTGAAAAACATCGTGCACGAGCAGAAAATATTGGTGTTAATGCCTACTTAGGAAAACCATACCAAGAACTAGATCTTGTCGAGAAGATGCAAGAGCTACTCGGTAGTCATTATCCTCATGCAAAGCACTAAATTAGGACACCCCCATGGCTGAAAATACTTCTGACTTTGTTCCTTGCATGCTGATTCCTTTACAGCAACATTATTTATTATTGCCAAACTCAACCATCGCAGAAGTGATTCCGATGCCTCGATTAAGTTCTGCTAATGACAAACCAAACTACTGGGTTGGAGAATGTAACTGGCATGAAAAAAGATTACCGGTTATCGACCTAGAAAGTCTTGTTGAAAATGAAGACTACGACATGGTGGATGCTCATAAATTATGCGTCCTTCATGGTATAAATAACAATGTTGACGTTAATACCTATGCATTACCTTGTTACGGTATCCCTCAACTCATTCACCTTAATGAATCAGCATTAAAATTAGCACAAGATTCTGAAACGTCGGACTTTTTGCATTATAAAATCCAAATTGGTAAAAAAGAGGCTTACATTCCCAATCTCGATAAGATTGAAGAAACACTAAGTCAGTAGTAGCATCATTACTCTCGTCACTTTTTATACGTTCAATGAATAATAAGCGCGCCATACCATTATTGAGTATTGCCTTTTTAAGCTGTTTATATTTGCTGTTACCCGCAATTAGCCTTGCAGCAAATAATGCTCAGCTAAATAGCCAGCGACTCATTTTTAAGCAAGCACAAAAAGCCCTACAAACAAACCAAATAGGCCAATTTAAAAAACTCAATACTCAACTTAATGACTATCCGCTACAAGCCTATCTAGACTATTTATATCTACGTCACCGGCTTAATCACACTGACAGCCAAACAATTTCTCAATTTATCAACACCAATAAAGGTACTTTTTATGCGACTAGGTTGCATAGCCATTGGCTAAAGCGCCTTGTTCGTAACAAAAAATGGTCCCTATTTTTAACCCACTACAAAGCGTCATCATCGGCATCTCAACAATGCTTCCGCCTACAGGCCCTTATTTCTACAGGGAAAGGTCAGCAAGCATTAGATGAAACGGCTCCTCTTTGGCTTGTACCAAAGTCACAAGATAAAGCCTGTGATCCCGTTTTTAAATATTGGCATTCTAAAGGCCAACTGACTGATAAGCTACGCTGGCAACGAATAATCTTAGCCTTAGAAGGCAATCAATTTAATCTCGCTCAGTATCTTGCTAAGTCACTGAGCAATCCTACGCAAGCCAATAGACTCATCGCACTATGGCGGCAAGCCCACTATTCACCATCGGCATTGTTGAAAAAAATTCCGAGCAAAAAAGGCGAGTTACTTTCTCAGAATACAGCAATAACGCGACAGATTATCCAACATAGCATTCAGCGACTTGCCCGTAAATCAACAGATAAAGCATTTGAAGCATGGCAACGTATTCAACCTACTTATCACTTTAGTGAACAAGAGAAGTTAACCACTCAACGTTATATTGCTAATCGTGCAGCATTAAATCGTGAAGACCGCACATTAGAATTTTTTGCCGACATTCCTGCCGAAACATGGCGAGTGCGCGCAGCTCTATGGCAACAAGATTGGCAGGCAGCACAAAAAGCCATTTTAGATCTGAACCTTAATGTTCAAGAAACACCGCGTTGGCAATATTGGTTGGCTCGAAGTCGGGCTGAGTTAGGCGACCAAGATGCCGCAAATCAAGGCTATCAGTCTCTATTAATGGAGCGTGATTTTTATAGCTTTCTTGCCGCTGATAAATTGCAACAACCTTACCAAATGAACCACAATCCTTTGTCTTTCACACAGGAAGAGCTTGATAGTTTCTCTCAGCAACCCGCCGTTGCTAGATTGAAAGAGTTTTATGCGCTTAATATGAACCTTGAGGCTCGAAGACAAGCCTACTCATTAAAACAATCATCTTCAGTACGCCAATTACAGCTTCTTGCCACCCTAACTCATCAATGGGGCTGGCATAACCAAACCATTGCCTTCCTAGGAAAGGCCAAATATTGGGATGCCTTAGATCTACGTTTCCCCATTGTTTATGACACAGCCATCTTAAAAGCAGGGAAAAAGAATGGTTTAAACCCCTCATGGTTATTTGGCATTGCACGTCAAGAAAGTGCATTTAATCCCAGTGCACGTTCACATGTCGGTGCAACTGGGTTAATGCAACTTATGCCAAAAACAGGACAGTTGATTGCTCGTCTCATTAATCATCCATTGAAGTCCACATCAGAATTATTAAACCCTGACAGAAATATTCAACTTGGTAGTGCCTATTTACGTCGCATGTATGATAAAAACCAACGCAATCCAGTCCTAGCCACGGCATCCTACAATGCTGGACCCCATCGAATAAAACGCTGGTTGCCCACTCATGACTTAGCTGCAGATATCTGGATTGAAAATATTCCCTATACTGAAACACGACGTTACACTCAAAGCGTACTAAGCTATGCCACTATTTTTGACTATCAACGTAAGCAGGAAATTAAACCCTTATCTGACCGTATGCCTGTCATCAAAGCTCAAATACCTTAAACTGTCGCAATGAACAGTTATCTTGTAGGCGGAAGTATCCGCGATGAATTACTTGGACTTCCCACTAAAGACCGAGACTGGGTTGTGGTCGGTAGCACACCAGAAGAAATGATTGCCAACGGTTATCAGCCAGTCGGTAAAGACTTCCCCGTATTTTTACACCCCAAAACACATGAAGAATATGCCCTTGCTCGCACTGAACGAAAGACAGCACCGGGTTATCGCGGCTTTGTGGTTCATGCTGCGCCAGACATTACTCTAGAACAAGATCTTGCACGGCGTGATCTCACCATCAATGCTATTGCTCAAGCTGACGATGGTAGCTTAATAGACCCCTTCAATGGCCAACAAGATCTTAACGACAAAATACTTCGTCATGTATCGCCCGCGTTTACTGAAGATCCTGTCCGCGTTTTACGTATTGCTCGCTTCGCAGCTCGATTTGGTTTCACCATTGCAGATGAAACTAAACAACTCATTAAACAAATGGTTGCAGCAAAAGAACTTGATCATTTAGTTCCTGAACGTGTCTGGCAAGAATTAGAAAAAGCATTGATAACCGACCAACCTTCATTGTTTTTCATGGCACTACGAGATACAGGCGCTCTAGCGAGTATCTTTCCAGAAGTTGACCAACTGTTTGGTGTACCTCAAGTCCCAAAATGGCACCCAGAAGTCGATACTGGCATCCATGTCATGATGGTGCTTGATCAGGCAGCAAAATTAAGCAATGAAGTCACTGTTCGTTTTTCTGCACTCTGTCACGATCTTGGCAAAGGCACGACCCCCGCGGACATACTGCCACAACATATCGGCCATGAAGCAAGGAGTGTCACACTCACCGCTGCCTTATGTCAGCGCTTGCGAGTCCCTAAAGACATGCAATCATTAGCACTGAAGGTTGCGGAATATCACACTCATGTGCATTTACTTTTCGAGCTACGCCCTGCAACCATCTTAAAAGTCTTTGAGGCACTTGACGCTTTTCGCCGCCCAGAACGATTTGACCAGTTTTTACTTGCTGGTGAAGCTGATTTCCGAGGCCGCCCAGGCTATGAAACTCTGCCCATGCCTGAAAAAGAAGCCTTTAAACAATGTTTCCTTGTAGCTCGTTCAGTCACCGCTAAGTCATTTGTTGAAGCAGGTATTCAAGGTCCAGCTATTGCAGCTGCAATGCAAAAACAACGCATTCACATGATAAAACAGGTGATGAATGACATTAAGCAGGCTGAATAAGGCACCATTGCTTACAGTTCGTAATTGATAACGTATAATTACTTTTTTTCTTACACCGATATTGGACAATACCTATGAGCAGCACTATTTCTGCTAACTGGACTAGCGTTAATTCAGCATGTCAGCCTTTAGTTGATAACTTAATTGCTGATGCACAAGCACTTCAACTTGAAATCAGCACGTTAAGTAACGGTACTCGTATTGTCGATGCCGGCATTAATTGTGTTGGCGGTTTAGAAGCTGGCCGCTTGATTGGTGAAATCTGCATGGGTGGATTAGGTACTGCCACTTTAGGTACAAATAGTGGTTTTGACAACTGGCCTTGGTCCGTTAATGTACATGCTAAAACTCCTGTTCTAAGTTGCCTCGGTAGCCAGTATGCAGGTTGGAGTTTATCGCATGAAAAATTCTTCGCTTTAGGTTCTGGCCCAGGTCGTGCACTTGCTGGAAAGGAAGAAGTCTTAAAAGAGTTTGGCTATAAAGATACGGCTAAAACAACAACGATTGTATTAGAAGTAGATTCATTCCCACCAATTGAAGTAGCTGAAAAAGTAGCAAAAGACTGTGGTATTAAAGCTGAAGACTTAACATTTATTCTAACGCCGACCTCAAGTCTTGCTGGTGT
This sequence comes from Gammaproteobacteria bacterium, assembly GCA_028598975.1. GTDB lineage: Bacteria > Pseudomonadota > Gammaproteobacteria > Nitrosococcales > Methylophagaceae. The sequence continues at coordinate 19,568 of JAQRMU010000051.1, read as the reverse complement.
TATGCAAATTGCTATTCGCGTTCTTGAAGTTGCTATGCATAAAGCGCATACATTACATTTCCCTATGGATAAAATTGTTGATGGTTTTGGTGTTACTCCTGTTGCACCACCGGGTGGTGATTTTATGACAGGTATGGGCCGTACTAATGATGCCATCCTTTATGGCGGCATGGTTCACTTGTTTGTAAAATCAACCGATGAAGAAGCGCAAGACTTAGCAGAAAAATTGCCAAGTAATACATCATCAGATTACGGTCGCCCATTTGGTGAAGTATTCAAATCATATGATTTTGACTTTTTTAAAGTTGACCCAATGTTATTCAGCCCTGCAAAAGTCATTGTTACCAATGCAAACACCGGCAAGAGTTTTACAGCCGGTGAATTAAATGCTGAATTATTAACAACCTCATTCGGTTTATAAGTTTCATTATTATGGTGTAGCATTCAGCTAAATGAATGCTACACCACCTTTTTATAAAAAATGGTCATGTCTTCATCACAAATAGTTATCTTTAATGATACTCATGGCTGGCACAGTGAGCAGTTAGTTTCAGCCCTACAAAAACTTAATATCACCGCTGTTCTTAGTGATCTTGCAGACTGTACTATCGATCTTGACCAGCCAACAGGGCTTGTTATTCCAGGCTTTGAAAACACGCTCCCTGATGCTGTTATAGTTAGGGGCATCGCTCCCGGTAGTCTTGAACAAATCACCCTAAGGATGGATATCTTACATACCTTAGCTGAACTCAATGTACCCGTATTTAACCCTGCAACAGCAATTGAACATACTGTTGATAAAGCGCGTACCTCTTTAAGGCTGCATCTTGCAGGTTTAAATACACCAAAAACATGGTCTACTGAAAATAAAAGTCTTGCCCGGAAAATAGCCCAAGCACAGTTTGAGAAAGGAGCAACACTCGTTATCAAACCTCTATTTGGCTGTATGGGTAAAGGCATAGAGAAAATAACAACATTAAAGCAATTTGATAGCATCCAAGCTGTTGGTGATGCCTTCTATATGCAAGAATATATTGAACCCTTTGAGCAAGGTCATTGGCAAGACTGGCGCTTAATGGTGATCGATAATAAAGTCTGCGCAGCAATGTCTCGTCGTTCGCAACACTGGATTACCAATTTCGCTCAAGGTGCTGAGTGTTTTCCAACAACAGTGTCCGAAGAAATGGAACAGCTCGCCATTAAAGCAACACAAGCCGTTCAGGCTGACTATGCTGGTGTCGATCTCATTCGCAATCAAGGCGGAAGTTACACTGTCTTAGAAGTAAACAGTGTTCCTGCATGGAAAGGCCTATTCCAAGCAACGGGAATCAATGCCGCCACTCACTTAGCACAAGCATTAGCTCGCCGCATAACATCATCACAACTAAATTCTCACGACAATGCTCAGTACTAAAACAATTCAAGACTGTATTATTTGGGCCTGTGAACAGGAAGTGTCGGCCCCCAAACCAGGTAATGTAAACGGTATTCGCGGTGGGCATAATATGCAAGTGGATGACTTTATCAAAAGTGCTCATGCCATTGCCCCAGCACTCACGGTTACAAATACATCTGTCGGACACCGCATCTTAAATGCCATTCAAGCTACACAAACAGTTGTAAACTGTAATACTAACCTAGGTATTGTCTTATTATTTGCACCGTTATGCCTTTCTATTGAACGCTGCTCTCACTTTGATGAACTACAAAGTGAATTGGAAGGCGTATTAAAAGAACTTTCTATTCAAGATGCCGAAGACGGTTATAAAGCAATTCGTTTGGCACATGCTGGCGGATTGGGAAAAGTCGATAATCAAGACATTAATGACACACCAACCATTACACTTTTACAAGCAATGAATGATGCTAAAAACCGTGATTCAATTGCCGCTCAATACCTTAATAATTATAATGATATTTTCCAATTGGGGCTGCCAAAGTTGACAGATGCAATTATTTGTGGGGAAAGGGTTGAATGGGCAACTACTTTCGCGTATCTTTGTCTCCTATCAAACATTCCAGACACCTTGATTGGTAGAAAACAGGGACAAACCGAAGCTAAAAGAGTATCTAATAAAGCATTGTACTTTATTGATAAAATCAATAAAAGCAATGAGTTAAAAGATTATTCAGCTGAGCTTGATCTCTGGGATAAAGAATTAAAGAGGGATGCCATTAACCCTGGTACAACCGCTGATTTGACCGCAACGACCTTACTTTTGCGCGCTTTTCAGCAGGCATTCACCTCGAAAAGAATTTCAATATGACGCTGTTGGTTATAACAACACATATTGAGCAGGATATACGTTCCTTGAATTACGTATACGCTCTCTTTAGAAATAAGGAGAGATAAAAAATGGGCCTTTTTAATAATATTTTTGGAACAGGAAAAAACAACATGACAGTTATCGATCGTGTACTTGTAGGTGAATCTTTAGTCATTGAAGATGGTGACTTAGATAATGTATCTCACATTGACTTAATCATGGGCCCACGTGGCTCAGCAGCAGAAGATGCTTTCTGCCGTACTTTAACAGACCAAAAAGCAGGCGTTAACGGTTTATTAGCCGTTGTAGCACCTAACTTAATGGTTAAACCAGCGACAGTAATGTTCAACAAAGTTACTATCAAAAACATGAAGCAAGCCGTTCAAATGTTCGGTCCAGCACAACGTGGTGTTGCTCTGGCTGTTGCTGAATGTGTTGAAGATGGCACAATCCCAGCTGCTGAAGCTGATGATTGCTTCATCTGTGTTGGTGTATTCATCTCTCCAACTGCTGATAGCGACCAAAAGATCCAAGACTGGAACTACCGTGCAACTAAAGAATCAATCAAACGTGCTGTAGCTCGTGAGCCAAAAGCGGCTGACGTTGTAGCACAATACAAAGCTAGTGAGCATCCTTTCGCTGCAAGCTAAGCTTTAGTTAGTTACACAAAAAGCTAAATTAGAACGCCGTTCTCTTGTAAAAGAGAGCGGCGTTTTTTATTTAAGGGTTTCTTAAATAGTATTCAATATCTGTTTATCGACCCTACCATCGTGCAATGCACTCGCAATGAGTACCCGCTCAATTCCTTTCTGCTTTAACAACATTAAATCTTGCTTTGATCTCACGCCACCAGCGGCAATAATGTCACGATTAGATGTATTTTTTAATGCTTCTAATAAGACCAGATCTGGACCTAGTTGAGCACCGATACAATCTAAATTCATCGCTATAAGCTGTTCAGGCCAGAGGTTGGGAGATGTTAATAAATTCTTATCGCCTAAAAACTCTCCACGCTTAAAGTCGAGAGACAAAATACTGTTCTTCTTTACCTCAGAATCATGTAAGCAAGAAATATCAACTAAGGTCTCACTGCCAATCACGGGATAAATATTAGAATTAACCGCTAGGCTCTGCCAGCTTGATCTATCAGTCACCCCTGCATCTAAATAGAAGTTAATCTCGGGAAAAGTCTGTGATAACTCATTGTATAAGTCGTTGTTCCTTTCACCCAACATGATCGCATCAAGATCAGCAATATAAATAGTCAAAAAAGGATAATAAGCCAACAGGTCTTTAACCACTTCTAATGGTTGATGACTCTGTGTCAAAACGGACGTCAATAATGGGTAGTCAGATCGCTCATCGCCACTGGCATGGACAACCTTTTCCCCCATTACATCGATGACAGGTATAATTTCCACCCTACTCCTCAGGCATTGTTAGTTAACATTTAATGAAACTCTTTATTTACGAACATATCACCAGTGGCGCACTCATTGATGAGCCTTTACCTGCGAGTCTCGCTCGTGAAGGTAATGATATGTTAATCGCTATTGTGCAGGATCTGATTGAGTTATCAACATTTGAACTTATTCTTCTACGTGATGCTCGTCTTGAACCATTGACAGCTATTATTGATCACTCTGAACTCAAGATCAGCACTGTTAACGATCAGGCTTCATTTCAAAATGCATATCATGCCGCAATGAAAGGTGCCGATGCCATCTTGCCGATCGCACCAGAAACGGATGGAATATTAAATAATATTCAACACGACATTCTCAATAGTAATAAGCAGTTATTAGCGAGCCAGACAGAAGCAATGCATGTGTGTAGTGATAAATATCAATGCCACCAGCGACTTTTGGCTAATGGTCTAAGTTCTCCAACAACGGTTAAAGCCAGTGAATGGCTAATAAATAAATTCAGCTCTTCCTCGGGGTTTATTACAAAACCTAGAGATGGCGCCGGCTGTATGGATACGCTCTTTATGGCGGATTCAACGTTATTAGAAGCATGGTTAATGTCATCATCACATGATCTTGAAAATACCATTATCCAACCCTATGTTGATGGTATAGCAATAAGTCTTAATGTCTTGTCTGATAAAGATGGTATTCAAGTGCTTGCTATTAATAAGCAACATATTCAGCGTCATGATAAAAATTTATCTTTTATTGGTAGCACTGTAAACGGTGTTGACCCTAGTATTTTTAGCCTCCCTCACGCATCAAGTCTTGCAAGCAAAATACATCAGGCAATTTCTGGTCTATGGGGCTTTATTGGTATTGATTTGATTATTCATGATAGTGATGCCTCTATCATCGATATTAATCCAAGATTAACGACATCCTATATTGGCTTGAAAGCATCATTAGGAATCAATCCAGCTCAACTACTCTTTACGATGATGGAACAAGGGCTATCGGCTTTGCCAAAGACACTACAACAACATGCTATTGAGGTGAGAGTATGACAAAAATGATTAGCGGTTGGGATATTGGTGGCGCACATGTGAAAGTGGCCCGTTGTGACCAACATGGTCAACTCATTCAGCTTATTCAAGTTGCCTGCCCCTTATGGCAGGGCATTGAACAATTGGAGCAGGCGATTGAATCTATTTTTGCCCAACTTAATAATAAAGATGATGTAGCAGCCATCACCATGACGGGTGAATTAGTTGATATATTTTCTGATCGCCAAGCCGGTGTTGAAGGGATTTTAACGTGTCTTGCACGCTATCTTCATACTGATAACACACATGTCTATGCGGCTGAATTAGGTTGGTTATCACCTGATAACGCTAAAGAAAACTGGCAATATGTCGCTTCACGTAATTGGCAAGCAAGTGCAAGTCATGTTGCCCAACACATTCCTAATGGCATTTTTGTTGATATTGGTAGCACAACATCTGACATTATCCCTTTGTTAGATGGTCAAGCAGTACCACAAAAGAGCGATGACTTTGGTCGCCAAACTAGCCGTGAGTTACTGTATACAGGCGCGATTAGAACTCCCCTTATTGCTATCAGCCAAACCGCCCCTTTTAATGGAATATCAGTCAGCCTCGCTGCCGAACTGTTTGCCACCACAGGCGATGTTTGGTGCTTATTAGGTGAACTTAATCCTAACTCTATTCAAGATACAAGTGCTGATAACCAGCCATGGGAAGTCAATGCATGCGCCTGTAGAATTGCCCGCCTATTGGGAACTGATGCAAATCAAGCCGAGCTAAAGCAATGGCTTCAATTAGCCCAGTGGTTTGCTGAGCAACAATCTCACCTGATTACTGATGCGATCCTTCATGTAATTTCTGCACATTCTAAGCTCCCTGTTGATGCACCTCTTATTGGTGCCGGTGTTGGTCGTTTTATTGTTAAATTCTGTGCCCAACGGCTTAATCGCCCTTATCTCGATTTCCATACTGTGATTGACTCACTGACCCTAGAAGCCTCAGATCATGCTCCAGCTGTAGCAGTTGCCCTTCTAGCAAAGCATAAGTTGCCGTAAAATAGTCACTATGAGTCAAATAACCTTACCACCTCTTTGTGCCGAGCTTCCCTATTACACCGATAGTAGTCTTTATTTTGAGGCTATTAAAGACAAAGAGTGGCCAATCTTTTTAGATAGTACAAATAGCGCTCATAGTGATGCCCGCTATGATATTCAAACGGCATCTCCTTTCATTACCCTTGCCACCACACGTGAAAATACCCTCATTACACGCCACACTAGTGAGCCTGAGCTTTCAAGTGACGACCCCTTTCATTTATTGCAGTCAATACTGCAAGACTACCAACCTGAGAAAAAATCTGACTTACCATTTTGTGGTGGCGCTTTGGGTTATTTTGCCTATGATCTTGGTCGCAGACTTGAAGCATTACCTTCACATGCCCAAGATGCAGAACATATTCCAGATATGGTTATTGGTATTTATGACTGGGCCATTGTCACCGACCATCATTTACAACGCTGCTGGCTAGCCAGTTATGGCCTGATATCTGAAACACATGCCCAATGGGATGATCTTGTTACTCAATTTTCTAACGTTACAAAAGTAGAACAGAAAAAAACATTTAAAGTCTTAGGGGCACTCCAGAGCAACCTTAATAGACAGCAATACCAATCTGCTTTCGATAAAATTAAAGACTATATTCGTGAGGGTGACTGCTATCAGGTTAATCTAGCTAAACGATTTGAAATTGAAGCAGAAGGTGAGCCATGGTTTGCCTATCAACTGCTTCGTAAACAAAACTCAGCACCTTTCTCAGCTTATTTTTCCACACCTCATGGCACCGTATTAAGTTCGTCACCTGAACGTTTGCTTAAGGTGGACGATAAGCATGTTGAAACAAAACCCATTAAAGGCACTCGCCCTAGAGATCTAAACAACGCCGAACACGATCGCTATCTTGCCGAAGAGTTGCAATCAAGCATAAAAGATCGTGCCGAGAACCTGATGATTGTAGATTTATTACGTAATGATTTAGGAAAAGTCTGTGCCCCCGGTTCAATTCAGGTTCCCAAACCGTTTGAGCTTGAATCGTTTGCCACCGTACATCATTTAGTGAGCACCATCACAGGCACCCTGTCTGATAAGCAAAGCTCAGTTTCTCTCTTACGTGCATGCTTCCCCGGCGGTTCAATTACCGGTGCCCCTAAGTTACGGGCTATGGAGATTATTGAAGAGCTTGAACCTAACCGCCGCGGACTTTACTGTGGCAGTATTGCTTATATTGGTTTTGATGGAAAAATGGACAGTAATATTACTATCCGTACCATGATATTTAGTGATAACCGCCTACGATTTTGGGCTGGTGGTGGTATTGTTGCTGATTCAAATGCTGATGCAGAATACCAAGAAGTTAACGATAAGGCTACGGCTATGCTTAACCTAATCGAACACCTAAAGTGATCGTTGTAAAGATTGGTGGTAGTTTATATAACACACCCGAACTTACTCAGTGCTTATCAGCACTCGTTAAATACTCAACTCAACAAGCTATTGTCATTGTTCCAGGTGGCGGACCCTTTGCCGATCAAGTTCGCTCTGCCCAAGCAGCACATCATTTTAGTGATGACATTGCTCATCACATGGCCATCATGGCCATGAAACAGTTTGGCCTAGTACTGCACGCTAAAATGCCGACATCTCAGCCTATAAGCACCTATGAGCGACCTAAAGCCCCCCTATCTATCTGGCTGCCCGATGATGAGCTTCTGACTGAACCGTCATTAGCACACAGTTGGGATATTAGCTCTGACAGCATTGCTTTATGGTTGAGCAATAAACTGGATGCTGAACAGTTGTTATTAATTAAATCTGCTCCTATTCACACAACATCTATCAAAGTACTCTCTTCAGAATCCATTCTTGATGCTGGCTTTATCGATCTATTTTCTAAATATCCAGCGACTGTGAAAATTATTAATTATCAAGCATCCGATAACTTAGCCGACAGTCTCTCAGATCCTAAGCTAAAGTTAATATGAGCCAACTTTCCATACTCATAAATTCATTGCAGAATCCTCTTATTGAGTTGGAGAAAGACACCAATGCGCTCGAGCACATAGAAGCACTTATTTCTGAAGGAAGTCTCCATCATAGTCCTCTGTGGGCTGGTCATATGAGTCCCGCCATTGATACACCGTCTGTATTAGGGCAATTACTCGCTGGCGCACATAATGGCAATCTTCTTTCCCCTGAACTCTACCCACAATTAGTGGCTATCGAAAAACAACTCATCAACTGGTTCTGTGAGCTTTTTGGACAAAGCGAAGGGCACTTTACACATGGTAGTAGCTATGCCAATTTAGAAGCACTTTGGCAGGCTAGAGACACTGCAAGCAATACATCTAAGGTTGTCTATGGCTCCGAGGCTGTACATTATTCCATTATTAAGGCCTGTCAGATTCTCGGCCTAAAATTTCAAGCCATTGCTACGGATGAGCAGGGGAAAATAGATATCGGAGCTCTATCTCAAGCATGTCAACACCAAGCCCCTACAGCAATTATTGCAACAGCTGGAACAACATCATCGGGTGCAGTTGATCCTCTTGTAGCCTGTATCAAGATTGCAGAAGAGTTTAACAGTTGGTGTCATGTTGATGCTGCTTGGGGGGGCGCACTGCTATTGCTCCCTGAACAAACCGTGCTACTTGGCATCGAACAGGCGGACTCTGTCTGCTTTGACCCTCATAAAGCCTTAGGGCAACCAAGGCCGTGTAGCATCATTCTTTATAAACAGTCTTTACCTTTATTGGGAGAGATTGATGCCGACTATCTCAAGCATCCGCCACAAAAGACCTTAGCAGGCTCTTATGGCGGCGAATTGTTTCTTCCCCTATGGTGCACCTTATTAAAGGGTAAAGAGGTATTACTTAGCCAGCTTACACGCAGGCTAGAGCAAGCAGAAATGTTCCACCATGCCCTCAGCAAGCAAACAAATTGGCAAATGTTTCATTCTCCCAGTGGAATTGTCTGTTTTAAGCCACCTAGCACTATCGACCTCACATTATTGGAAGAACAGGGCCTGTTGTCACGTTCTAAGATAAAAGGAGAGGCTGTTTGGCGTGTTGTTTTTGCTAGCAGTAAAACACGAGCAGAGGATTTAATTATGGCTCTTGGGCCGTATTTTTAATCTGCTTCTGTACACTATCAAAACGTCGTAACCATGACGGTAATGTATTAAGTGGCGCTGGCCAATGGCTACTCGCTTGAAGAGCGTCTTTCTTATTATCATAACGGCCATAAATTAAGGCATGCCATACTCGGCCATTTCGATCGCTTTGGAATTCGGCAAGATCGCCCGTTAATGCATATTTCTCAATAAACTCCGCCACTTTTTCTTGCTGCCATGAGCCCATCAACTGAAAAGTGTAATGATTCCCTTGCTGCTGTGTAATCCAGTCTTGCTGATGAACACGTGATGATGGTTCCTCTTCAACTTTAGTTTCAAGAGTAGGTTCTTCTACTGCAAGACCTTCATCCTCCGAGCTAACTATCACATCATTACTCGGCTCTTTCTTGACATGCTCATTTTCAATCACCGGTAGTTCAGCAACTAATAAAGCTAACTCTTCTCGCTCTGCCAATTCAAGCTCTAAGGCGCTGTTAAGAGCCTCACTAATAGAGCCTAGTTCTTCAGTATTCTCAATAAATAAAGGTTCACTATCTAATGATTCCGGCTCTTCCTTTTCAGCTTGCTCAGCGCTTGTGAATTCATCCTCATCAAGGATAACTGTCGCTAAAGCTTCTTCTTCCGTGTCAAAGCTTTGTTCAATAACGCTATTTTCATCTGACTGTTCAGTGAATAAGCTATTAACCTTGTCTTGAAACACCAGTAGAAGGGTCAATGACACCGCTAAAATGCTCACGCCCAACCAACGAAATAAGGATGTAATTCCTGAAAAGCTCAAGCTATGCGTAGATCCAAGGGTGGGCTTAATCCCCAATAGCTTTTGATGGGCTAATTGATTCACGGCGGCAGGGTTACCTGAAGACTGGCGGTAAAATTGCTTTAACTCTTTTGATCGAAAAGGTAAGTCCCCTTTATAGCCCACAGCTTCAAGTCGCTGCATGAGATAAGCGCTTAGCTCATCTTCAGCCAGACTCGGTAAGTCCACACGCTGTAATCGGCCATGAATAGTATCCAACTCAGGCATAACTCGACTTGAACTCAGGATTGCCTGTAATAAGAACTCATCATCACTTTGCCAAGAAAACCAGTCCATTAATATCGCTAAATTATCTGCCGAAATAATGTCGATATTATCAACTAATAGTAACGGTCTAATGTTTAGCTTCTGGAGTCTCTGTAATCTATTTTTGAGTAATGGTGTGTGGTCAGAACTTCGTTTAATCTCCCCCTCTTCGACACCAAAGGCGCGTAAACACTGTTCAATAATAGAAGTAGCATCAGGTAATAGTGGGGTATCGATACGACATATTCTCAGATCATCTCCGGCAGCCAATTGAACCTGTGTCAGTAAAGTACTTTTACCGACCCCCTGCTCTGCAAACAAAAAGCCTACTTTGTCACTCGAGCGAGCAAGGTGAACGAGTAAGTTCAGCCTCTGTACAATCTGCTCTCCACTGAAAAAGGATGACCTAGTAACTTCCGAACTAAACGGTGCAGAATTTAATGCTAATCGTGTGATATAGCTTGGTTCTGCCGATGAGTTCGCAAGGTTACTCATATCATCAAATTATGACTGAAATGCCGCCAAAGTCTCAGTTAGCTTTTCTGATGAGTAATCATCACTCATGACTGCTTTGCCGATTCCCTGTAATAAAACTAAACGGATATGACCATCCTGTACTTTTTTATCAACGGACATTAAAGACATAAACTGATCAGCAGTCATACCTTTAGGTACAGAAATGGGTAAGCCAGCGGCAATTAACACATTTTTAATTCGTTCAACATCGGTAGTAGAAATCCAGCCCATGCGTTGAGACAAATCAGCCGCCATCGTCATGCCAACAGCAACACCTTCGCCATGCAAGAAATTACCGTATCCCATCCCTGTTTCTATCGCATGACCAAAGGTGTGGCCTAAGTTTAATAAAGCTCGTACACCTTGTTCTAATTCATCTTGTGCAACAATATCTGCTTTATCTTGGCAAGAACGTTCAATTGCCTCTGCTAATAGAGATGGCTCTCTGTTGCGTAAGCCCGACATATTGTCTTCTAACCAAACAAAAAACTCTGGGTCATTAATTAAGCCATACTTGATTACTTCAGCTAAACCTGAGGAGAGCTGGTTATCTTCTAATGTATTGAGTGTTTTTGTGTCTGCAATCACACATTGTGGTTGATAGAAAGCACCAATCATATTTTTACCAAGGGTATGATTAACAGCGGTCTTTCCGCCAACTGATGAGTCAACCTGAGATAATAGTGTGGTAGGTATTTGTATAAATGGAACACCGCGCTGGTAACATGAAGCAGCAAAACCTGTCATATCACCAATCACACCACCGCCTAACGCAATGAGGGTAACGCGACGCGAGAAGCGAGATGTTAATAAAGAATCAAAGATCTGATTCATTACTTCTAAGGTTTTAAATTCTTCACCGTCAGGGAGGACAACGGATTCACAGCGATAATCTGTTAATAAATCTAACACCCTCTGTAAGTACAGTGGTGCAACCGTCATATTACTGACGACTAAAACTTCACTCCCTTGAATATGCTGTGTAAGTAATTCAGCTTGAGTTAATACGTCTTCGCCAATGTAAATAGGATAACTACGGTCGCCTAGCGATACCTGTAGAGTTTTCATCATTCGTTTATTGTCCTACGTTTTCTAATTGTTTAATTACTTCCGCCACCGCATGTTGAATAGATTGGTCGCCAGTTCGTAACTCAATATCTGCTACATTTTTATATAGAGGATCACGCTTATCAAGTAACTCAACAATTTCTTGCTTAGGATCATCTGTCTGCAACAATGGTCTCGTTTTATCTTTTGACGTTCGACGAAAGAGCTGTTCTGCTGATGCTGACAAGTAAACAACGTTACCGCGAGAACGGAGTGCACGTCTATTATCATCAGAGAGTACAGCGCCTCCCCCCGTAGCTAAAACAATATCTTTCAGTTTTGTTAAATCATCAATTACTTTTTGCTCTCGAACACGAAAACCTTCTTCGCCTTCCATCTCAAAGATCCATGAAATAGATACGCCTGTTCGTTTCTCAATTTCTTTATCGCTATCATAAAAATCGCGACCAAGCGCTTTGGCCAACTGTCTGCCCACAGTTGACTTACCAGCCCCCATTGGGCCAACCAAAAAGACATTACCACTTACCACGTTGTATTAATTCCTAGTTTTTATAGTACAAAAAAGCCGAATCATCACAACTCGGCTTCTTCATTGAGATCAAATTGAGTGGTTTAAAACTTAAGACTATCTTTAATAATCTTTGGTGTTACGAAGACTAATAATTCACGCTTAGTATCTTCATTGCTGTTAGTTTTAAATAAGAAGCCGACATAGGGTAAGTCACCAAAGAATGGAACTCGTGTTGAAGAGGTCGTTTTTCTTTGCTCATAAATGCCGCCCAACACAACTGTTTCACCATTATCAACTAATACTTGTGTTTTTACACTTCTTGTATCAATGCTTGGTACCCCTAAGAATATTGCACCTACCTCGTCTTTATTTACTTCTAAGTCCATGACAATTCGGTCATCAGGTGTAATCTGCGGTGTTACATCTAATTTTAACACGGCCTTTTTAAAGGATACCGATGTTGCACCACTTGAACTTGCTTCTTGGTAAGGAATTTCTGTACCTTGTTCAATGGTTGCTTTTTTCTGGTTAGATGTAATGACTCGTGGACTTGATACAATCTCACCGTTACCTTCTTGTTGCATCGCTGAAAGCTCTAAATCAATCAACATACCGAGAGGTAATTTTGATAGTGCGAAAGCTATCGATCCAGCAGGACTTGTAACTGGCAGATCTACGTTTAACCTATCAACTTGTTCTAAATCTTCACCATTCTGAAGAGCGTCAGTGCCATTTAACGTTCCTGAGGAAACAGCCTCACTCGTTAAACTACCATTATGCTGACTAATTGTTGATGCCCCAAACCTTACGCCCAATTCTTTAGTAAAATCATTATTTGCAATAACAATGCGAGACTCAATTAAAACCTGACGAATTGGAATATCTAATTTCTCAATTAATCTACGGATTTGTACCAATTGGTCTGCAGTATCTCGTAGCAACAATGAATTAGTTCGTGCATCGACTGTCACACTACCCCTACCCGATAAAAGGCCAGTAACGCCAGCTCCCGTACTTGCTTCTTCAGAACCACTAGAAAGGATCACGGCTAGCTCTGATGCTTTTGCAAAATTAACTTCAATTATTTCTGAATAAAGCGGTTCCAACTCAATAAGGTGCTTCTTAGCCGCTAGTTCCTGCTTTTCACGTGCTGCAATTTCAGAAGCCGGTGCAATCAGCATCACATTACCATTTTGGCGCATGGCCAAGCCTTTTGTTTTCAAAATAATATCTAAGGCCTGATCCCAAGGTACATTTTTTAATCGTAATGTTAAGTTTCCTTGAACGGTATCACTGGTGACTAAATTCATTCCGGTGAAATCCGCTAACAACTGTAAAACTGCTCGCACTTCAATATTCTGGAAATTCAAAGAAAGTTGTTCTCCTTGATAACCAAATTCTTCCTTGCGGGCCTCAGCCTTTAGCTCTTCAGAAATTGGCTTAACTTCAACAACAAGTGTTTTTTCTGATTGGTATGCTAAATGCTCAAATTTCCCTTCCGTTGATAGCGTTATCCGAGTATTACTGCCTTTTTTAACCGTATCGATAATCTGTACAGGCGTACCAAAGTCAATAACATCTAAACGACGGTGTAACTTCTCAGGAAGCTCAACACCAAGAAGGTCAACAACAATAGTATCTCTCTCTTGATGCACATCAACAGAAGCACCATCATCACTAAGGTGGATCATTAATCTTGCCTCTCCCCCCTTCCCTCGACGAAAATCAATCTCTGACACTTGATAATCCGCATTATCTGCTACGGTGACAGGCTTAGCATTCCCTCCCATTGTCACTAAAATAACATTACCATCTTGCTCAACCGTATAAGGTACAGTCTGCTCAAGATTAATAACCATCCGTGTTCGTTCGCCTGCTTCAATCACTGAAACACTGTTTGTAGCACCGACATTAATCTGCTGTGTTTTCTTATCCAGCTGGTTTGTCACACCTGAAAAATCTAATACAACTCTTGCAGGGTCATCAATCGAAAATGTATTTGGCTTATCAACAGGTTCAGAAAAAGTCAGTACCAACTGTGCTTTTTCTCCAGGCAAAGAAGAATAACCCAATGACTGCAAATCAGCAGCAACGACCATCGTTGTCGATGCAATAAAGCTAATAAGTATCCATTTCATCATTTCTTTTAATTGATACATATCTCGCATCCATCCATTTTCTTTATTATATTTCATGTATTTATTCTTCAACATCATTATTTTATTTTTACTAGTCATATTTCTATGCCCCTAGTTCACATCGATGACAGAAAGAGATGCATCACGTTCTATATAACCACCATCTCCATCTGACACGATTTCCTTTATTGTTAACTCTGTATCAGATAGCATCAAAATTTGGCCATCATTCTGGCCAATATAATCACCTGCTTTTACTTTATGAATAACACCTTCAGGAACACGAACAAGCGCCCAAATGGATTCCTGCTCTAAGGTTCCGACTAACCTTAATTCCTTTAATCCATACGACTCGAGAACTTCTTTCAACCTTGTTCGATCGGGATGAATGCCATTATCTACAACTACTTTTATTTCTTCCTCAACAGGAATGCTGATATCTACCACCGTAGCAACAAAAGGATTTCTTAACTCTCCTGCTGAATAAATAAATTTATCGTAGGCTTTCATAACAGGCATTGGTTCAATATCTGATTTTTGCTTTGCTTTAACACCTTCAACAAATACTGCTAAATCTTCTTTTTCTTTCTGACACCCAGATAAAAACAATGTAGCAACGAAGAGTAAAGTTACTTTAAAAATATCCATGGTTAATTACTCCTACTGCTCATCAAAATAACGATACGTTTTTGCCGTAATATCCATCGTCATTTTATCTGATTTGGTACCTAGGGGAGTCAATGTTAAATTGTGCATAGTTACAATTCGCGGTAATGATGCTACCGCGCTTACAAACTCACCAAACTGATGGAAAGTGCCTGTTACTTTCATTTGAATAGGGAGTTCCGCATAAAAATCAATAGGTCGCTCACCACCTGGTTTAAATAACTGAAACTCAAGCCCATTAACTAAACCTGAGCTAGAAATATCTATTAATAAATCAGCCACTTCACTTTTACGAGGCAACTGTTTCAACATAGAAGAAAAAACAACTTTCATTTCTTCCATCTGTTTTTTATATGCCTCTAAGTTTACCGCTTTAGCATATTTAACTTCTAACGTTTTCTTTAATGTCTCTTCTTTCTTTTCTGCACTCGCTAATGCAACTTCTTTATCTTTTATAATGTAATAATAGCCGCCAGCCCAAACTAAAATACACAACAATGCAATAGCGGCCACTTTGACACCTAATGGCCATTCTCCACTTTCATTAAAATCTAACTCATTTAAAGAAGATAGTTCCATAATTTAGAGCTCCTCTTCTTCAGTTTTAGGTTTTGACTCTGGCACTGCGAGAGTAAATTTCCGAATTGCATTATCATTTGTAGATGTACGCTGAATAACTCTTAGTTTTGACTCGCCAAATTCCGGATTCTCATCTATTTCCGTCATAAAGACAGAAACTCGGGCATTGGACTGAGCAACGCCATTAAAGGTTAAAGATGAACCTTGCCTTGTCACCTTGTCCAAATGAATACCTTCAGGAACAGTCCGTACTAATGCATCAAATACCTTGACAACTTTAGGCCTACTTAATTGTAATTGCTGAATAACTTGCATTCTGGCAATTAGACGAGCTCGCTCTTCTTCAAGCGTTTTGATCTCTCTTATTTTTATATCTAACTTTGAAATCTCAGTTTTTAAGTAATTATTTCGAGCTTGCTGTTTTTCCAATAAGTCATCGGCAAACAATATCGCACCATATAATATGGCAACGGCAAAGATTACCCCAGCGACAAGTGCAACCATAAACTGCTGTTGGCGCTCTTGTCGTCGCTCTTCACGCCATGGAAGTAAATTAATGTGTGCCATTAATCAAAACTCCTCATTGCCAGTCCGCATGAAATTAACATTGATGGTGCATCATTACTTAATGCTGATTTTTCAACTTTAGAGCCTAAAACCATCTCAATAAAAGGATTCGCAATTGATGTCGTTGTATCCGTATCTTCTTCAATCATAGCATCAACCCCTTGAATTGATGCACACCCCCCCGCTAATAAAACATGATCAATAGATTGATATTGAGTTGAGGTCGAGAAGAAAAACTGTAATGCTCGTGTTACTGTTGTGGTCATCAACTGCTTAAAAGGGTCTAATACCTTTGGACCATAATCATCAGGTAAATTATTTTCTTTTTTAGCTCGGCCCGCATCTTGATAGGACATTCCATAATGCTGACTAATATTCTCTGTCAACATTCGTCCACCAAAAGTCTGTTCTCGTGTAAAAACAATTTTTCCATCAACAAGCACATGTAATGTTGTTACTGTTGCACCAATATCAACAACAGCTACCGTTAGACCTTGACCATGAAGCGGTAATTGGGGTGCAATTAAAGAAAAAGCATTTTCTACTGTATACGCTTCAACATCAACAAGCTTTGGTTTTAACCCTGCCATTTCCAACACTTCTGTCCGTACATCGACATTCTCACTTCGAGATGCCGCCAGTAACACATCAACGGCATCAACATCAGACTCAGATACGCCAACGACTTCAAAGTCTAAGCGAACTTCTTCTAATGGATAAGGAATATGACTTTCTGCTTCAAGTAGGATTTGCTCTTCCATTTCACGATCAGAAAGGGCTGCAGGATATGAAATTATTTTTGTAATCGCCGAGTTTGCTGGAACAGCAACAGCTGCATCTTTTGCTTTCGCACCAGACCGCTTCACCGCTCTTTTTATCGCTGAAGCGACATCCTCTTTATTTTCGATTTTACTTTCAACGACGGCATTGGCTGGTAAAGGCTCAACAGCATAGGACTCAACACTATACTTACCACCTTTCAGACCAAGTTCCAGCACTTTAACTACTGATGAGCTAATGTCTATCCCTAACAAAGCTTGGGGGGATCGTCCAAACATATGCCGCCTCAATTACCAATAATAAAAATTTCAGTTACTTCTTAAACCTAATGTAGTTTCTTAAGACTATAGTGCATTAATAATTAAAATACAATTAAAGTTATAACCACCCCAGGGCAAGAGCATTTAATTTTCAGCCCCAATCAACAACTCAGCCCTAAAATCATCGTCAAGAGCAGCCATTTTTAATTTCCGTTTCATACTTGCCTTACGGGTTTCATTGAGCTTTACCGTATTGAGAGCCAGCTTTCTCAGTACATTCATGACTTCTGCTGCATGGCCTCTGCGGATCCGAGAATCATCTTCTTTAAATGTCATGTCCAACGTCCAGTGCAAGCTCCTCTACTCTACAACAGGTGAGGTTGTGCCGAGAGACACTATCGCTGAAGTATGCGGCTGTTCTCGACAATACGTTGCAAACATTGAAAACAGAGCTATAGCCAAACTTCAAATTCTCGCTGACAACTTGAGTCTAAGGGATTTTTTAGACTTCCAGTTGGAGTTAGATAAAGCTGCCTAACCCGCTACGCCGAACATTCGGTAAACACTAGCTATAAGCACGTTTTATTGGCATTGTGTCAAAAACAGTTTACAAGGAGAGGCTTATGATTTCACCTTCAGACGTTATTGTTTCAAGCTATCCCGAACCATCTAAAAAAGGGAGGATAACGGGAATGATTCGCCAAGGTGTCAAGGTTACGCATAAAGAAACGGGGATTGCTGTTGTTTGTACAAAATATCGACAGCAATACCGGAATAGACAGATCGCTACAAACGATCTACAAGCATTATTAAACGCTACTCAGGAGTAGGTATGGAATTAGCTCGCAACATTATCATTCGATCACAAGGGGGTGTTGTCATCCCACCTACGGATGATGATATACAACAACACGTCATCAAGCATCAGCCTTCTCTGGATCTTTTAAGCGATATCAGCAAAGAACAAACCCGACGGGGAGAACCTAAATTTGTACTGATTGAGGGAGAACGGAATACAGGCAAATCTATTTTGGCCGAACTGTTAACAGAGGTAAATAAAAACACTCGCCTTGTATCTTCAGAAAACCCGAATAACGATCTTATTGAAAAAATCACACTCCCCCCCATTATTAGTCAAGGCGGCCACGGTTCTAAAACGTTTATTTTTGACCAGCCGGTTGATATTGCCGTTGAATCTCTACAGGAGTATCTTGCTGAGATCCGTAAGGAAAACGGTATTGCTATTTTGTTTGTGCGTAAGCGGTTCGATCTTCCAAGCATTATTACGGGGGGCATGACTCATCTTACCCTTACACGGGATGGATTAACCCGAAATTAATCTAGTGAACATGGTCTCTAAGGCCAGTATAATGTATTGCACATATTTTTAATTTAAAAAGGAAGTAATTAAATGAATAAAACTGAACTGGTATCTGCCATTGCGGATGCGGCAAATTTAACAAAAGCAGATGCAGCGAAAGCCCTTGAAGCTACAACCGATTCTATCTCAAAAGCTTTAGCTGCCAATGATCAAGTCGTCTTGGTAGGTTTTGGCACCTTCTCTGTCCGTGACCGTGCTGCACGCACTGGTCGTAACCCACGTACAGGTGAAGAAATTCAAATTGCTGCAGCAAAAATTCCGGCTTTTAAACCGGGCAAAGCATTAAAAGAAAGCGTTAACTAAAGTATATTTTGATACTGCATTGAAAAGCCCCGAATTACGGGGCTTTTTTTTGCTAAAATTTCCTTCTGTTCAACCTGTTCCTGTGAAGAAGGAATAAGCCAATCCCACCATAACTCCAGACAATACCAAACAAAAGATAAAGAGGCCTTGTAGTGCTGATGACTCGTTCTTTATTGGCATTGTAAATCTTATCGTCCACCATGATTCGCGTATCCCCATTTATATGAGCATAGCCCACCACTTTTAATGGACCATCATAATTACGGCCCTCTATAAAATTGGTTTCCCACGTTTTAGCTGCAAACCCTGATTCGATAGCATGTTCATTTACACTTGAGATCCCCGCTCAACGTGAAAAAGAATAATCGTGGTCATAATCTTTCACGTGAGGCAAAAGCTTACCCTGGTAACAATGAAACCCTTCCTTGCTACAGTAATCCATAAAATGAGGTGATCTCAGTATTAAGTCGTTCTTTTGTACTGAGAGCTCCTGATAATATGCAAGAGAGGTCATCCCTACAACGGAGTGAACAAACGCCAGATAAACTAACGTGGCAACGAATAAAACAACATTAAAGAGCTTATATACTGTTTTCTCCCTAACATAAGAAATAAGCACCAGCACAATACATAATATTGCCATCGCCATAACCCCAATTTGAGGGTATGTCGGCACATCCATGCCTAGCAATGATGAAAGAGCGGGTGTTATCAACCCTACAACATCGTCCCATGTCTCAGTGTTAGCTGTTAGAATTGTGAGTGGGCTCACCCAAAGTAGATACTTGGCTTTAGCTTCTTTTACAAACAAAGAAATAATGGAGGAGT
>JAQRMU010000050.1 GCA_028598975.1 Gammaproteobacteria bacterium | reverse complement strand
TCTTGCCCTGAAGAGGCATGAGCTTAGCTTGCACGCTTGTTAAAATAAGGCTATAGTCAGGGCCTAAGTATTTTAGACAATAAAAAAGGTAAGCCGAAATAATGGACAATAAGAAGATGAGCCTCACTATGAAGGTTGTGATTGGTATGGGCTTAGGTATCGTATTAGGATTGTTTTTTAACCTATCTGGCCTTAATGCGGATGGTAGCTTCGTTAATACCTATATCGTAGACGGTGTCTTTCACGTTATTGGTAAGATGTTTGTTAATGCACTGAAAATGTTGGTTGTACCATTAGTATTATTTTCATTAATTTGTGGTGTGTGTGGGATTGGTAACCTGAACACATTAGGGCGGGTTGGTTCAAAGTCTTTCGCCTTGTATATGTTAACGACTGCGATAGCCATTACTATTGCGATGACGATTGCCCTTACTACTGGCATTGGTGAAGGTATGAACTTGGCGGGTACAGCAAATTTTACTGCTAAGGAGGCACCACCACTAACAGATGTCTTTATTAATATTATCCCTTCAAATCCAGTCAAATCGATGGCAAATGGCGATATGTTGCCACTCATCTTCTTCTCGATTTTAATTGGTATCAGCATGTTAATGGTTGGCAAGAAGGCCAAAGGCTTTATCGAGGGTGCTGAGATTGCCAACGAGATCATGATGAAGATGGTCAATATCATTATGGCGGCTGCACCGTATGCTGTATTTGCTCTAATTGCTAAATCAATGGCAAATTTGGGGCTGGAGTTATTAGGTCAGTTAGTGGGCTATGTGCTGGTACTTGTTGGCGCACTTTTTGTTCATTTATTTGTGACACTGATGCTGATACTAAAAATGTTCTCTGGCTTAAGCCCAAGGTTATTTCTTAAAAAAATTAGAAGTGCTCAAGTTTTTGCCTTTAGTACTGCAAGCTCTAATGCCACTATCCCAGTAACGTTAAGAGCCGTCACTGAGCGAATGGGAGTGAATAACTCGGTGGCATCATTTACCGTCCCCTTTGGTGCAACAATCAATATGGATGGCACGGCGATAATGCAAGGTGTGGCGACGGTATTTATCGCCAATATTTACAGTGCAGATTTGGGAACCGCTGAATATATCACGGTTATTTTAATGTCTGTTTTAGCTTCAATAGGCACAGCGGGCGTACCTGGCGTAGGCTTAATTATGCTATCAATGGTCTTTGCGCAAGTGGGGCTACCTATTGAGGGTATTGGTTTGATATTGGGTGTAGATCGCTTGATGGACATGATCAGAACGGCTGTTAATGTATCAGGTGATGCCGTGGTATCGACGATTGTTGCTAAGAGTGAAGGTAAGTTTGATGTGGATGTTTATAGTGACCTTGATGCGGGCATTGTGACCAACGATGATTTACATGTCGATCAGGGTGTTGAACAGGAGCTAGCGGAAGCGATTATAAACACCCAGAATCGGTCTTAAATAGTTTGAAAAAAGGAGGCAATTGTTTTTTCAAAATAGTCAAAGTAATTAAAGCACTACAGCCTATTTATAGACAGGGATAAACCCCGTATAATTGGCCGATTATTTGACTATAAATTAAGAGTGACCGAGTGGCTGATTACAAACATACCTTAAACTTGCCTGCAACGAAATTCCCGATGAAGGCTGGCTTGCCTAACCGTGAACCGTTGATGTTAAAGCGTTGGCAGGAAAATAACCTGTATCAGAAAATGCGTGATAATGCTGAAGGTCGGCCGAAGTTCATTCTGCATGATGGCCCTCCGTATGCTAATGGTAATATCCATATTGGCCACGCGGTTAACAAAATTCTTAAAGATATTATTCTAAAATCAAAAACATTAAGTGGTTTTGATACACCTTATGTGCCGGGTTGGGATTGCCATGGTCTACCTATTGAACTTAATGTTGAGAAGAAAATTGGTAAGCCGGGTAAGAAAGTCACTGCTGCTGAGTTTAGAGCTGCATGTCGTGTTTATGCTCAAAAACAAGTGGATGGTCAGCGAGAAGATTTTAAACGCCTAGGTATTTTGGCTGAGTGGGATAATCCATACCTGACGATGGATTTCAGTTTTGAAGCAGATATTATTCGCACTTTGAATGAGATTGTTAAACAAGGTCATTTGCACAAAGGTGTGAAGCCGGTTCATTGGTGTGTTGATTGTGGTAGCGCCTTGGCTGAAGCTGAAGTTGAATATGAAGACAAAAAGTCTCCTGCGATTGATGTACGTTTTACAGTGGTTGATAACGCGGCTTTTGATGCAGCTACTAAGTCTTCCGGTACAGGACAAATCAGTGTACCAATCTGGACAACAACACCGTGGACATTACCGGCTAACCAAGCAGTTTCATTAAACCCAGCCTATGATTATGTTGTTGTGCAAGCCGGTGATGAACGTTTGTTATTAGCTGACGCATTGCATGAATCAGCATTAGAGCGTTACGGCATGACAGGTAAAGTCATCGCTCGTATCAAAGGTGACGATGTTGAAGGTTTATTATTACAACATCCCTTCTATGATAAACAAGTGCCGATTATCTTAGGTGATCATGTTACTGCTGAAGCAGGTACAGGTGCTGTTCATACTGCGCCAGGTCATGGTCAAGATGATTTCACAGTTGGTTTGAAATATGACTTAGAAGTTTATAATCCGGTTGGTTCAAATGGTGTCTTTTTGCCTGATACTGAAATTTTTGCAGGTCAGTCAGTATTTAAAGCTAACCCTAATGTTATTGAACTATTGGTCGAGAAGGGTGCTTTACTTAACCATGTTGATATTCAGCATAGTTACCCTCATTGCTGGCGTCATAAGAGTCCAATCATTTTCCGTGCAACACCACAATGGTTTGTCAGTATGGATCAAAATGGTTTGCGTGATGCAGCGATGCAAGCTATCACTGAAACAAACTGGATGCCTGAATGGGGTCAAAAACGTATTGAAGGTATGGTTGAAGGTCGCCCAGATTGGTGTGTATCTCGTCAACGTACTTGGGGTGTGCCAATTCCATTATTTGTTCATAAGGAAACAGGTGATCTACACCCTGATACACAAGCTATTATGGAACAGGTTGCTCAAAAAGTTGATGAGAAAGGTATCGATGCGTGGTTTGAGTCTGAATCAAGTGATTGGTTAAGTGATGCCGATAATTATGACAAAGTATCTGACACCTTAGATGTATGGTTTGATTCAGGTGTATCACATGCCTGTGTGTTAGCACGCCGTGATTATTTAAATCGTCCTGCTGATTTGTATTTAGAAGGGAGTGATCAACATCGAGGTTGGTTCCAATCTTCATTAATTACGTCAATTGGTTCAACAGGGGCCGCTCCTTATAAATCAGTATTAACACATGGTTTTGTAGTGGATGCTGACGGCAAGAAAATGTCGAAATCATTAGGTAATGTTGTAGCCCCACAGAAAGTAGTTAACAATCTAGGTGCTGATATTATTCGTTTGTGGGCTGCTTCTTCAGACTACAGTGCTGAGATGAGTGTGTCGGACGAAATCTTAAAACGTACTGCTGATTCATACCGCCGTATTCGTAATACATCTCGTTATTTATTATCGAACTTGTCTGATTTCAGTCCTGCGACAGATCGTGTTGCTATAGATGATTTATTGCCTTTAGATCGTTGGGCTGTTGATCGTGCATATCAATGCCAACAGGATATTTTAGCAGCGTATGAAACGTATAATTTCCATGTAATTTATCAGAAGATCCATAATTTCTGTGCACAGGAAATGGGTAGCCTATACTTAGATATCACCAAAGATCGTCAATATACGATGAAAGCTGACAGTGAAGGTCGTCGCTCAAGTCAAACGGCGATGTATCATATTATCGAAGCTTTAACCCGCTGGATGGCACCAATTTTGAGTTTCACAGCGGATGAGTTATGGGATTATATTCCTGGTGAACGCAATGAATCTACACTACTAAATACATGGTATGAAGATCTTGCACCTTTAGCGAGTGATACTAAATTTGATTTAGCATTTTGGGAACAGATTTTCACTGTTCGTGATGCAGTTTCAAAAGAACTTGAAACATTGCGTGCCGATGGCAAGATTAAGGGCGGCTTAACAGCAGAAGTATCACTTTATGCTGAACCTGCCTTATTTAAAGCCTTGAACACACTAGGTGATGAGCTGAAATTTGTTTTGATTACATCACGTGCTAGTTTATTAGCTGCAAGTGACAAACCAGCCGATGCGATTGAAAGTTCAGTGTCAGGTTTGTCATTGGTATTAGCACCGTCAGAACATGATCGCTGTGATCGTTGCTGGCATCAAACACCTGAAGTCGGTAGCAATGAAACACATCCTGAATTATGTGATCGTTGCATTGATAATGTAGATGGAGAAGGCGAACAGCGCCTTTACGTATAGGTCTATAGTGTTCATATGTTGAAATATTTATGGCTATCAGGTCTGATTATTGTTTTAGACCAAGTATCAAAGTGGGTGATGGTGTCATGGTTATCATTGTATGAAACTGTGGCTGTTATTCCATATTTCAATTTAACAATGGCTCATAATACAGGTGCAGCATTTAGCTTTTTAGCAGGTGCTGGCGGTTGGCAACGCTGGTTTTTTGTTGGCTTGGCAGTGGTGATTAGTATTGGCTTGTTTATTTGGTTACATAAGCTAGCTAAAACTAGGTTAGAGGCTATATCGATTAGTTTGATTCTGGGTGGTGCTATTGGCAATGTGATTGACCGACTTTACTTTGGTTATGTTATCGACTTTTTAGATGTGTATTACGGCACATACCATTGGCCTGCTTTTAATATTGCAGATTCGGCAATTGTTGTGGGTGCCGCCTTATTGATTGTTGATAGTTTTAGGGCTGAGCCAGAGTCTGACAAGGAACAGGAGTCAACATGAGTTTCTGTGATTTAGCATTAGACTGCGTGACTAAGTTGCAGCCTTATGTACCGGGTAAGCCGATTGAAGAATTGGAACGTGAGTTAGGCATTACGAATATCGTCAAACTCGCCTCTAATGAAAACCCATTGGGCCCATCAGATAAGGTATTGTCAGCTATTGCTGAAGCAAGTAAAGAAATAACACGTTACCCCGATGGCAATGGCTTCACATTAAAATCAGCATTAGCCGAGAAGTATCAACTCAGTATTGAACAGATTACACTCGGTAATGGTTCAAACGACGTTCTAGAATTGATTGCTCGTGCATTTGTCTCACCCGATGAAGAAGTCATGTTTTCACAATATGCATTTGCTGTTTATCCATTAGTCACACAAGCAATTGGTGCTAAGGCAGTGATTGCCGCTGCTCGTGACTATGGTCATGACCTACACGCAATGAGCACATTGATTAGTGATAAAACGAAACTAATTTTTATCGCTAACCCCAATAATCCAACAGGGACGCACCTTCCTGCTGATGAGTTAGAGGCTTTTATTGCACAAGTATCAGACAAAACATTAATTGTTTTGGATGAAGCCTATGTTGAATATGGTGATCAGGATACGAATAGCATTAGCTTGTTAGCAAAGTATCCAAATTTAATCATTACACGTACTTTTTCAAAAGCCTATGGTTTAGCTGGTTTGCGAGTAGGTTATGCTTTATCAGATCCTAAGATTGCTGATATATTAAACCGTATTCGCCAGCCATTTAATGTAAATAGTTTGGCGTTGGTTGCAGCAACTGTTGCGTTAAGTGATGATGCCTATATCGAAAAAACGAAGCACCACAATGATGCAGGAATGAAGCAATTAACCGCGGGTTTTGATACTCTTGGTTTAAGCACTATCCCATCAAAAGGCAATTTTATTACCGTTGATGTGAAACGAAGTGGGGAAGAAGTCTTTGCTGACTTATTACGTCTAGGTGTTATTGTGCGCCCCGTTTCAAACTATGGCTTGCCGAAACATATTCGTGTCAGTATTGGTTTGGAAAGTGAAAATCAACGACTTCTAGATGCCTTGGGACAATGCGTATGATTAATCGTCTTGCTGTTATTGGTGTTGGTTTGATTGGTGGTTCACTGTCGCTAGCATTGAAAAAATCGGGTGCTGTTACTGAAGTTGTAGGTTATTCACGTACAAAAAGTGTTCGTGAGGAAGCATTAGCACTTGGTGTGATTGATATTGCCGCATCAAGTATTAGTGATGCAGTTAAAGATGCAGATATGATTTTTCTTGCAGTCCCAATGGCGGCAATGGGAAGCGTATTAACTGAGCTTGCAGAGCATATAAAAGGTGATGCCATTATTACTGATGGTGGTAGTGCTAAAGGTCAATTGGTTGATATTGCCAGAGATGTTTTAGGTGAACAATTTAGCCAATTTGTTCCGGGTCACCCGATTGCAGGAACAGAAAAAAGTGGTCCTAGTGCTGCGTTTGCAACACTTTATCAAGATCACCGAGTGGTATTAACTCCCGTAGCAGAAACAAATAGTGAAGCGCTAGAGGCTGTACGCAAGATGTGGCAACAAACAGGTGCCGAAGTCTTTGATATGGACGTGAAACATCATGATGTAGTGTTAGCCGCAACCAGTCATTTACCTCATGTATTAGCCTTTAATTTAGTTGGAATGCTGGCAGAGCGTGATGATTGCGATGAGGTGTTACGTTATGCCGCTGGTGGCTTTAAAGATTTTTCACGCATTGCATCAAGTGATTCAGTGATGTGGCGAGATATCTGCCTAAGTAATAGTGAAGCGATTTTAGGATTAATACAACAATATCAGCAAGGTTTGACAGCACTTGAGAATGCAATTAAAAACCAAGATGGTGATACATTAAAAACAGTATTTGAACGCGCTAAACAAGCACGTGATACACGATTTAAATAAGCTTGATCTAAGCTTGAGAAGTGGAGTTGAGTAGCAGTGAGTAGTGAACAGAAAAAGAACTATGTAGTACAACCGGGTGGAAAGTTCCAAGGTGAAATACGTGTGCCTGGAGACAAGTCAATTTCACACCGTTCTATTATGTTGGGTTCTTTAGCCGAAGGTGTGACTGAGGTGTCAGGCTTTTTAGAAGGTGAAGATGCATTAGCAACATTAGCCTCGTTTCGTGCTATGGGTGTGCAGATTGATGGACCGAAAGATGGCAAAGTCACTGTTCATGGTGTGGGTATGCACGGTTTAAAAGCCCCAGAAGATGATGTTTACTTAGGTAATTCTGGGACCTCTATTCGACTATTAAGCGGCTTACTTTCAGGTCAGAACTTTGAAAGCACACTGACGGGTGATAAATCACTGTCAGGTCGCCCAATGCGTCGTGTTACCGATCCACTAGCTCAAATGGGCGCTACGATTGATAGTCATGATGGCAAACCACCTTTAACGATTAAGGCGGGTAACAAACTATCTGGAATTACTTACACATTGCCTATGGCGAGTGCTCAAGTTAAATCATGTGTTTTATTAGCGGGAATGTATGCTGAAGGTACAACAACCGTGACAGAACCTGCTCCAACACGTGACCATACTGAACGTATGCTTACAGGAATGGGGTATGAAGTTGATGTACAAGGGGATACTGTTTCGCTTCAAGGTGGTGGTAAATTAACAGCCACCAATATCGATGTGCCAGCAGATATATCATCTGCAACCTTCTTTATGGTGGGAGCCGCTATTTCTGAAGGGTCAGACCTTACACTGACTCATGTCGGCATTAACCCAACACGTATTGGTGTGATCAACATCTTACGTTTAATGGGCGCTGATATTGAATTATCGAATGAAGGTCTAACGGGTGGTGAACCTGTTGCTGATATTCGAATTAAATATGCACCATTAAAAGGGATTAAGATCCCTGAAGATCAGGTGCCATTAGCGATTGATGAATTCCCAGCATTATTTGTGGCCGCAGCCTGTGCAGAAGGTCAAACTGTGTTGACGGGGGCCGAAGAGTTAAGAGTTAAAGAAAGTGATCGTATTCAAGCAATGGCTGATGGTCTACAAATCTTAGGTATCGATGCCCAATCAACAGAAGATGGCATCATTATTAATGGTGGCGTGATTGGAAGTGGTGAAGTTGAAAGCCATGATGATCACCGTATTGCGATGTCATTTGCGATTGCAGGTCTACAAGCGGGTGGCACAATCGTAGTTAATGATTGTGCAAATGTAGCCACCTCATTCCCTAACTTTGTTAGCTTGGCGAATGAAGCTGGCTTAGAGCTGGAAGAAGTAGATGACTGATATTCCCGTATTAACCATTGATGGGCCCAGTGGTTCAGGCAAAGGCACCGTTGCGCAACTTATGGCCAAAAAGCTAGGTTGGCACTATTTAGATAGTGGTGCGATCTATCGAGTATTGGCTCAGGCAGCAATCAAACATAACGTTGATTTGGCAGATGAAGAAAAACTTTCTGACATGGCTGAGAGCCTAGATTTAGTTTTTTCACTGAATGGTGAATCACTAATCGTTTTACTTGAAGGTGAAGATGTGAGTCTTCTTATACGTAGTGAACAAGCGGGTAACGCGGCATCTAAGGTTGCAGCTTTACCTTTAGTTCGTGCTGCATTATTAAATCGTCAACATGATTTTCGTCAGTTACCGGGCTTGGTGACTGATGGTCGAGATATGGGAACAGTTGTTTTTCCCGATGCAAAACATAAAGTATATTTGACTGCTAGCGCTCGGGTACGAGCAGAAAGACGATATAAGCAGTTGAAAGAGAAAGGAATTGAGAGTAATATTTCCGCTCTTGAAGCTGAAATTTCTGAACGAGATGACAGAGACAGCCAACGAGATGTAGCGCCATTAAGGCCTGCTATTGATGCAGTTGAACTGGATTCTACGAGTATGGGAATTGAAGCAGTATTTGAACATGTGAGCACATTGTGTGCTGATGTGTAATTGAGTCTTATCAATAAGAAATAATATTATCGATAAGTTTTTTTAACGTCCTGCTTTAGCAGGCATTTATAAAGCGGTTTTGTGAGTTTGTTAGTCAAAACCAAGGATAAATAATAATGAGCGAAAGCTTTGCTGATCTCTTTGAAGAGAGTTTAAATTTAACACCTATGCAACCAGGTAAGATCGTATCTGGTATGGTTGTAAGTGTTGGTTCTGATGTTGTAATGGTTAATGCTGGTTTGAAATCAGAAGGCGCCATTCCTGTAGAAGAATTTTATAACGAAAAAGGTGAAATCACTGTTGAAGTTGGTGATTTGGTAGATGTTTCTTTAGAAACATTAGAAGATGGTTTTGGTGCAACTCAACTATCTCGTGAAAAAGCCAAAGCTGCTGAAGCATGGATCAAACTAGAACATGCATTTGAAGGCAACGAAACTGTTACTGGTGTGATGACTGGTAAAGTAAAAGGTGGTTTCACTGTTGAACTTGAAAACATCCGTGCTTTCCTACCTGGTTCATTAGTTGATGTTCGTCCACTTCGTGATACGTCTCACCTAGAAGGCAAAGAGCTTGAGTTCAAGTTAATCAAACTTGATCGTCCACGTAACAACATCGTTGTTTCTCGCCGTGCAATCATGGAAGCAGAAAACAGTGTTGAACGTGAAGCGTTATTAGAAACATTAGAAGAAGATAAAATCGTTAAAGGTGTGGTTAAAAACCTTACTGACTACGGTGCATTCGTTGACCTTGGTGGTATTGATGGTCTTCTACATATCACAGATATGGCTTGGAAGCGTGTTAAACACCCATCTGAAGTTGTTACTATTGGTGATGAGATCGAATGTCAAGTTCTTAAGTTTGATAAAGAGCGTGAACGTGTATCTCTAGGCTTGAAACAAATGGGCAGCGATCCTTGGCAAGATATTGCTAACCGCTACCCGAACACTAGCCGCCTACAAGGTAAAGTTACAAATATTGCTGACTACGGTTGCTTTGTTGAGATTGAAGATGGTGTTGAAGGTTTGGTTCACATGTCTGAAATGGACTGGACTAACAAAAATGTACATCCATCTAAAGTTGTTCAATTAGGTGATGAAGTTAGCGTTATGGTCTTAGATATTGATGCTGAACGTCGTCGTATCTCTTTAGGTATGAAACAGTGCAAACCAAATCCTTGGGAAGAGTTTGCAATGACTCATAACAAGGGCGATAAAGTATCTGGTTCAATCAAATCAATCACAGACTTTGGTGTATTCATCGGTCTTGATGGTGGTATTGATGGACTTATTCACTTATCTGATCTTTCTTGGGATGAAGAAAACGAAGACTTAATTCGTGACTATAAGAAAGGTGATGATTTAGAAGCTGTTGTATTGGCGATTGATCCTGAGCGTGAGCGCATTTCATTAGGCGTTAAGCAAATGCAATCTGATCCGTTCTCTGAATACATGTCTGAGAACCCACGTGGTAGCGTTGTTACTGGTACAGTAAGTGAAGTTGATGCACGTGGTGCAACAGTAACACTAGCTGAAGGTATCGAAGGTTACATCCGTGTTGCTGATATCTCACGTGAACGTACTGAAGATGCAAGTAAAGTATTATCAGTCGGCGATGAAGTTGAAGCTAAATTTACAGGCACGTCTCGTAAAGATCGTACTCTAACGCTATCAATCAAAGCGAAAGATTCTGAAGAAGAGTCAGAAGCGTTGAAAGAATACTCTAATGTGTCTAGCGATGGTGCTACAACATTAGGTGATTTGTTGAAAGCGCAAATGGATCAAGACGATAGTTAAGATTTCTTGAATAAATAATAGGCACCCAGACATTAGTTTGGGTGCTTATTTTTTTATTAGTACATTAGTTATAAACATTTTGTGGCATAGAGTAAGCCTTCGGGATTATTCTAAGGAAATTAATAAATATGACAAAATCAGATTTGATTGAAATATTATCTGAAAAACAATCACTATTAAACTATCGTGATGTTGAGTTAGCAGTAAGATTAATACTTGAACAAATGAGTGATAACTTATCAAGTGGCGAACGGATTGAGATTCGTGGCTTTGGAAGTTTCACTTTGCACCACCGTCCACCTAGAGTTGGTCGTAACCCTAAAAGTGGTGAGTCAGTTGAATTGAGTGAAAAATATGTGCCTCATTTCAAGCCTGGTAAAGAATTACGTGATCGTGTTAATGATGCCGCTGGTTTTTAAACCTCAGGTATGAAATTGAGTCTGGAGTCTCACTCAGACATTAATGAAATTACTTCTTATGACGATAATCATGTCGTCATAAGATCGCGTAATAGCCTGGATTTATTACGTTTAGAGGAAAACTTTATCCTCACTCCCACCTTAGTTGTTCCGAATAAAACAATATCTGATGTTGTTGAACCCAATGAGTTAGATTATTTAAAGGCCTTAGAGCCCGAAGTTCTAATTCTAAGCAAAGTAGCTGAACAACAGCTTTCCCCCCACGTTTTAGTGACACTTTCTCAGCAAGCGATTGGTGTCGAATCTATGCTGATAGGTGCTGCTTGTCGAACATATAATTTATTAGCAGCGGAAGGACGACATGTCGTTTTAGTTGTAAAGTTTGATTAAGCTTAGTGTTAATTGACGCAAGCATAAAAAATCCGTACCACTTCTACGTGTATAGCTAAACCTATTGTCCAATAGGCATTCCACATAAAGTAATGATTTACCGTGATTTTCATGACCGTGTTGAAATACACCTTTAGTTAAAGGCTTGACCTTAGACAGTGAAGGATGGACAATCGTTCCTACGAGTATTAATAAGGCAAATAATCTTCTGATATGGCTTTTTACCCGTTACTTGATCTAGATCATGTAATGGATGACAGTGTGATAGAAAAAGTGCTGTAAAATGCAGCGTGCTTTATAGATAAGCGTGATGGAATGGGTCAACACCTTTATATTATGAAGGGTTGAGTTAGTGTTTTTCATTGATAGAAAGGGTGTGGTCGCTATGCAAGCGGAACAGCAATATAGTTTTCAAATAGTGAAATGGTTTGCCTACATGGCAGTCGTTTACTTAGTAGTTGGTACGGGAATAGGTGTGTATATCGCCTCTGAATTGGCATGGCCAGTTCTTAACTTCGATAATCCGTATATTAGTTTTGGTCGTTTACGTCCGTTACATACTAATGCAGTAATTTTTGCATTTGGTGGTTCAACGTTAATGGCAACAGCTTATTACATTGTGCAACGTACATCAGGTGTACGGTTGTGGAGTGATAAGCTGGCTTGGTTTACATTCTGGGGCTGGAATCTTGTGATTGTCAGTGCCGTAATTACGCTTCCTTTAGGTATTACACAATCTAAAGAGTATGCAGAATTAGAATGGCCAATTGATATTTTAATTGCTGTCGTTTGGTTAGCATATAGCTTTAACTTCATCATGACGTTAGCTACTCGAAAGGTATCTCATATCTACGTAGCAAACTGGTTCTTCTTAGCGATGATGATTATGATCACGTACTTACATGTCGTGAATAGCTTATCTATCCCAGTTGAATTGTTTAAATCTTACTCAATTTATTCTGGTGTACAAGATGCTATGATTCAGTGGTGGTGGGGACATAATGCGGTAGGTTTCTTCCTAACTGCTGGTTTCTTAGGGATTATGTATTACTTCGTTCCTAAACAAGCTAATCGTCCTATTTATTCTTACCGTTTATCAGTTATCCATTTCTGGGCTTTAACATTTGGTTATGTATGGTTAGGTGCTCATCACCTTCAATACACTGCATTACCAGATTGGACCGGTTCATTAGGTGCCGCTATCTCATTAGCGATGATCATCCCATCTTGGGGTGGTGCGATTAATGGTATGTTCACATTAAGTGGTGCTTGGGATAAATTACGTACAGATTACATCTTACGTTTCCTAATCGTATCATTAGCATTCTATGCAATGTCTACATTCGAAGGCCCTGTTATGGCGGCTAAAACAGTCAATGCTTTATCTCATTACACTGACTGGACTATCGGTCATGTACATGCTGGTGCATTAGGTTGGGTTGCAATGGTATCTATTGGTGCTATTTACCATATGGTTGAACGCCTATGGGGTACAACTATCTGGTCTGTTAAGTTAGTTAACTTACACTTCTGGATGGCAACAATTGGTACGGTTGTTTACATCACTGCGATGTGGGTATCTGGAATCATGCAAGGTCTAATGTGGCGTGCATATGATGATTACGGTAACTTGGCTTACACATTCGTTGAATCAGTTGCCCAAATGCATCCATATTATGCGATGCGTGCTGCAGGTGGATTAATCTTCTTCCTAGGTGCATGCGTGATGTTATTTAATGTTACTGTCACTATTCGTAAAGCTATTGCTGATTCATCTGCGAAGTCTGCAGCTACAGCTAACGCTGTTATTTAAAGGAGACTGGAATGTCTGAACATAACTCAAATAAACCAGTATCCTTTCAAGAGAAACTGGAAAAAAACGTATGGGCACTTGTCTTAGCAACCGCTATGATTGTGTCAGTTGGTGGGATCGTAGAAATCGTTCCTTTATTCTATTTAGATTCAACGTTTGAAGACACAGCACATGTGGATGAAGATGGAAATCCTCTGTACAAAGAGTTAGAAGGT
The DNA here is from genome assembly GCA_028598975.1 of Gammaproteobacteria bacterium. Lineage (GTDB taxonomy): Bacteria > Pseudomonadota > Gammaproteobacteria > Nitrosococcales > Methylophagaceae. Next base: position 31,186 of record JAQRMU010000050.1, on the reverse strand, counting down.
GTGCGTCCATATACAGCTTTAGAATTGGCTGGACGTGATGTCTATCAACGTGAAGGTTGTTACTTGTGTCATTCACAAATGATTCGTCCTTTCCGTGATGAGAAAGATCGTTACGGTCATTACTCATTAGCTGTTGAATCTAAGTATGATCACCCATTCCAATGGGGCTCTAAACGTACTGGTCCAGATATCGCTCGTTTAGGTGGTAAATACTCTGACGAATGGCATAGACAACATCTACGTGCTCCACGTAGTGTAGTACCTGAATCAATAATGCCAAATTACCCGTGGTTAGATGACGCTACTATTGATGGTGTCGGCATCGAAAAACGTGTAAAAGCGATGAGAGTTTTGGGTGTACCTTATACTGATGAAGATATCAAGGGTGCAGCAGCTTCAGTTGAAGGTAAAACTGAAATGGATGCAATGGTTGCTTACCTTCAAGTATTAGGTACCATGATTAAATTTGAACCAGGTAGAGATTACCGTGACTAAACTTCAAGAGTATTTCCATACTGAATGGAGTGCAATGACAGGTACAGACTGGTTTGGGCTTGTGTTGACTGTGGTTGTATTTTTAGTGATTTTTGTTGCCTATGTTTGGGTCTTGAATCCTAAAAATAAAGAAGAGATCGAATCACATCGCACCATGCTTTTAGATGAAAACGATATAGAATCGGAGAAATAAGATGGCAGATAAAAAGAGTAACCCTGCTCAAGTGGAAGATACTGGCCATGTATGGGATGGGATTAGAGAACTAAATAATCCATGTCCACGTTGGTGGCTAAATTCACTTTGGTTAAGTGGGATAATGGTTATTGTTTACTTTATTCTTTACCCATCATTACCATTAGTTAATGATAGTACTAAAGGTTTGCTTGGTTGGACGCAGATTAAAGAGTATAAAGAAGACCTTGCCAAGGTAGAAGCGATTCGAGCACCATCTGAAACGCGTTTAGCTGCAATGAGTGTAGAAGAGATTCTTGCAGATGCAGAAATGCTAAATTATGCCATTGGTTCAAGCAAGGTACTTTACGGTGATAACTGTGCTGCATGTCATGGTACAGGCGGAGCTCCAGCAGAAGGTGCTGGTTATCCTAACCTTACTGATGATGACTGGTTATTTGGTGGTTCACTTAATGATATCCAAATGAGTATTGCTAATGGTCGTGCAGGTACGATGATGGCGCATAAAGACTTACTTACTGAAGCAGAAGTTGATCAATTAGTGAAGTTTGTTGTTGATAGCGCAAATGGTACGGCAAATGAGGCTGGTCTTGCATTGTTTAATGCTAAAGGTTGTTTTGCATGTCATGGGGCTGATGCCAAGGGTATCAAAGCGATGGGGTCTGCAAACTTAACCGATAAAATCTGGCGTTTTTCTGGCGATGAAGAGCAAATTCGTCATACTATTTTACATGGTGTGAATGATGCTTCTGACCCTAAAACACGTATTGCTGTTATGCCTCAGTGGAGTGAAAAACTTGCGATCATGTTACAAGTTCGAGCTGATGCCATTGCCGATGATGAAGATCCTAACGACATTGATTGGTCTGATGAGCTGGAAGGCGATGAAGCTGAACGTTTAACAGAAACAGATATTAAGAAGTTAACTGTTTATGTACACCAGTTCGGTGGTGGTCAATAATATAACTTGTAGAGATTTATTATTTCTATAGAAATTGGAGAGTTATTATGAATGTAGATTGGGTTTCCATATCCGTAATTGCAAGTGTTGTTGCAATGATTGCCGGGCTTGCTTACTTTGTACATTATGCATTGAAGCATATTAATGAAGATAAATCTGACGATTAACAGTTAAATTAATCAATTTAAAGCCGGCTTTATGCCGGCTTTTTTTATTGAAAATAGATTGCTAAAACCAAGATAAGCAAATGCTTATATTCCTGCGAATATGCTATAATTTCTTACAAATGAACAGTTAGGAGAATCTTGTGAGTGAAGAATCAAAGAAACAGACAACAAGTGTAGATGAACTCTATGAAGAAGTGTCTGAGTGGCATATTAATACTGGTGGTATCAAAATCGTTGCAAAGCGGTTGGCTGGGCGGTTCCGTACTTTAAAGTGGCTTGGTATGTCAATTTGGTCAGTACTTTTTTTAGGCCCATACCTACGTTGGAACGATTCACAAGCAATTTTATTTGATCTTCCGAACCGTCAATTTAATATTTTTGATATTACCATTTATCCACAGGATATCTGGATGCTCTCATTGACGTTACTTTTTTTTGCTATTTTACTTGCTGCTGTTACCAGTATTGCGGGGCGAGTGTTTTGTGGGTATTTTTGCTTTCAAACAGTCTGGACGGATATTTTCACATGGCTAGAGGGTAAGCTTGAAGGGAACACGCCACAAAAGGCGATGAAGTTCAATAATGCAGCTTGGACAGTGAATAAAGTTAGTCGAAAAGCATTTAAACATACACTATGGTTATCGATTGGTTTATTAACAGGAATTTCGTTTGTAGCTTGGTTTACGGATGCATTTAACTTATGGAATAACTTATTTAGCCTCCAGGTTTCGGTAACAGCTGCAGTCATTATTGCCGCGTTTACATTTGGTACATATACATTTGCTGGTTTTATGCGGGAGCAAGTCTGTTTCTGGTTATGCCCATATGCTCGTTTACAAGGTGTTATGTATGATCAGGATACTATCTTGCCATCCTATGATGCTGAACGTGGTGAACCTCGCGGTCGGATTAAAAAAGGGCAAGACAATTCTGCTAAGGGCAGTTGTGTGGACTGTAATGTGTGTGTGGCCGTTTGTCCAACTGGTATTGATATTCGCAAAGGCCAACAAGATGGCTGTATTACATGTGGAATGTGTATTGATGCCTGTGACAGTATTATGGATAAGGTTAAACAGCCAAGAGGTTTAATTCGTTACGCATCGTATAAAGAATTGCATCACAATGCAAAAGCAATACCCTTGTATAAGCGTTTCAGAGTAATTATATACGCACTAATATTATTGGGTGCGATGTCAGGTATTATTTACGGATTTATGAATTTATCACCGACAGAGTTTAAGGTTGTGCATGAGAGACAACCCTTATTTGTTCGTTTAAGTGATGGTTCAGTTCAGAATAAATATACAATCAAGTTATTAAATAAAACAAAAGAAACGCTAGAGATTAGGTTTGATATTAAGGGTTTAGATGGTGCGACATTGCATGGTTTAAAATTAATGACTGTTGAACCTGGAAAAGTTGTTCCTGTAACTGCATTAGTGCGTGTGTCAGAAGATAAGCTGAAAGAAGGTGTAACATCGCTTATATTTACAGGTGAAGTATTATCCGATTCAAACATTACTTTAAAATATAAAAGTATGTTTATGGCTCCAAAGTAAAGAGATTAAATTAGATAAAATATGAATATATCACAGAGTAATAAAGAAGCCCTGAAGAACCCATGGGTACTTGCAATAATACTATTTGTACTCACATTTGTGTCAATGAATGCTGTGTTCATTTATTTAGCATTTCAGTCACCACCAAGTTTGGTAGATAAAAACTTTTATGAAAATGGTGAAAACTATGAACAAATTCAGAAAAAAATTAAGCAACAAAAAGCACTAGGTTGGAGTGGTGCGTTTTTTATACCTACTAAAACACGTGTTAACCAAACTCAGAAATACGAAGTATTGCTTCAAGGAAAAAATTCAACTTCTTTAGCTTTAGATTCAGTGATGATCAAAGCATACCGTCCATCGGATGCAAAAGCAGACTTTTCAGCTTCTATGACAAACTCTAAACCAGGAATGTATGAAACTGAGTTAAGTTTCAACTTGCCTGGCACGTGGGATTTAGTTGTCGAAGCTGTAGAGGGTGGAAAAGAGTTTGTCATGCATAAGCGAATTACTATCGCACCATAATGATATTTAGTACGGAAATCATGCCCATGTGGTAAGGTATTGCCTTGTTTTCCAACGTGAACAGAAATCTTGTCTATACATTGTTATCACTGTAGTTTGCCGGTAGTAGAAGAAGGGGTTTTTACTGCTGATATTGCTAGCAAACAACATGAGTTTTGTTGCTTTGCTTGTCAAACAGTCTGTCAGACTATTTATGATGCTGGTCTTGAGAGTTTCTACCAAAAAACACCTGAGGGTGAGACTCTGTCTCCTCCACCTGAATTATCTTCTGAAGTTGCAGCGTATGATCTTGATGAGGTTCAATCTGATTATGTTGATACGGATGGTGAACTTCGAACGATAAATCTTCTTGTTGAAGGAATTCACTGTGCGGCCTGTGTGTGGCTTATTGAACATTCACTTTCTAGACAGCTAGGTGTTGTTTCAGCAGAAGTTAATTTAACTTCCAAACGCTTACGCTTGAAGTGGAATAATAATTCGACAACGCTATCAACAGTCTTAAAAGCGCTAGGAAAGATCGGTTATGCCGCCGTTCCATTTGACCCAGATACGGCCGAAGGCGCGCTAGCAAATCGACATAGATCATTGCTCTACCGCATGGCCTTTGCTGGTTTTGCAATGATGAACCTGATGTGGATTTCTATTGCTCTATATAGTGGAGCAGATGAAGGTGAGTTCAAGAATTGGTTTCATTGGATCGGTTTTCTAATTGCAACCCCAACATTACTCTATGCTGGTTATCCTTTTTTACGTAATGCAATAATAGGTTTACGTAGGCGCTATCTAACGATGGATCTTCCTATCGCGATTGGTGCTACAGCAACGTATGCTTATTCAACTTATATAACAGTCACAGGATCGACAAGAGGTGATGTTTATTTTGATACGGTTGTTAACTTTTTATTTGTTATTTTAGTTGGCCGTTATTTAGAAGCTATTTCTAAGCGGCAGGCATTATCTGCGACATCACGTTTATTAGAATTACAACCTAAACTTGCAACTGTTATTACTGATGGAGTAGCTAAGATTGTACCAATTAGAGCTGTAAAAATTGGTGATTCTATTCTGGTGAAACCAGGAGAGAAAATACCAGTTGACGGTGTAATCGTTGATGGCCAAAGTGCGGTTGATGAATCGATGTTAACGGGGGAGTCACTCCCTATTGTTAAAACGTTGGAAGATCAGGTGGTTGCAGGCAGTATTAATGGTGAAGGTGCATTCACTGTAAAAGCTGAGCACGTGTTACGCAACACAGCGTTGTCTAAAATAGTGTCTTTAATGGAAGATGCCCAAGCATCAAAAGCACCTATTCAGTGTACAGCAGATAGAATTGTGCCATGGTTTGTTGTAATAACACTTTCATTGTCTGTTTTTACCTTCCTATATTGGTATCAATTTGACTTTGAACAGGCTTTATTGGCAGCAACGTCAGTATTAATTATCACCTGCCCTTGTGCCTTTGGTTTAGCAACACCAATGTCGGTTGCTGTTGCAACAGGAGTTGGTGCGAATGAAGGTATTTTAATTAAGCAAGGAGCTGCATTAGAGTTTTTATCAAAGGTGACACATTTTGTATTTGATAAAACGGGGACGTTAACGGAAGGTGAGTTAAAGGTTGTTACGATTGAAACCTTTACTGATATGACAGCGGATGCCTTATTACTATCAGCAGCATCCGTAGAGCAGCATTCAGAACATGGTATTGCTAAGGCGGTAATGGCTACGGCATTAGAAAAAAAATTATTATTATCTGACATATCTAACTTTACATCCTCGCCGGGCCAAGGGGTGCAAGCAGTGGTTGATAATAAACAAGTGTCAGTTGGAACGCGTGCGTGGTTAGAACGGTTAGGAATAAATGGCTTAGAGACTAAGGAAAATCGGATAAAGGAATTAGAACAGCAAGGCATTAGTTGTATTTTTATTGCTATTAATGGCGTAGTAGAGGGAATAATAGGCTTGGCTGATCAGTTGAAAGATGATGCTAAGGAAATGATTTCTTCTTTGAAAAGTCAGGGGGTTACTGTCACGGTATTAAGTGGCGATAAACAATCAGTTGTAGAGGCTGTTACGGCAACACTAGGAGATATTGAACGGCAAGCAGAGGTCCTACCAAAGGATAAGGCTGATGTAGTGCGAAGCTTGCAACAGCGAGGTGAAATTGTCGCTATGGTAGGTGATGGTATTAATGATTCCCCCGCTTTGATTCAAGCTGATGTGGGGATTGCCTTATCATCAGGGACCGATGTCTCCATAGAAAGTGCTGATATTGTACTGTCACATAATGAATTGCATAAGGTCGCTGATGCAAGAGAGCTAGCACGGCGAACCTTGCGAACAATCAAACAAAATATTAGCTTGTCTATTAGTTATAATATCGTTATGGTTCCCCTAGCTATGATGTCTTTAGTCAGCCCACTTGTTGCTGCTCTAACAATGCCTATTAGCTCTTTATTAGTTATAGGCAATGCGGCAAGAATTAAACGTTTTTTTAAGAGGTAATAAAGTGGAAGTTATCTACGGTCTGTTGCCAGGCATGTTATTGCTAGGAATTATTGGTGTTGCTATTTTTTTCTGGGCTGTGAAAAGTGGTCAATATGATGATATGGATGGTGCTGCAAATCGAATTTTAATGGATGATAAGCCTGTTTCTAAAACAAACAATTCAAACAAAACGGAAGAGAATGATAACGCTAAATCTTAAACAATGGATTGTCTCAGTCGCCTTATTATTGAACTTATCGTTAGGTTATGCTGCTGAGCCAATAAAACTAGGTATGACAGCGGTATTAACAGGACCTGCAGCTACACTAGGTAATGACATGCGAGCGGGTATTGAAAGTTATTTCCGTTTAGTAAATAAGCAAGGTGGAGTGCAAGGGCGCACACTTGAGTTTATAGTTCATGATGATGGTTATGAGCCTGAGCGCGCAGCGCAGAATATGCGTAAATTGATCGATGATACGAAGGTGCTCGCTATCTTGGGGAATGTGGGTACTCCAACGGCAATTGTGACTGTACCCATTGCACAAGAAAAAAAGACGCTATTATTTGGAGCCTTTTCAGGTGGTGGGGTATTAAGAGCCGAACCTGTTAATCGTTATATTATTAATTATCGCCCCAGCTATGCTGAAGAAACGGCAGAAATGATTAATGGACTGATCTTGTCAGGGATTAAACCTGAAGAAATTGCATTCTTTACGCAACGAGATGGCTATGGTGATGGCGCTTATTATGGTGCGATTAATGCGTTAGATAGTCATGGTTTTAAAGATGTAGATTTATTAGTGCATGGTCGTTATACACGTAATACCCTTAATGTTGAAGATGCTGTTGCAGCATTTTTAGATGCGCCGGTTACTCCTAAAGCTGTGATTATGGCTGGAGGTTATGCGCCATCCGCTAAGTTTATTGAGCTGCTAAATCAAGAACTGCCAAATATTTGGTTTCTTAATGTTTCGTTTGTGGGGGGGGCACTCTTTACTGAACGCGCTCTCTAAGGAAATTGAAAATGTTATTGTGATGCAAGTTGTACCTAACATGACGTCGTCACTACCTATTGTAAATGAGTATCTTTCTGCATTGGGCGAGTTTGATTCATCTCTAGAGGCAAACACCGTCTCTCTAGAGGGCTTTATTATTGCCAAGATTTTCCATCAAGGTTTACTTCAAGTAAAAGGTGACATTACTAAGGAAAGTATCATTGATGGGATTGAATCATTAAATGGAATTGACATTGGTTTAGGCTTAGATATTTACTTCAATAAATCAGAGCATCAAGCAATACATAAGTTGTGGTTAACAAAATTAAACTCAGGTTTATTTGAAGATTTTAATTGGAAAATGATGCCTGATGAAAATATGAAAGGAAAAAAACATGAATAAGAATGGAATGTTTCATGTTTAAGAGTTGGAGTATTAGGAATCTACTTCAGTTGTGGTCGTTTGCAACCATTTTTGCAATTATTGTTATTGCTTCTGTAGCGATCTATACCAATAATGTTTTTTCAGATACGCAGAATAATTTAACGGATAATGTGCTTCCAATGGAAGATGCAAGTCGGCAAATTAATGCGATTTCTTTTTCATTTATCACTCGACAAAAACAAATAATCGCATCAAATTCACTGGAAGAAATTAATGCAATAACTCCTAGAACATATTTAGAAGATGAGTTTTCTCAGCAGTGGAATAATATGTTGGGAACAGTCGGTGAGAGTGAGCAAGGCACTGATATTGTTAATTCTCTACAAGATAATTACCTACGTTTTTTAGACGTGGATAGTCAATTATTAGATTTAATGCGTGGTCAACATAGATTGCGAAGCCAGCTACAACTACAAACTGGTACTGTGGAGAAATTAGAGCAAAAAATACAGAATCAAGTAGAGGCTATTTCTGGCAGGATCAATCTCCAGGTTAGTCGAAGTAAACGAGCAAGACGTTTATCGCTTACAAAAACTAATTCTGATCCTCATATGGATAATGCTATTTTCAGTGAACAAGATTCCATTCAAAAACGGAGTCAATCTGTACGGTTAAATGTTCTTAATATCAGTTACTTAACACAGAATCTTTTGCAGTCTGATAATGCAGATAATTTATTAAGTATTCGAGATAATGATATTCGTCAGCATGAATCAATATTAGCCGCAGATATTACTCAGCTAAAAGGTAAGCTGCAGTTTGATAGTGAATTATTCACAATGACTGAAGTCTTAGAACACGATATTTTAGAGTTGATGCGAATAGTTGTTGAAGGTGAGTCGGCTGTTTATAATTTAAGACTCAAACAACTACAGAACAATCAGTTGTTGATGTTGGGGCAGCAACATTCAATTTCTATTTTAAAAATCATCACTGCAAAATTAAATCAGCTATCCAGTTTAGTAAGTGGTCAAAGTTTACAGACGGTGAACAAATCTGTTCTTGTTGCTGAAAGAGCGTGGTGGGTCATTATCATATTAAGTATTTTGATCACTTTGGGAATGGTTCGCTTTATTCTCTCAATCTCACAACGCATTAATACACCTTTGGCAGAGCTACGCAGTGCTATGCATGCGTTGTCTTCGGAAGAGTTTGATACTCGACTTAAAATAAGATCAGGTAAAAGTGAGTTTGCGGTACTGGCAACGGATTTTAATTTATTTGCTGATAATACCCAGAATTTGATGGATGACTTAGCGGATGCAAAAGATTCGCTTCAGGTGTGTTAAAAATTGACCGGTCTTTTGTTCGAGATGTAACCATTGATGCGGATGATGCTGCGATTGTTGATGCGATCCTAGCTATGTCTCGTCGCCTACAATTACGAGTTGTTGCAGAAGGTGTAGAGACTAAAGAACAGTTAGAATTCTTACAAACACATGGCTGTGAAAAAGTGCAAGGATATTACTTTAGTAAACCTTTAGACTTTGATTCGTTCAGTGACTTTGTTGACCAAGCAAATATAAAACCACTCATTAGTGAACAATACTCAGTGTAGTTGATATTCAAGTATTGTCTTTTCACCTTCAGTCATTCTAATGGCTAGTCCTAACTCATTATAAAGCCAGATTTCTGTGGCTGGATTCTCACTATCCAGTTCAACTGTATCTGCATTACCAAAACGGTAACGAACCATTTCAGCATCTAGTCTAACCGATGGGATATAGGTAATAGCTGTAATAGGTGCATTGAGCAAACTGGCATTATCATCATTATTCAGCTCATAGCGATGAGCACCACTGGGTTGTAATCTCGACTCCATTGCTCTTGAAACCATGCCGTCAATATGGGATGCAGGTACCTCTAAATTAAGAACAAGCTTTGCAGATAAGCCGCCAAGGTTAATACTATTAAAAAAAGCCTCAGCAGTATGTGGCACTCCTTCTTGAGTGAATATGGCGGTTTTACCATAGATACGGAGTTTCTCCTGTGCTTGGCGGTATGTTGTTGTGCCAATATGAATGCCAAATACCTTACTATTCCCATCAGGCATAACCGTGACTTCCCATGGCATGGGCGCTACTGCTTGCTTGGAAGGAATTAACATTAGAGCGGCAATACCAGCAATAGTTAAAAATAAACCAATTAAGAAATGTCGTAAGATTCGCATATGGAGCAGCCTATATAGCCTAGTGACGGAAGGGGAAAGGTGACAGAGTTTAGCATGAACATCAGAGCAAGGCGTAATGGACAGAGAGTGAATTCTTGAGTTGTTAGACTATCAAGTCTTTACCGAACATGTAACCAGAATGTGACAGGACCATCATTAGTGAGTGACACTTGCATGTCGGCACCAAACTGCCCTGTTTCTACACTATGGTGTTGTTGCTTCGCTTGAATGCAGAAATAATCAAATAATAGTTTACCGTCACTCGATGGTGCCGCAGGCGTAAAACTTGGACGTAAGCCTTTGGATGTATCTGCTGCCAATGTAAATTGAGGAACGAGTAATAAGCCACCTTTAATATCATGTAATGACAAGTTCATCTTATCATTCTCATCTGCAAACACTCGGTAGGCCAATAATTTTGCGAGTAATTTATCCGCTTGGCTTTGTGTATCACCACGTTCTACACCAATAAAAACTAAGAGCCCCTTTTCTATGTGTGCAATGTCTTGCCCATCAACTCTGACACGTGATGATTGAACGCGTTGTAATAAGGCTATCATGCTGGAGGTTTATTCATATGAGGCTGAATTTGTTTGGCAATATTACGTGTTGCCGTAACGAGAGCATCAATTAATGCCGGTTCACCTGCCGCATGGCCTGCCATGGGAATAATGGAAAGCTTCGTTTCTGGCCAAGCGTGATGCAGTTCCCATGATTGCTGAATTGGACAGACAATATCATAACGACCATGAATAATGATCGTTGGAATATCTCTGATGGAGTCAATATGATCTAAAATGGCACCGTCCGAAATAAAACACTGATTTAATGCAAAGTGAAGCTGAATGCGCGAGTGAGCAAGAGGACTAGGATCTTTTGTATGATCATGTTGATATTCAGAATCACGTAAGGTGACGATGGTTGACTCCCAGACTTGCAGCGTTTTTGCTGCCGCCATTTGGTGCACTTCATCGGTGTGGGTGAGTTGTTGATAATAGGCTTTTAATGGCTGTTTATGCTCTGTAAGAGGTAGATGTTTAACGAGGTTGTGCCAAGCATCTGGAAATAATTTAGAGGCGCCACCTTCAGCATAAACCCAGTCGATATCTTGTTGGCGACCAAGAAAAACACCGCGAAGCACCATGGCTAAGACTTTTTCTGGGTGTTGTTGTGAATAACATAAGCCTAATGTTGCTCCCCAAGAGCCACCAAAAATAATCCAACTATGAACATTAAGTTGTTGGCGAATCGTTTCCATATCAGCAATAAGGTATGAGGTTGTATTGTTTTCTAATTCACCATGTGGTGCAGAACGCCCGCAACCACGCTGGTCAAAGAGAATAATACGGTAAAGTTCGGGATCAAAATAACAACGATGTTGTGGTCGACAGCCAGAACCAGGGCCGCCATGTAGGAAGACAATAGGAATACCTTCTGGGTTTCCACATTCTTCGACATACACTTGATGGTGCAAGCCATTACTAAGGGGTTCCATCTCAATCGAGTGGGTGGCATAAGGTTCAATTTCTGGATAAAGCGGGATCATGACTGTTCTCAAATGTCGACGATGTTGCGCAGAACTATACCACGCGAGCTTAGATCATAATGAAGTAATGGTAATTATTACGCTATTGCGAGAGAATATGCGGTTAGAGATGACAGAACACTTACTGTTACATATCCAAAAGTTAATGAAGGCATACACTCAATGAACCTGCATGAATTTCAGGCCAAACAATTATTTAGCCGCTATGGTATCCAGACTCCTCAAGGTCAGGCGGTATCAAGTGGTTCACAAGCTCGACAAGCAGCGGAACAACTTGGAGGCGATCGTTGGGTCGTTAAAGCACAAGTTCATGCGGGTGGCCGAGGTAAAGCGGGCGGTGTGAAGGTTATTGATACCTTAGATGGTGTTGCAGATGCAGCCTACGATATGTTGGGACGACAGTTAGTGACGCATCAAACAACAGAACACGGTTTACCAGTTAACCAAGTTTTAGTTGAGAAGCCTTCTGATATTCAACGTGAACTTTATTTAGCTGTATTGGTTGATCGGGTTACCCAGCGGGTTGTGTTCATGATTTCAGCCCAAGGTGGAATGGATATTGAAGCCGTTGCTGAAGCCTCTCCCGAGGCTATCTTGAACTTATTTGTTGATCCTGTTGTAGGTTTACAATCATACCAATGTCGCCAAGCAGGATTTTTCTTGGGATTAAAAGGCAATACATTCAAACAACTGCAAACTGTTATGCAAGGTCTGTACGGGTTGTTTACAGAAAATGATGTCAATTTAGTTGAAATTAACCCCCTAGTTGTAACGGGTGATGAAGAATTACTCGCCGTTGATGCCAAGTTAAACCTAGATGATAACGCGCTGTTTAGACATACTGAATTGGCGGCAATGTTTGATGCTACCCAAGAGGATGAAGCAGAAGTTGTGGCACAGCAATTTGGTTTGAACTATATCTCACTTGATGGTGAGGTAGCTTGTATGGTGAATGGAGCGGGCTTAGCAATGGCAACAATGGATCTCATTCAAAAAGAAGGGGGGCAACCTGCTAATTTCCTTGATGTCGGCGGTGGTACAACTGCTGATCGTGTTGCAGAGGCATTTAAGTTGATTTTGTCAGATAAAAAAGTGAAATCAATATTAGTGAATATCTTTGGTGGAATTGTACGTTGTGATTTGATTGCAGAAGGCATTATTCAAGCTGCGAAAGATGTGGAACTGTCTTTACCGGTTATTGTTCGACTTGAAGGTACAAATGCTGAACAGGGGCGTGAATTATTAGCCTCAAGCGGTATGAATATTCGTGTTGCACAAGACTTAACCGATGCGGCTCGACAAGCAGTGTCATCAGCTAAGGAGGTGTCAGCATGAGTATTTTAATAAATAAAGATACCCGTGTTATTTGCCAAGGCTTTACTGGAAAACAAGGAACCTTTCATTCAGAACAAGCAATTGCATACGGCACACAGTTTGTAGGCGGTGTTACCCCCGGAAAAGGTGGCCAAATACATTTAGATCGTCCTGTCTTTAATACGGTATCTGAAGCAGTTGAAGCAACTGGAGCTACTGCAACAATGATCTATGTGCCTGCGGCCTTTGCTGCAGATGCTATTTTAGAAGCGGCGGATGCAGGAATTAAGATTATTGCTTGTATAACAGAAGGCATTCCTGTTCAAGATATGTTGCGTGTTAAACATGCACTAAAAAACTCTAATGCTCACCTTATTGGTCCTAATTGTCCGGGCTTAATTACACCAGGAGAGTGTAAAATTGGCATTATGCCAGGCTCGATTCATTTGCCAGGGAAAATTGGTATTGTGTCACGTTCAGGTACGTTGACCTATGAGGCCGTGCACCAAACAACATTAAATGGACTGGGGCAAAGTACCTGTGTTGGCATCGGTGGCGACCCTATTCATGGAATGAACTTTATTGAGTGCTTGGCACTCTTTGAAGCTGATCCGCAAACACAAGGTATTGTGATGGTTGGTGAAATTGGTGGGCAGGCTGAAGAAGATGCGGCAGACTATATTCGTGATCATGTTACTAAACCTGTGGTTGCTTATATTGCCGGTTTAACTGCGCCAGAAGGTAAACGTATGGGACATGCTGGTGCAATTATCAGTGGTGGGCAAGGTACTGCAGAGGCGAAATTAGAAGCCTTAGAAAGTGCAGGTGTTCATATTGCACGATCCCCTGCAGAAATGGGCGAGCGTATGTTAGAAGCATTAGGCCAGTAATTAATGTCTATGGATTTCTGCTTGGTGATGGGGCAAATCAACCCTGTAGTTGGGGATGTGTCAGGAAATGTTAAGAAAATTATAAAGGCAGCGAAAAAGGCCCGAGATTCATTAAATGCAGATTTAGTCATTTTTCCTGAACTAACCTTAACGGGTTATCCACCAGAAGATTTATTACTTAGGCCAGGATTGCAGAAACGGGTTGATAAAGGTTTACGTAAGTTAAAGAAAAAACTCAAAGGTGTTGCTGTTTTAGTTGGGCACCCAGAAGGTGTTGCACGAGAAGAGTTATACAATGCGGCATCATTAATTGCAGATGGTGAGTGTCTAGGCACGTATTACAAGCAACACTTACCTAACTACAGTGTATTTGATGAAAAACGCTATTTTGTGGAAGGTAAAGAAGCCTGTGTTGTTGAGTACCGAGGTATTAAGTTTGGCATTACCATTTGTGAAGATATTTGGTTTGTAGGGCCAACATCACAAGCAAAAGATGCTGGCGCTGAGATTATATTAAACTTGAATGCTTCACCTTTTAGACAAGGAAAGTGGCAACTACGCGAAGCCGAAGTTAAACAACGTGTTTTAGAAACACACTTACCTATTGTCTATGTTAATCAGGTGGGTGGACAAGATGAACTTGTTTTTGATGGTTGCTCTTTTGTCTTAGCATCAAATGGCGATAAAGTTGTTCGAGCACCGGCTTGGAAAAAAGGTTTATTCCCAGTTACTTTAAGTCACGATGAAAATCAACACCTAGTTGTTAGTGGTGAGTTGGCTGAAAAAGAAACAGAACTTACCATGATTTATCAGGCACTCGTAATAGGTTTACGTGATTATGTTGAGAAGAACCACTTCTCATCCGTTGTTATAGGCTTATCTGGAGGCATAGATTCGGCATTAACACTTGCCTTAGCTGTTGATGCAATCGGCTCTGAAAGGGTAAGTACAGTGATGATGCCTTCTCAATATACCGCTCAGATGAGCCTCGATGATGCGCAAGAAATGGCTGTAGGTCTAAATGTTCAACATAGTGTAATTGCTATTGATTCACTATTTGAGCAATTTTTAACTAGTCTATCAGACCAGTTTAAAAGAAAGCCTGTCGATACAACTGAAGAGAATATTCAGGCCCGTGTTCGTGGCACGCTGTTGATGGCTATCTCCAATAAAACAGGTGCAATGGTATTATCAACAGGTAATAAGAGTGAAATGGCTGTGGGCTATTCAACCTTATACGGGGATATGGCGGGAGGTTATTCTCCACTAAAAGATGTTTATAAAACTTTAGTATATCGCCTATCTGAGTATAGAAATAGCCTATCTCCGGTAATTCCTGAGCGGATTATTACTCGACCACCTTCCGCGGAATTAGCACCTGATCAGCTTGATCAAGATAGTCTTCCTCCTTACGATATTCTTGATCAGCTTTTAGAGCGTTATATTGCTGAGGATTGGTGTTTTGAAGAGCTAGTTGCTGCCGGTGGTGATATAGACATGGTTGCAAGAGTGATAAAAATGGTAGATCGTAACGAGTATAAAAGGCGTCAATCGCCACCTGGTATTCGTATTACGAGCCGAGCTTTTGGACGAGACCGACGTTATCCGATAACATCGGGTTATTCTGTAAATTCAACAATAGAGTAGGGAACAACGATGAAAAAGATCGAAGCAATTATTAAGCCCTTTAAATTAGATGATGTTCGTGAGGCGTTATCGGACATCGGCGTAACGGGATTAACGGTATCAGAAGTGAAAGGGTTTGGCCGTCAGAAGGGGCATACAGAACTTTATCGTGGTGCTGAGTATGTTGTTGATTTCTTGCCTAAAATTAAGCTAGAAATTGTATTAGCAGATGAGCAAATCGATTCATGTGTTGAAGCCATTATTAAAGCGGCTCACACGGGTCGAATTGGTGACGGTAAAATCTTTGTTACACCTGTTGAACAAGTGATTCGAATTCGTACTGGTGAAGAAGGTGAATCAGCAGTTTAGAAAATAAATAAGGTTCTCAGTGTTACTATGACTGGGAACCTTAATTTTACTGTAATTCTGTTTGATGAACTGCTGCTACCCCTGGGTGACCCGGGAAGTTCAATTTCAACACTCGTAAAGAATCCTCAGATAACTCATTTAATCCCAGTACTTTATATGCTTTAGCCATCATCAATAATGCTTCTGGCATTGCAGGAGTACGAGGGTAATTTTCTACTACATATTTTCCTCGGTTCGCAGCTGCTACATAAGCACCTCTACGCATGTAGTAGTGCGCAACATTCACTTCATGTTGCGCTAGGCGATTACGTAAGTAAACAATACGCTGTGCGGCATCTTCACTATAATTACTCTTAGGGTAGCGATTAACAAGCGTTTTAAAATCTTTCAGTGCAAAGCGAGCTGAGCCAGGGTCACGTTGGGATTCATCACGCGGGATGTATTTTTCAAATAAACCAATATCACGGGTAAAGTTAACTAAACCGCGTAAATAAATTGCATAGTCCATACTTGGGTTTAATGGGTAAACTCGCATGAAACGGTCAAGTGTTGCTAACGCTTGTTCTGGTTCGTCTGATTTATAGTATGCGTAAGCAGATTCGAGTAGAGATTGTTGTGCATATTCCCCAAAAGGAAAGCGTGCCTCTAATTGGGCATAAAATTGTAATGCGGTGTGGTAATCTTCCGCATTGAGTGCCGCTTTTGCTTCAGAATATACACGTTCTACAGTCCAACTATCCTTTGCAACGACTTCATCCTTAGCGAAGTAAGAACAGCCCGATGTGGAGAGAAGGGTTAAAATCAAGGGTAAGTAATATTTTTTCATGTGGGTAGATTACGCTAGCAGAGTAATGAAGGCAAAGTGGATTTAAAGATTTACTACTTCGTAGTGTAGAGTGACAGAAAAAGATCCATGTACAATATGGGTAAAATATTTATATGATTGAGAAACGTAATGTTCAAACTATTCATTAGTCTTGTCGTGGGATTGGTAATTTCTCCCCTAAATGCGACCACCTTTACTTTAGCCAATGATGAAACCCGCATTGTTGGCCATAATTTAATTGTCTTGAGTCACGAGGAAGATACATTACTAGATATCGCTCGTCGTTTTGATATTGGTTATAACGAAATTGTTACCGCGAACCCGGAGCTGGATCCATGGCTTCCGGGCGCTGGACAACGTGTTCTGGTTCCAAATCGATTTATTCTGCCTGATGCACCTCATAAGGGAATTGTCATTAATTTGGCTGAAATGAGACTGTATTACTATCCAATAAAAAAGAAAGGTCAATTACAACAAGTAATTACACATCCTATTGGTGTCGGTCGTGAAGGTTGGACAACTCCTTTAGGAAAAACACGGATAATACAAAAGAAAAAAGATCCAACTTGGACGCCACCGGCATCAATTCTTGCAGAACATCTTGAAAAAGGGGACCCTTTACCTAGGGTCGTTCCTGCGGGGCCAGATAACCCATTAGGTGCCTATGCAATGCGTTTAGCAATGCCTGGCTATTTATTACATGGGACTAACCGACCTTTTGGTGTGGGCATGCGAGTTAGCCATGGCTGCATACGCTTATTCCCTGAAGATATTGAACATCTCTTCGGCATCGTTTCTGTGAATACGCCTGTTGAGATCCTTTATCAACCCTATAAGGCTGCATTAGATGGAGAAGTGCTTTATATAGAGGCGCATGAGACTCAGGATGATATTGATGTTCGTGATGGTAATAATATGACACCAATGGTATCAGCGATATTAAAGGCCCAAGATAAAATTCTGGCTGATGAGCATTGGCCTTATGCAGAAGAATTGGTTCGTAAGCATCAAGGAATTGTTAAACAAGTAAATAAGTCTGAAATAGAAGTAATCGATGATGTCTGGTTTATTCATGCAGGCCTTGCACATGATGTTAAAAACAAATTATCTCAAGCATCTACTAGCTTAAATTTAAATGATTCTTTTTGGCCGATGCAGGGTGCAGCAGAAGGGGAGTTATTAATTGGGCCATTTGATAGCCAAGAAGAGGCAACTAATATGGCGCTTGAAGTGAGTCAGTTAACTAATGTTTCCGTTTGGACTGCATTACTGGCTGGAGATGCTCTGTAAAACGAGACTTTCTTGATTATAAAAAGTATAAATTTTAGACATAAAAAAACCGGAGTCAAGCCCCGGTTTTTCTCAAAACAATAAAACTTATTTGCTCATTGCTTTTTCAAACATACGATCAATTTTTGCGCAACATTCATCAACTGAGTTTTGTGCCGCATCAGCAGAATCTTGTGCATTACGAGCCGCTGTTTCAGCATCGTTAGCCGTACGAGTTGCTGTATCAGCAGTGCTTTGTGCATTGCGAGCTACAAATAATGCTTCATCAGCAGTTGCTTGGGCAGCTTCAACAGATGCTTTTAAAGCATCCATTTCTACAGTGTTAGCACATGCAGTTAACAGTGTTAAAGGTAGGATAACTGCACCTAATTTAGTTAAAGATTTCATTTGACTCTCCGTATTTTTGAATAGAATTCGTAGGTATAGCGACATTGCTATAAGGCAATATACAGTGTGAGGCTACCAGGAATTAATAGGGCTGTCCAACGTCTATGAACATAAGCTTATAAATAGTCTATTTCTTTGGTATAATCACGCCTTTAATTATTACTGTGTGGTTGAAAATGCCACATTCATTTCGGTTTTTATAATCGATTTATTTGCTCTGGAAAAATTAGTCTATGCATCCTATGCTGAATATCGCTGTTCGGGCAGCGCGTAGTGCGGGTAACCTCATTATTCGTTCTCTGCAACATGTTGATCATCTTGAAATAACAACAAAAGGTTTAAATGATTTTGTAACCGATGTTGATCGTTTAGCTGAACAAGAAATTATTAATGCTATTCAAAAAGCATATCCTGAACACGCCATTATGGCTGAAGAGTCAGGCCTTCAAGGTGATAATGAAACTGTCTGGGTGATAGACCCTCTTGATGGCACCAAAAACTTTTTACACGGTTTCCCTCATTACTGTGTGTCAATTGCGATTATGGTGCGAGGACGAATTGAACATGCAGTAATCTATGATCCTCTACGCGATGAATTATTTTCTGCTAGTCGTGGTGATGGTGCCAAACTTAATGATCGTCGTTTGCGTGTAACAAAACGTAAAGAACTAGCTGGTGCATTATTAGCAACTGCTTTCCCATTTAAATACCCACAACATTTAACAAGCTATATGGCGACATTTGGCGCAGTATTTCCACAAGTAGCTGATATTCGCAGAACAGGATCCGCAGCACTTGATTTGGCTTATGTCGCAGCAGGCCGACTAGATGGCTACTGGGAAATTGGTCTTGAAAAATGGGACTTGGCCGCAGGCGCACTATTGATTGAAGAAGCAGGTGGTGTGGTAAGTGATTTTACAGGTGGCGATGATTACTTCAATAGTGGCAATTTGGCTGTTGGTAATTTACGAATTCAAAAACAAATATTAGATAGCATCAAACCTCATCTAAGCGATGAGTTGAAAAAATAATCTTTTTACATTTTTATATGCAAATAGCATTCACACATACAGAACTTAAATAATGACAATTACTACTAGAAAACTACGCAATATTGCAATTATTGCTCATGTCGATCACGGTAAAACAACGTTGGTTGATCAATTATTACGTCAATCGGGCACCTTTAGTGATCATGAAGAATTGCAAGAGCGTGTGATGGACTCAAACGATCTTGAAAAAGAACGTGGTATCACAATCCTATCTAAAAATACGGCAGTGAAATGGAATGATTACCATATTAATATCGTAGATACACCGGGCCATGCCGATTTTGGTGGTGAGGTGGAACGGGTTTTATCTATGGTTGATTCTGTATTACTTTTGGTTGATTCAGCTGAAGGTCCAATGCCTCAAACACGTTTTGTAACACAAAAAGCATTGGCTCTTGGTTTAAAACCAATTGTTGTTATCAATAAGATTGATAAACCAAGTGCTCGTCCTAGCTGGGTGCTTGACCAAACATTTGATTTATTCGCCAACCTTGATGCAACTGATGAACAATTAGATTTTGATGTTGTATATGCATCAGGTTTGAACGGTTTTGCTGGTTTGGAAGAAGATGTGCGTGAAGGCGATATGGAAGACTTATTCCAATTAATCGTGGATAAAGTTGATGCACCAGATGTTGATACTGAAGGTCCGTTCCGCATGCAAGTATCATCACTAGATTACAACAGCTATGTGGGTGTTATCGGTGTTGGTCGTATTGAACGTGGTAAAGTGAAAACAAATACGCCAGTAACAATTGTTGACACTGAAGGTAAAACACGTAATGGCCGAGTCTTAACCGTTATGGGCTTTATGGGCTTGCAACGTGAAGAAGTTGAAACAGCTGAGGCGGGCGACATTATCGCCTTTACGGGTCTCGACCCTCTTAATATTTCTGATACATTATGTGACCCAACTGCTGTTGAAGCATTGCCACCACTCTCTGTTGATGAACCAACTGTAACAATGACTTTCCAAGTTAATAACTCTCCAATGGCGGGTAAAGAAGGTAAGTTTGTAACAACACGTCAAATTAAGGAACGTCTTGAACGTGAATTGATTCATAACGTGGCATTACGTGTTGAACAAGTAATCACTGACCCAGATAAGTTTAAAGTATCTGGCCGTGGTGAATTACATTTATCAGTATTGATCGAAAATATGCGTCGTGAAGGTTTCGAAATGGGCGTATCTCGTCCAGAAGTAATCATTCGTGATGTAGATGGTGTTCGTGAAGAACCTTATGAAGCGGTAACTGCTGATGTAGAAGCAGAGCATCAAGGTACGATCATGGAAAAATTGGGTGAGCGTGGTGCTCAATTACAAGATATGGCACCTGATGGTAAAGGTCGTGTACGTTTAGACTTCATTATCCCTTCACGAGGACTGATTGGCTTCCGCACAGAATTCCTAACAGCAACCCAAGGTACAGGTTTAATCTTTAGTGTATTTGATCATTATGCACCTGTAAAAGAGGGTGACTTCGGTAAACGCAGTAATGGTGTCATGATTGCTAACGGTATGGGGCAAGCAGTAGCCTTCTCAATCTTCAACTTGCAAGATCGTGGTCGTATGTTTATCGGTCATAATGATGATGTATACGAAGGTATGGTTATCGGTATCCATTCACGTGATAACGATTTAGTTGTTAACCCATTAAAAGGTAAGCAATTAACAAACGTACGTGCATCAGGTACAGATGAAGCAATCAACTTAACACCGCCTATTAGAATGAGCCTTGAGCAAGCGCTTGAGTTCATTGGTGAAGATGAGTTGTTAGAAGTAACACCAAAATCAATTCGAGTACGTAAGAAATTACTACTTGAACATGAACGTAAGAGTGCTTCTCGCAAACCAAAAAGCTAATTTAGGTTTAAGCATGTAGTAACAAAAAAGGGTATTCTATTAAGAATACCCTTTTTTATTTGATGAGGTTCAAAAATGCGAATTCTGGTTTTAATTGCCATTGGTCTTTTATTGTATGTAATTATTGGTAATTTATTACGTAAGAGTCGTCCGTCATCACCAAAAGAAATCTCCGAAAAAATGGTGCAATGTCATCATTGTGGACTCCATGTTTTAGAACATGAAGCTATTCACAGTGGAAGTAACTACTATTGTTCTCAAGAACACGTGGACGCTGATAAATAGCTCAGAATGAAGTTATTTAATATTGGGATTGTCCCAAGCTCTTCAACAGCATTATGGCGAGAATTGGCGGTATTTTCTCTCTATCGTTTGTTTCTATCAGCAATACTGTTTTCGGCCTTTTATTTTAAACTACCCCCAGAATTTTTAGGTCAGATAGACCCTGATTTTTATGGTCGCATTAGTTTATTGTATTTGCTTACTGCGATTTTGTTCATTGCAGTTACCTTAAAGAAGCTAGGTAGGTTTGAGTCTTCGGCAAGAATTCAGTTAGTCCTTGACGTTATTTTTATTACCCTGATTATTAATACTAGTGGTGGCTTGCAAACTGGCTTGGGCCTACTATTAGTTGTTGTCGTTGTCGCTGGTGGAACATTAATCCCTGGAAGACTGTCTGCCTTTATTGCTGCTATTGCAACATTATCGGTACTTTTGGAGGTGGGTTATTCTCAGGTAGTGGGTGATGGCACCACTAAATATAGCCATGCGGGCATGTTGGGAGCGACTTTTTTTGCTACGGCTTTACTATCTCAAATACTGTCACAGAAAATGATGGCATCACAGCGTGTTGCGGAGCAGAGAGCTAAAGATGTTACTAATCTTGCCGTGCTGAATGAACATATTATTAGTAGTATGCAGACAGGTATTTTAGTTGTCGATATTAAAGGCAGGGTAACGCAAAGTAATCAATCAGCACGAAAATTATTAGGCCTAACTCATGAGCAAACTAATTATGGATTGAAAGCATTTTCCATTCCGCTAGTTGAGCAATTGTCGCGTTGGAAACATGAGCGAGTACCACGATTCGATCCTTTTCGTCCTCGTGAAGACTTACCTGAGGTACTAGCTAGGTTTACTGCTCTAAATACCGGCGAAGCCTTAATTTATCTTGATGACACATCGGAACTGGCCCAACAGGCCCAACAATTAAAATTAGCCTCTCTAGGTCGACTGACTGCGAGTATCGCACATGAAATTCGTAATCCATTAGGTGCTATTAGCCATGCTGGGGAGTTATTAGCTGAAAATCATAATGATACGATGACTGTGAAGCTTACTGATATTATTCAGCGTCATAGCGCTCGAGTTAATGGCATTATTGAAACAATATTGCATATGAGTCGACGAAAAGCTATTGAACCAAAAGTTGTCATTTTAGCACTGTGGTTGGAAAAATTTATTGATGAATTTTGTGAGATAAAAACGATAAAGAAGACAGACCTCGCCTTGAATGTATCTACATCACTGGCAAAAGTAAGCATGGATGCTGAACAACTACATCAAGTGATGTGGAACTTGCTTGAAAATGCATGGGAGTACTCGATCCCTGAAAATCCATTACAGCGTGTTGAAGTCAAACTCTTTAGTCGGGATAATGAAGTAATAATTGATGTTTGTGATAATGGTGAGGGCGTGTCAGAATCAATGAAAGAGAACTTATTTGAGCCCTTCAATTCAAATAGACAGGATGGAACAGGTTTGGGCTTGTATTTAGCACGAGAACTTTGTCAGGCAAATGGTGCGCACCTAAGTTATATATCAGGTGATTCTGAGCATTGTTTTAGAGTGACTTTTCCTGTCGAGAGGCAAGAGAACCTACAATGAATTCACACGCTTTAATTATCGATGATGAGCCTGACATTCTTGAACTCCTGACAATGACCTTGTCTGGTATGTCAATTGATTGTGTTACTGCCGAGAATCTTGAACAAGCGAAGCAAGCTCTGAATCAACACCACTTTGATCTATGCCTAACTGATATGCGGCTACCAGATGGAAATGGATTGGATTTCGTGAAAATATTGCAACAAGAATACCCCGAACTTCCTGTGGCGGTTATTACTGCTCATGGCAATATGGATTTAGCAGTTCAAGCCTTAAAACTAGGTGCATTTGATTTTGTATCTAAGCCCTTGAAAATTAGAGTGTTAAGAGACTTAGTTGCAACAGCACTCAAACTATCCCCTTCTTCTGAGGAACAACCTCGTAGAAAAGAGCGCCGTACTCGAGATCAACTATTAGGTGAAACAGACACTATTAAAGCATTACGGGGGAAAATCACCAAACTAGCCCGTAGCCAAGCACCTGTTTATATCAGTGGGGAGTCTGGTACAGGTAAAGAGTTGGTCGCACGCTTAATTCATAATCTTGGAGCACGTTCAGATGGCGAATTTGTCCCCATTAACTGCGGTGCCATTCCAAGTGAATTAGTAGAAAGCGAGTTCTTTGGTTATAAAAAAGGTGCTTTCACGGGAGCGATTGCGGATAAAGTAGGGCTGTTTGAAGCCGCTCAGGGCGGAACTCTATTCCTCGACGAAGTGGCTGATTTACCCTTAATGATGCAGGTTAAGTTATTACGTGCGATTCAAGAGAAAGCAATACGGCCTGTAGGTGGCAATGAAGAGTTAAATATTGATGTAAGAATCTTATCAGCCACACATAAAAATCTTGCTGAATGTGTAAAGCAGGGCCGTTTCCGAGAAGACCTTTTTTATCGTCTTCATGTTATTGAACTCAACGTACCTCCTTTACGAGAAAGGCAAGCGGATGTATCCCTGTTAGCAGGCAATATACTAACCAAATTAACAGCCAAAAATGGTCAAAATGAAGCTGTGTTTACGTTCAGTAAAGGAGCGCTTGAGGCTCTTCGGGCTTATCACTTCCCTGGTAATGTGCGTGAGCTAGAAAATATTATTGAACGCGCGCTAACATGGGCTGATACGACCACTATTTCTGCAGATGATTTAATGTTACCTGAACAGCTATCTCATTCTATGCAAGCAGAGCAAAGCGTGGAAGCTCCACCGGTTTTAGATAATGAGCTTACCGCATCAATGCCTGTCCCTGAAACAGGTTCGAATACGATTGTAGACCTAGAAACGAAGCTTGAAGAGCAGGAACGTCAACTAATTACACAAGCATTAGAAGCAACACGTTGGAATAAAACGGCTGCCGCTAAGAACTTGGGTATTACCTTTCGAGCTTTACGTTATAAACTTAAAAAACTAAATTTAGAATAATTGGATTATATATGACAACATCAACTGCACAACACCCAGATTTAGACTGGAGCCAAGTACGTGAAACTGTGCGTATGATGAATTTAGCTGATTGCGTTGGCTAATTTGATGATTGAATATTTATGGGATAGTTTTTTTACTGCGGATTCTAAGGCACTGCCCAACTTGTCAAATGTAAGGGGCTTCGTTATATAACCATCAATTTGCAGATTGGCCGCATGCAATAAATAGGATGTATCTGTAAAAGCAGTCAGTACAATAATGGGTAAAGTATGATTTTTGTGTCTAACTTCTTCAACAAAATCAAGGCCACTTTCACCAGGCATTTCAATATCAGTAATGATGATATCTATCTCTTGCTCTTGATACAGTCGCCTTGCTGCAGTGACATCTTCAGCAAGGTGAATGGACTTAAAGCTCGGTGCCAATAATGCGTAAATATCAGATCGCACGCTTGACTGGTCATCAATATAAAGTAGATGGCAATATTTTAGGCGGTTATTAAGTTTCATAATTCATTACACTGGGTTAAATAATTTGGAGTCATGATTACAAAGTACTAGCTATTGTCATTATTGTCTGTTGGAGTGGCTTCTTTTTTTGTTAATCAAACCGACCTGAGACTATGGTGACTGGATATGTTTTTTTAATAAAAATCGGATTGCCTTGTTCAGAGAGCTTTAAGCTAAGTAATAGTAGAAGTGTGTTGTCATCTTTTAGTTGAGCTCGAACAATATGACCTGCAATATCGCCTGCCTCAGTCATAATCTCATCACCTGCCATTGCTGACTCATCGGTATTTATTTGGGCAGTAAACATTCTTCGGCTTGGTTTGCCAAGGTAATGTAATCTAGCAACGACTTCCTGACCGGGGTAACAGCCTTTATTAAAGTTAACGCCATTCACTAAATCGAGATTGACTTGTTGTGGTGTGAATTTTTCTTTTGTTTCTGGATAGATGGTGGCAAGTCCTGCTTCAATTTCAAGCCTTTCCCACATTTGGCTAGTGCCCAGTTTCCACTGCTTCTGATCTAGTTTGTTTAAGAACTCTTCGGCTTGCTCGGTTGGAAAAGTGTATAAAGAATGACTTTGTTGCCCACCGTGAACAAGCACGTTATTAGCAAGATCTAGCTCACTGATAGTCTTTTTATTTGAAGCATTAAAGCCAATGATGGCCGTTATGTCTGAATTGTCAGTGATAGTCACTTTAGCGCGTAAAACATACATGCTAAGGCGCTGCATAAGTGTCGTACACATTGTTTTGGGTAGAATGAGTTGATAGCCATCTTCTCGGCGGATAAGTTGAAATATTGCAAATAAACGGCCTTTAGCATTACAAAAACCACTCAGCTGACTTTGGTTGATGGCTAAAGCATGAACATCATTTGTGAGTAAGTTTTGTAAGAAGTTTTTAGCATCTTCACCAGTGACAGATAAAATCCCAAGCTGTGGTAACGGTATAAAACAATCGACAGAGCTTGAATCCCCCTCTGTTGTTAAGGTATTTTGTTGAGCGATAATATCTTGCCAAGAATTGGTCATAATGTCAGTTTCATTGTAGTTAATTATTAGTATATTGTATCTGTCACCAAGGAATGGAGCGAGTATTTATGACAAGGATTGTATTCTCAATGACTATTGCTAAGTCGCGCTACCTATTAGTTTATCTAATTGCTATTCATACAATAATGTTCATCACTATATTAAGCCTGCTGGCAATCTCTATTTGGATATTAGTAATCAGTTTAATGATGGTATTCAGTCTGATTTATTATTGTCACAAATATCAGTGGATCGGTAGCTATAATGCCATTGTTAAGATTGAAAGAGACTCGAATGAACAGTGGATATTATGTAACCAGAATGGTGTTCAACAATCTAACTTAGTGCTGATGAGCAGTGTCGTCACACAACAATGTGTCATGCTGAATTTCGCTAGCCCAACTATTTGGAAAAAGAATACGATTACGATTATGAGTGATTCGGTTGATGCTGAACGTTTGAGGCAGTTGCGCGTTTATTGCCGAGACGCTAAGACTTTCCAGAAATAATCGTATCTTTTGCATCCTGATCGGGTGCTGTTTCAGGATAGTCTAATGTATAGTGCAGACCGCGACTTTCTTTTCGTTGTAATGCTGAGCTGATAATGAGTTCAGCGACATTAGCAAGGTTACGTAATTCTAGTAAATCACTGCTAATACGATGTTGGCTGTAATAATCATCGATTTCTTGCTGTAATAAATTTAAACGTTGTTGTGCTTTATAGAGTCGTTCATTTGAACGCACGATACCGACATAATCCCACATAAAACGGCGTAACTCATCCCAGTTATGACTGATTGATATGGCTTCTTTAGCAGGGCGAACTCGGCTTGCATCCCATGTCGGAACCGTAGGGGGTATAGAGTTTTTCTCTAATTGTTGCTTAATATGCTGTGCAGCACTACGGGCAAAGACGAGACACTCCAACAGTGAGTTACTTGCCATTCGGTTGGCACCATGTAAGCCAGTATGTGCTGTTTCACCAATGGCATAAAGGCCTTTGATATCCGTTTGACCATGTAAGTCAGTTATTAACCCACCACACGTGTAATGTGCTGCAGGTACAACGGGGATAGGTTCTTTGGTCATATCAATGCCAAAACTTAAGCAACGTTTATGAATGGTGGGGAAGTGTTCTTCAATAAATTCTTTAGATTGATGACTTATATCAAGGTAAACACAGTCATCACCAAGTCGTTTCATTTCATGGTCAATGGCACGAGCAACAATATCTCGTGGGGCCAATTCAGCTTGAGGGTGAAAGTCAGCCATAAACTGAGAACCATCAGCTAATAATAGTTTGCCACCTTCGCCACGTAAGGATTCGCTAATTAAAAATGATTTGGCTTTAGGATGGTATAAGCATGTGGGATGAAATTGGATAAACTCCATATTGGCGACATTACAGCCAGCACGCCAGCCCATAGCAATGCCATCACCTGTTGATACATCAGGGTTGCTGGTATAAAGATACACTTTACCCGCTCCGCCCGTTGCTAGAACCGTAATAGGTGCCGTGAATGTGCAGGGCGTATCCGATTTAATATCTAAAGCATAACTACCTAGGCAGCGATCATCTTCTTCACCAAACTGCTTGCGTCGAGTGATAAGGTCGATACCAATGTGATGGGGAAATAAATGGATATTTGGGTGAGATTTCGCCTTGGCTAGGAGAGTGGTTTCAACTTCACGACCGGTTGCATCCGCAGAGTGGATAATGCGTCGGTGACTATGGCCACCTTCTTGAGTGAGATGATATGTTTCTGATGTGATGCCGTCTTTAGTAAATGAAACGCCTTGGTCAATTAACCATTCAATACTTTCACGTGCTTGTTCAACAGTGAATCGAACTGCTTCTTCATTACATAAGCCAGCGCCAGCACGAAGCGTATCATCAATATGGGAGTGTAAAGAATCAGCTTGATCTAATACAACCGAGATTCCACCTTGTGCATAAAGAGAAGCACCTTCTTCAAGTTTATCTTTAGAAAGCACGGCTACTTGAGCATGTTCAGCTAAGTGCAAAGCATGGGTCAAACCTGCCGCGCCGCTACCAATAATTAAAACATCAAAGTGATATGAAGAAGTCATTACGTTATTATACCTATAATCATTAGCATACCTATTTTTTTAGCGTGCATAATGGCTTGGTAGCAAAGCGTGTGTGATGGAAATGTGTCATTTCAATATTTACGGATGTAAACCAAAGTAAAATAAAATTTAACGCTATTTTGCATGGTTTCAGGAACAAAGTTAAATCATTATGGTCAATCAATTATCAATTAGTGACAAGCTCCGGCATGTCAGACTTAGCCGGAATATAGGATGAATGTGGACTTAGAGCTAGTGCAACGTGTGCAAGCAGGAGATAAAAAGGCATTTGATGTGTTGATTATGAAATATCAGCAACGAATTGTGCATGTCATTACTGGCTTTGTGCATGATCCAGTGGAAGCATTAGATGTGGCACAAGAAGCCTTTATCAAAGCCTATCGCGCCATTCCTAATTTTCGTGGTGATAGTGCATTCTATACATGGTTATATCGAATTGCGATTAACACATCGAAGAACCATTTAACATCAAGAGCAAGACGACCACCTGCAGTAGATGTTGATGCGATGGATGCAACCAACTTTTATGATGCACCTGAGTTGAAAGAATTTGAAACACCTGAAACGAATTTAATGAGTGATGAGCTTCAACAGGCAATTCATCAAGCAATTCAAGGTTTACCGGAAGATACTGCAACAGCCATTAAGTTGCGAGAATTTGAAGGCATGAGTTATGAAGAAATTGCAGAGGTAATGGAATGCCCGATAGGTACCGTGCGATCGAGAATTTTCCGAGCACGCGATGCGATAGATAAACAAATACAAGAAATAATGGGTGAAGGGGAATAACAATGACAGTCAATCAAAATGAATTATTGTCTGCGTTAGTAGATGGTGAGCTACAAGGTAAAGAGCTAGACGATGCTCTGCAATTACTTCAGGTAGATGAGCAAGCAAGAATGCAGTTGCAACGCTATCAACATGCAAGTGATATTTTGCATGGTCATAACTTGGGCGACCAAACAATTGATTTAACAACGCGAATATCAACAGCATTGCAAAATGAAACTGAATTCACGTCGGCTACAAAAAATAAAGCATCAGCTCAAGTCATCGCCTTTCCAAAACCGTTTTGGAAGCAAGCGGCTAGTTTAGCTGTGGCGGCTTCTATTGGCGCCTTAGCAGTTATTGGGGTAATGAATCAACCGAATAACCAGCTCATTCCAAGTCATCAAGTTGCAGCTGTTGAAATTGAAACGACCCCTATGGTTGTGGCTCAGGCAGGAGAGCGCTGGACTGTAAAAGAACAAGAAGTAGAAGAAAGGTTAAATAGTTATTTGGTTGATCACAATGAATATGCAGGGGCATCGGGTGTTTTCTCCTATGCACGGGTTGTTTCCTATGACATGGGGCGATAGCCAATGAAAAAAATGTTCCAAACTGTCATTAGTGTTAGCGCATTGTTATTTAGTTTAACAACGTATGCAGACACTGAAGCAATGCAAATGTTAGAACGAATGGGTGTAGTCGCTAAGCAGTTAAACTATGATGGCGTTTTTTCTTATCAAACAGGAAAAAAACTACAGTCGATTCGAATAATTCATCGCGCTGATCAGCAAGGTGAAGTTGAGCGATTAATATCATTAAATGGGGTTGCGCGAGAAGTTATCCGCACTAATGATATGGTGACGTGCATTTATCCAGAAGGAAAGCCCGTACAAGAAAACCACCGACCATTAGGTCGAGGTTTTCCGACTGATTTGTTGAGACGACTCAGCTTAGCGGCAGACCACTACCAATTTAGTCTAGGACAACAAGAGCGTGTTGCAGCACACCACACACAAGAGCTAGTGGCGACTCCTATAGACCACTATCGTTATGGTTACCGTTTATGGGTAGATAAAGAGAATGACTTATTACTGCAATCTAACTTGGTTGATGATAAGGGAAATATATTAGAAACCTTTTCTTTTTCATCCGTAGAAATGGGGCAAGCTATTCCTGAACATTCGCTTAAACCTCAAATGCAGGGAAATGAAATGTCATGGAACCGAAAAGAACATGACATCGCAACCGTTAAAATGGTTAAAAAAGAAGGGGCCGCGTGGGATATTGTTTGGCTACCGCAAGGGTTCGATCTCGTCATGCAGCAAAACCGATTTAAAGCACGAAATGGTGCCTTAATTGAACAGCAAGTTTACAGTGATGGTCTGAGTTCCATATCAATATTCATGGAAAAAATTAGAGCACGGCATAGCCATTTGCATGGTGGTTCTAATATGGGCGCTGTTAATGCCTTCGGTACTATTATTAATGCTCATTTCGTAACGGTTGTCGGTGAAGTACCCGCTCGTACCGTTGAAAAAGTAGGTAATTCAATTCGTTACAGTGGTGCGAAATAGTCGTGATTAAGCAGCAAGCAAAAGTGATTAAGTGTGATGACTCAACGGTGTGGCTTGAAGCCGAACGACAGTCAACATGTAGTGCTTGTAAGTTAAAACAAGGCTGTGGGACAGGACTGTTAGAAAATCATGTAGGTAAACGATTTTCGCAGATTGCGGTTAAGCGGACAGGTGATGTCAATTTAGGTCAAACAGTTAACGTAGCCATTCCTGAAGAAGCTTTATTACATGGCGCATTATTAATGTATATGCTGCCATTATTTTTACTTTTTGCATTTTCTGCATTTGCACAGTTATTACAGTTGAATGAAGTAGTAGAAATCATTGCCGGAATAAGTGGTTTGTTATTAGGATTTTATTTAGTGCGAACACGTTTGAAAAATAAGAAAAATGGTTTCCAAGCTAGAATAATTGAGGATTAGAAATGAAAAATAATAAAGTATGGACAGGTTTAAGCCTTCTATTTTTCTGGTGTTTACTGAGTGTAAATACACATGCAACAGCCTTACCTGAGTTTACGGAACTCGTGGCTGAACATGGTGCAGCAGTTGTCAATATTAGTACGACAATTAAGAAAAAAAATAAGCATGCAATGTCAGAATTACCCAATGGCTTACAGATGCCGGAAGGTACACCTTTTGATGAGCTGTTCAAACATTTCTTTAAACAGCCAGGAGGACAGCCTCCACAACCTTATGAAGCTCATTCTCTAGGATCTGGTTTTGTA
>JAQRMU010000005.1 GCA_028598975.1 Gammaproteobacteria bacterium | reverse complement strand
CAATGGCTTACAGATGCCGGAAGGTACACCTTTTGATGAGCTGTTCAAACATTTCTTTAAACAGCCAGGAGGACAGCCTCCACAACCTTATGAAGCTCATTCTCTAGGATCTGGTTTTGTACTTTCTTCTGATGGTTATATTTTAACCAACCATCATGTTATTAAAGATGCAGATGAGATTATTGTACGTTTTAGTGATAGAAATGAGCTTGAAGCAAAGGTGTTAGGTAGTGATGAACGAAGTGATGTTGCTTTATTGAAAGTGGAAGCAAGCGGCCTAAAATCAGTAAAGTTAGGGGATTCTACAAAACTAAAAGTAGGTGAATGGGTATTAGCAATAGGTTCACCATTTGGCTTTGATTATTCAGCAACGGCAGGGATTGTAAGTGCCTTAGGTCGTAGCTTGCCGAGTGATAGTTATGTGCCTTTTATTCAGACCGACGTAGCTATTAACCCGGGTAATTCAGGTGGTCCACTGTTTAATCTGGACGGTGAGGTAATAGGAATTAACTCTCAAATCTACAGTAGAACTGGTGGGTTTATGGGGGTGTCTTTTGCGATTCCTATGGATGTTGTGATGAATGTGGTGGCACAAATTAAATCACAGGGCTATGTAAGTCGCGGCTGGCTAGGTGTGGTTATTCAAGATGTGACTCGTGAACTGGCAGAATCTTTTGGTTTAGAAAAACCTCAAGGTGCATTAATTTCAAAAGTAATGCCGGATAGTCCAGCCTCAAAAGCAGGTTTTGAAGCTGGTGATGTGATCTTGAAATTTAATGGTAAGAAAGTCGCTAAGTCATCTGATTTGCCACCTATTGTAGGCAGAGCCACTATTGGTCAGTCTGTCCCAGTAATTGTTATGCGCAGTAATAAACGTAAAACGATTAATGTGACGGTAGAACAACTTCCAGAAAGTGAAGAGCTTGCGCAGCAAAAAGATAATTCGGGTCGCTTGCTTGATGAACGATTAGCGATTGAAGTAGCAAATCTAAATGATAAACAACGTGAAGAAATGGGGATTGATAAAGGGGGTGTTTTAGTTATTAACCTTGAGCAAGGCGCCGCTGTAAATTCAGGGATACGTCGAGGTGATGTGATCATGACTATCAATAATCATAAGGTGACGGATGCCAAACAGTTTCTAGATCTGGCTAAAGAGTTGCCAGAAAACAAAGCGGTTCCTGTTCTTGTTCAACGTGGACAAGGCGCTATTTTCTTAGCTTTAAGAATTGAAAATGGTGACAAATAAGCGATTAAGCAACACAAGGCAGGACAGCTAGACTATTTTGCCGTAAAATCTGACAGTTAAATCATTATAATCGGTCGATGTAGATATTTCGGCCGATTTTTTTACTGTTTATAAGGTTATTTAATTTTTATGGATCATATCCGTAACTTTTCCATCATTGCTCATATTGACCACGGAAAATCAACCATAGCCGACCGCTTTATTCAGGTCTGTGGCGGTCTGACTGATCGTGAAATGTCAGCTCAAGTCCTTGATTCAATGGATATTGAGAAAGAACGTGGCATTACGATTAAAGCGCAATGTGTATCTCTCGACTATAAAGCACGAAATGGTGAAACCTATCACCTTAACTTTATCGATACACCGGGGCATGTTGATTTTTCCTATGAAGTCTCTCGTTCATTAGCGGCCTGTGAAGGTGCGCTACTTGTTGTAGATGCTGCGCAAGGCGTTGAAGCTCAAAGTGTTGCCAATTGCTATACCGCAATTGATCTTGGCCTAGAAGTTTTACCAGTATTAAATAAAATAGATTTACCTTCAGCAGAACCTGAGCAAGTTTCTCAAGAAATTGAAGACATTATTGGTGTCGATGCCGTGGATGCCGTGCGCTGTAGTGCAAAAACAGGCTTGGGTATTGAAGACTTATTAGAAGAGTTAGTTGAGCGAGTGCCTGCACCAATTGGCGATCCTGAAGGCGAGTTAAAAGCACTGATTATCGATTCATGGTTTGATAGTTATGTGGGCGTTATTTCTTTAGTGAAAATTACCCAAGGTAGCATTAAAAAGCGTGACAAAATTCGTGTCATGTCGACAGGGCAAGAATACCAAGTTGAACAAGTTGGCGTATTTACACCTAAGCGTGATGAGCGTGATGCACTTTATTGTGGTGAAGTTGGTTATGTTATCTCTGGTGTTAAAGACATTGATGGTGCACCAGTAGGGGATACATTAACGCATGTACACCATGGTGCAACTGAGGCCTTACCTGGTTTTAAATCTGCAACACCTCAGGTTTATGCGGGTATGTTCCCCGTTAGTTCAGATGATTTTGAGACATTTCGTGAAGCATTAGCTAAGTTAAGGCTCAATGATGCCTCTCTTTTCTTTGAACCAGAAAGCTCACAAGCGTTAGGTTTCGGCTTTCGTTGTGGCTTCCTCGGTCTACTGCATATGGAGATTATTCAAGAGCGACTTGAACGTGAATATGATCTTGACCTTATCACTACGGCACCAACAGTTGTTTTTGAAGTATTAACACGTAAGGGCGATATTTTAAATATTGAAAACCCATCATTATTGCCTGATATTGGTTCAATTGATGAAATTAGAGAACCTATCGTTGTTGCTGATATTTTGGTGCCGCAAGAACACTTGGGTGCAGTTATCACGCTTTGTATTGAAAAGCGTGGTGTACAAAAGTCAATGCAATATATGGGCAAACAAGTAGCCGTGAGCTATGAGTTACCAATGAATGAAGTTGTGATTGACTTCTTTGACCGAGTGAAATCAGTGAGTCGTGGTTATGCATCACTGGATTATCATTTTGTTCGATTCCAAGTAGCAAATCTTGTGAAGCTAGATATTTTAATCAATGGTGAGCGCGTTGATGCTTTATCAATGATTGTCCATAGTGAACAAAGTGTGTCACGTGGACGTCAATTAGTTGAGAAGATGAAAGAGCTTATACCTCGGCAAATGTTTGACATTGCAATTCAAGCTGCTATTGGTGGTCATATTATTTCGCGCTCAACAGTGAAAGCAATGCGTAAAAATGTAATTGCTAAATGTTATGGTGGTGATGTATCTCGTAAACGTAAGTTATTGGATAAGCAAAAGAAAGGTAAAAAGCGGATGAAATCAATCGGTAAGGTTGATGTGCCTCAAGAAGCATTTTTAGCTGTTTTACAACTATCACAAAAATAAGGAAGGATATAGCAAGTGAGTTTTCCGGCATTAATGGTTACCCTCGTATTTGTTACAGGGATAATCTGGTTAATAGATAGTTTCTTTTGGGCCCCTAAGCGTCTTGGTGAGCAGAAAGATCCCTTAGTCGTCGAATATGCAAAATCATTCTTTCCCATTATCTTAGTGGTATTAGTCATTCGTTCATTTATTGCGGAACCTTTCCGAATTCCATCTGCGTCAATGTTGCCAACACTACATATTGGTGACTTTATACTCGTTAATAAGTTTTCTTATGGAGTACGCTTACCTGTGTTGAATACAAAGGTGATAGCTATAGGAGAGCCTGAGCGGGGGGATGTGGTGGTTTTTCGTTATCCTAAGAATCCTCAAGTCGACTATATCAAACGGGTGATCGGTCTACCAGGAGATACCGTCGGCTATTTTAATAAAACGGTTTATATTAATGGTAATAAGGTTGCTCAAGATGTGAAAGAAAAAGACATCAATTTAATAAGCCTTGTTCCTGCTAGAAATGAGTTGCGCTTTGAACAGCTTACTGAACTCGGCCACGATATATTAGTTGATCCTGATCGTCGTTTAATTGAGGGGGAAGCTGTTGTACCGGCCGGTGAATACTTTGTTATGGGAGATAACCGAGATAATAGTAATGACAGCCGTTTTTGGGGAACTGTTCCTGAAGAGAATTTAGTTGGTAAAGCTTTTTTCATTTGGATGAGTTGGGACTGGAATTCAGGTGGTATAGTTTGGAATCGTTTAGGTAATAGCATTAACTAAAGGAAAATATCATGAATAAACAACGTGGAATGACATTAATCAGCTGGGTAATTGTACTGGGTATCATTGCCTTTTTTGCTACAGTGACTATTCGCATCGTGCCAATGTATCAGGAGTATTTTGGTGTCGTGGGTATTTTAGATAATATGGCGGTAGAGATAAAAAATAATAAAATGACAAAAGCGCAAGCTAATCTTATGCTTATGCGTCGTTTTAATACGGGCTATATTAAAAGTGTCAAAAAAGAACATGTTGAGATTAGTCGTGGTAAACATACGCCTCATGTAACAAGAATAGCTATAGATTATGAGGTTCGCGTGCCATTCATTGCTCAAATTGATTTGATTGGGCATTTCAAAAAAGAAATTGATGTTGAACCTAAGCGTAAATGATCACACCGAGACAAAAACAATTATGTAAGCAGTTAAATGTCCAATTTAACGATACTGCACTTCTACAGCAAGCATTAACACATCGTAGTGCTGCATCTGTTAATAATGAACGCCTAGAGTATTTAGGTGATGCTATTTTAAGCTTTGTCATTGCTGATGCTTTATTTATACAGTTTCCTCAGGCAAAAGAGGGAAAGTTAAGCCGGTTAAGGGCCTCGTTAGTGAAGGGAGTTACCTTAGCTGAAATAGCGAGAGAGCTAGACTTAGGTGAAGTACTTATTTTGGGGCCGGGCGAGCTTAAAAGTGGTGGTTATCGACGTGAATCTATTTTAGCTGATACGGTTGAGGCATTGTTAGGTGCTTTATATCTTGATCGTGGACAAGAAGAAGTTAAATCACTGATTCTAAGGTTATTTAAAGAACGCTTAAACTCAATCGATGTTAATGAAGTTGTAAAAGATCCTAAAACACGTTTACAAGAGTTGTTACAAAGTCGTAAACATCCATTGCCAATTTATAGTGTGAAAGAAGTCAAAACAGATAATAATCAACCTGTCTTTGAAGCATCTTGCCAAGTGGGTTTATTGAAAAAAATAGTCGTGGCACAAGGTAGTAGTCATCGAAAAGCAGAACAAAAGTCAGCCGAACGCGTGCTGACATTAATAGAAGGTAAATTATGACTGACGCTATATCTGAGTCTGGATTTAAATCCGGTTATGTTGCGATTATTGGCCGTCCTAATGTGGGTAAGTCGACATTAATTAATCGTGTTCTAGGGCAAAAGCTATGTATTACATCTCGTCGCCCACAAACAACACGGCACCGTATTTTAGGTGTAAAAACGACAGATGATAGTCAGCTGATTTATGTTGATACACCAGGGATTCATATCAGTGATAAGCGAGCGATGAATCGTTATATGAATCGTGCTGCAGCATCATCTATTGATGATGTTGATGTAATTCTATTTGTTGTTGATGGTATGAACTGGACTGAAGAAGATGAGCATGTGTTAGATAGGCTGAAAGAAAGTGCTCAGGCGCCTGTTATTTTAGTTATCAATAAAGTGGATAAATTAGGCGATAAAGAAGAGCTCTTACCCCATATTGAAAAACTGTCAGCAGAATTTGAATTTAGCAATGTATTACCGATCTCAGCGAGAAAAGGGGTTAACCTTGAGCAATTAGAGGGTGAAATCAAAAAGCTTATGCCTGAAGGTGAGCTGATTTTTCCTGAAGATCAGTTTACTGACCGTAGTTCCCGATTTTTGGCTGCTGAATTGGTACGGGAGCAATTATTCCGCCATTTAGGGCAAGAGCTGCCATATTCCATCACGGTTGAAATCGAACAATTTGATGATGAAGACAAACTTTACCGTATTGGTGCTGTCATCTATGTTGAGCGTGATGGTCAGAAATCAATTGTTATCGGTAAGAAAGGTGCATTATTAAAATCGGTGGGTAGAGATGCCCGAATTGAAATGCAAACCCTATTTGATAAGAAAGTATTTTTACGCCTGTGGGTGAAAGTGCGAGAAGGTTGGGGCGATAATGAACGTATGATGAAGAACTTAGGCTATAACGACGAGTTATAAGGTTTTCTGACTTGAGTGCAGAACTAACCCCTGCTTTTGTCTTGCATCAACGGCCTTATCGCGAGACAAGTTTGCTACTTGATGTGTTTAGCGAACAGTATGGTCGGGTTAGTTTAATTGCAAAAGGTGTACGCTCAAAAAAACGCAGTCAATCAGGCATTTTACAGCTCTATCAGCCCTTATTGTTAAGTTGGATTGGTCGAGGTGACTTGCAAACGCTTACAGCGGCTGAAGTTGATAAACCACGCTATATTTTGCAAGCTAACTCAGCATTATGTGGTTTATATATTAATGAATTAATGGTGAAACTCTTACCATTAAACTTACCTGAAGCAGATATATTTATAGCGTATCAGAGTGTACTACTTCATTTACAAGATGCTGATAATACAGAAAGACAATTACGCTTATTTGAAAAACGATTACTAAGTAGCTTGGGATATGGTTTGGTTCTTGACCGTGAAGTAGAAACAGAACAAGAAATAGATGAACGTCGGCGCTATTTTTACCGTCCTGATTCAGGATTATATCACTGGTACGAAGGCATGAAAGAGTTGCCAATATCAGGACGTAGTTTGCGACACTTAACCACGGAATGTGATTTTGATAAAGAAAGTTTGTTAGAAATAAAACATCTAATGCGATCCGTGATACATTTCTATTTAGGTGGAAAACCATTACAAAGTAGGGCTTTATTTGCCCAGTTACAACAACATGCTAATGAATAGGATTAGAAAATAGATGGCAATTTATTTAGGTGTAAATATTGATCATATTGCAACATTAAGACAAGCTCGAGGCACTCGTTATCCCGATCCTATTCAGGCTGCTATTGAAGCAGAACAAGCGGGTGCAGATGGGATTACTTTGCATCTTCGTGAAGATAGACGACACATTCAAGAGCGCGATGTGGCGATGTTATCAGACATTTTGCAAACTAAAATGAACCTTGAAATGGCAGTTACGGAAGACATGTTAGCAATGGCCGAAAAGTATCTGCCAGCTGATTGTTGTTTGGTACCAGAAAAACGTGAAGAGTTAACAACAGAAGGTGGCTTAGAAATAGCAGGCCAGCTTGCTAAAATGAAAGATGCCTGTCAACGTATGGCCGAATCTAATGTCATCGTGTCATTATTTATTGACCCAGACTTTAAGCAAATTGATGCTTCAGTTGAATGTGGTGCACCAGTGATTGAATTACACACGGGGCGTTATGCCGATGCTGAAACACCTGCTGAAGCTGAGCATGAACTACAAACAATTATTAGTGCGGCAGAATATGCACATAATCTTGGTTTACAGGTTAATGCTGGTCATGGCCTCAACTATCATAATGTAGATAAGATTGCTGAAATCCCTAATATTGTTGAGTTAAATATCGGCCATGCCATTGTGGCTCGCTCAGTCTTTACTGGCTTTCAATCAGCAGTACGAGAAATGAAACAATTGATGATAGAAGCACGCCGCGGATGATCTTTGGTATTGGAACTGATTTAGTTCATATTCCACGAATCCAAACATTGTTAGATAAGCATGGCGATAAAATTGCGTTGCGAATTTTGAGTGAGGCTGAGTTTAGCGCGTTTCAAGAAACAAAGAATCAAACGGGATTTTTAGCAAAACGATTTGCAGCGAAAGAAGCAACTGCAAAGGCGCTTGGTACAGGGTTTCGCGATGGACTCAGTTTGCGTCATATCGAAGTGTCAAATGATAAAAATGGAAAACCAGAACTTCAGTTTTTAGGGCAAGGTCTTGAGTTATTAACTGAACTTAATATTGGTCGGAGTATGATTAGCCTCAGTGACGAGAAAGACTACGCAGTTGCTTTTGTAACTCTGATGGAGCGATAAAATGAAAACTTACCCAACAATTGAGGCTTTTATTGGTAATACACCTTTAGTTAGGTTGCAAAGGCTTCCCGGCAAAACAAGCAATACAATTCTTGTTAAATTAGAGGGGAATAACCCAGCGGGCTCGGTTAAAGATCGCCCTGTTATGAGCATGATTCGCGAAGCGCAAGCACGAGGTGATATTAAACCCGGTGATACTTTGATTGAAGCAACAAGTGGTAATACAGGTATCGCATTGGCAATGGTGGCGGCCATATTAGGTTATAAGATGATATTGCTAATGCCTAAGAAGATGAGTGTTGAACGCCGTGCATCTATGCGAGCTTATGGTGCTGAGATTATCTTAACCGAGGGGATGGAAGCCGCTCGCGATTTAGCCTTAGCAATGGAGCAAGAAGGCAAGGGGAAAGTGCTAAACCAATTTGCCAATTTTGATAATCCTCTATCCCATTATCAAACAACAGGGCCTGAGATATGGCGTGATACAGAAGGTGAAATTACTCATTTTGTCAGTGCTATGGGCACAACAGGAACCATTATGGGGACATCGCGTTATTTAAAAGAGCAAAATGCAGACATTCAAATTGTAGGTGTTGAACCTGTTGATGGTGCGAGCATTCCCGGCATTCGCCGTTGGCCGAAAGAGTACCTGCCCACCATTTTTGAGTCAGAACGTGTGGATAGTATGATTGAGATGGAGCAAGACGTTGCTGAAGATACAATGCGACGACTAGCTGCAGAAGAAGGGATATTCTGTGGTGTATCATCTGGTGGTGCTGTTGCTGCTGCGTTACGGTTGTCTGAGCAGGTTGAAAATTCGGTTATTGTGAGCATTATTTGTGATCGTGGTGATCGTTATCTATCAACTGGTGTCTTCCCTGCAGAGTAATAACTGGCAAGTTGTGAGGTTTTTAATCTCGTTTCTTTGGCTTGTAATACCCGCCATTGGTACAGCAAATGACAGTGTAAACCTGTCGATTGGACAATGGTCTTTTGAAGATGTTAATGCCCAAAACCTAAAGGTTGATATGACATTAACCACGAAAGGAATAGGCTTTACTGCTTCAGCGGATAGTGTGCAATTAGCCCCGCCAATAGGAAAAATTAACCATATAAAGCTTAACTGCAAAGAGTTATTGCTTGTTTCAGAAAAGTACACCTGTTCACGAGGGCGTATTAGTTTTCATCAAAAAGAACTAGGTCTACAAAAGCTCGACTTTGAACTAGAAGCATTACCGGGTATTGAAAAATATAAGCTTGAAATTGAAAACTTAAACCTAGCCTCAGCGTTATTTTCAGTCACCTTTATTATTAAACATGATAAATGGAAACTGTTTGCTGATACGCCTCAACTACAGTTATCGTCACTGATTAACCTTCTTTCACCCTATTTACAGCCGGAGCAACTTGACGTGCTGAACGGTTGGAGTATCGAGGGTGAGTTAAAATTGGATGTTGATTTGTTTGGCCAAGCAAATCAAGTGAACGCACTAGGGTTAGATTTTGTCAGTAAGGAAATTAATGTCAGTGATAGTGAGGGACTTTACGTTAGTGAAGGGTTAGTAAGTGCATGGTCTATTGAGGC
Source organism: Gammaproteobacteria bacterium (assembly GCA_028598975.1). GTDB lineage: Bacteria > Pseudomonadota > Gammaproteobacteria > Nitrosococcales > Methylophagaceae. The sequence goes on along the minus strand of JAQRMU010000005.1, from coordinate 5,288 downwards.
CGAGCGAGTGAAGCAAGATTGGCAGTGGAAAATAGACGTTTCCAGTGCAGTGGGGCAAGCCTATGCTGACCCTATATTCTTAGATTTTAGCGAGACACCGTTAAACATAAATGCGCAAGGCCAGTGGCGACAAGAGAACGAAGAGATTATTGTTAGCAATGCCAAAGTAGTACAAGAAAATATTACACAAATTGAAGCAAGTGGAAGTGGTTCCCTATCTCACATTAATGACCTGAAAGTTAATGTGGAAAAATCAGATCTTATTACGTTATACCCCATATGGATACAACCTTTTGTTGTAGGTTCGGCATTAGATAATATGGAATTAGCAGGTAATATTGATTTCCAATATGAAAAACAGGCAAATAATTATCATCTATCAATAGGCTTTGATAAGGTCTTTATTGATGACCAAGCGCAACGCTTTGGTATTGATGATGTATCAGGGACCTTAGCGTGGTCAAACTATGATTATGCTCAATCATTATTATTAAATTGGCAAAATGCCTATGTGTATGCCATACCTTTAGGCCCATCAACACTGAAAGCTAAAGTGCAGAACTCAGCCCTTATATTAGAAGAGCCCTGGTTGTTACCTATATTAGATGGGGAGTTACAACTGAATAATTTTAGTCTACACAATCCTGGTGATGAAAACCTCAAATGGACATTTGAAGGGGCATTAACTCCTATTTCAATGGAATCATTAAGTGCAGCATTAGAGTGGCCTTTAATGCATGGCAAATTATCAGGCATTATTCCTCACGTGAGTTATGCTGATCAGAAAGTTGAAGTGGATGGCGCGTTAAAAGTGAAGTTATTTGAAGGGGTAACGTCTATTCGTGATTTGCGTTTAAATACACCTTTTGGGGCATTACCTCAGCTTCAGGCAAATATTGACATGAAGGGCTTAAACTTAGAAGTACTCACGCAAACATTCGATTTTGGTAAAATTACAGGACAATTAGATGGCAAAGTGGATAATTTTCGATTATCAAACTGGCAACCCGTCCATTTCGATGCCAGATTTGCTACACCAGAAGGTGATAAAAGTCGTCGTAAGATAAGTCAAAAAGCGGTAGATAACCTATCGCAAATCGGTGGTGGTGCAGCAGGTATCCTCCAGCGAAGTTTTTTACGCTTCTTTGAGGATTTTTCATACCAACGTTTGGGTCTAAGCTGTAAATTGCGCAATGACATTTGTGAAATGTCAGGAGTCGGTGACGCAAAGCAGGGATATTACATTGTTAAAGGCGGTGGATTACCGCCAAGAATTAATGTAGTGGGCTATACTCGAGGAGTTGACTGGCCTGATCTTATTGAACGCTTGAAAGCAGTGAGTAAAAGTTCAGGGCCAATAGTTAAATAAAGTGGAATAAATTAGGAGAGATTATGAAATTTTTAAGATGGTTAACAGGTAGTGCCGCAGGGTTAATGCTAGTGTCATGTGTGACGATTAATATTTATTTTCCTGCTGCGGCAGCTGAAAAGGCCGCTGACCGTATTATTGAAGATGTATGGGGACCTGCATCAACAGAAGCTAACGATGAAGTCGCGCCAGAAGAGCAGAGCAGTATTAGGGTAAATGAACCACAAAATGTTGCATTAACTCTCTTAAATTGGTTGGTATCGCCTGCTTCAGCAGAAGTGAATTTGAATGTGAGCTCTCCAGCAATTAATGCCATTCAAGATAAAATGAAGTCTCGCCATGCAAGTTTAAAACCTCACTATAATAGTGGTGCTGTTGGCTTAACAGAAAATGGCTTAGTGACAGTACGTGATGCAAAAGCAATTGCCTTAAAAGATAGAAATAAAGTGAAAGCTTTAGTGGCAGATGAAAATAAAGATCGAAACGCATTGTATGCAGAGATCGCCAGATCAAATGGACACCCAGAGTGGAAAGCGGATATCCAATCAACGTTTGCACGCCGCTGGGTGAGCAAGGCTAGTAGTGGCTGGTGGTATCAAAGTGGCGGTGCATGGCAACAAAAATAAATAAACGTATTATTTAAACGATTAAATTGTAGGAGTGGTTTCAACGGCGATGGATGGAAGGTTTCTTCCATTGTCTCGGCTGGAACTGCTCCTTCGATATTCTAAAATGAGAAAAATATAAATGGCACGACGTAACCGTAGAAGACAAAGACTACCGCAAGATCCTGTTGAAGCATTGATTGAAACGCTTTCACATGATGGTCGGGGTATTGCAAGAATAGAAGGGAAAACAGTATTTGTAGATGGCGCTTTAGCAGGAGAGACGGTTAAGTTTCTCTATACCAAAAAACATAGTAAGTTTGATGAAGCAAAAACAATAGAAGTGGTTGCGAATCGAAGTGATGATCGTGTTGATGCAAAATGTCAGCACTTTGGTGTGTGTGGTGGCTGTAGTTTGATGCATATGTCACCAGAAGCTCAATTAGCATCAAAGCAGACCACCTTAGAAGAACATTTAACTCACTTTGGTGAACTAACACCTGAGAAGTGGTTAGAGCCGCTGAGAGGGCCTCTGTGGGGCTACCGTCGTAAAGCACGTTTAGGTGTAAAACATGTGCCTAAAAAAGAGCGAGTGCTGGTTGGTTTTAGAGAAAAAGGTACGCCGTATTTAGCCGTGCTTGAACAATGTGAAGTATTAGATCAGCGTGTTGGTGCACGCTTAGCCGAATTAGGTGAAATGATCGCTAAATTAGATGCACATAACCGTATTGCTCAAATTGAAGTGGCAATGGATGATGAGCATGTTGCATTGATATTCAGAAACCTAGATCCATTGTCTGAGCAAGATACACAGGCCTTGATCTCTTATGGACAAGAAAATAACTTATGGATTTATCTACAGTCAGGCGGACCTGATACGGTCACGGCAATTTGGCCTGAAAATCCACAACTAAGTTATGCGCCAGAAGCTGGCTTACAATTAGACTTTGAACCGAATGATTTCACTCAAGTTAATGCCGGTATTAACTTGAAGATGATCGAACGTACAATGGATTTATTAGAAGTATCTAGTGATGATCGTATTTTGGATTTGTTTTGTGGTCTAGGTAATTTCACCTTACCGTTAGCAAAACGTGTTACAGAAGTTGTGGGTGTTGAAGGCGATGAGGCCTTAGTACGCCATGCCAAAGATAATGCCAATAAAAATGAGTTAGAGAATGCCACCTTTGAACAAGCAGATTTAACTCAGACAGAGTTGAAAGATTACCCGTGGGCAAAAGCTGGCTTTAATAAGATATTATTAGATCCACCTCGTAGCGGTGCATTTGAAGTCTTGCATCAATTGGCAGCATTAGGTGCTGAACGATTGGTTTATGTGTCATGTAACCCTGCAACCTTAGCGCGAGATGCCGGTGAGTTAGTTAATAAACATGGTTACACATTGGTTTCAACAGGTGTGATGGACATGTTCCCACATACAACACATGTTGAATCAATTGCCTTGTTTATCAAAAAATAACACAGGGCACTCATGTTGTGAGTGAACAAAAATTAATGAAATCTGGGTTAAGTACAGATGCTGTTTTACGCATCTGTACGGTTCTTGCTGATATTATTGATGACTTTCCGCAGCAGCAGTTTCGAGATGAAGCACTGCAAGAACTTGAACATTTGGAATTAAAGCAGCGCGTTGATTATTTGATTGCGGTGTTAGCACATTATTTACCAGAAGATTTTCATGAAACAGCTGAAATATTGCTTCAAGTAAAACAGCAGTGGGATTGGGGTGATGAAAGCGATGCATTAAGTGGGTTTGCAGCATGGCCTTTGATTGATTATGTCGCTGTATATGGACTTGAACAGCCAGAAGTCTCACTGGATATATTAAGAAGCTTAACCTCATTATTTTCAGCAGAGTTTGCGATCCGTCCTTTTATTGAACAACATTTTGAACTGACTTATACGGTACTATTGCAGTGGAGTTCTAACCCTGATGAGCATGTGAGGCGATTGGCCAGCGAAGGTATTCGTCCACGCTTACCGTGGGGGAAGCGGCTAGTAGCGCTTTGTGAACATCCTGATGCTATTTTCCCTATCCTTGAGCAGTTAAAAGATGATCCCAGCCTTTATGTGCGTAAGTCAGTCGCTAATAACTTAAACGATATTGCTAAAGATAATCCCGATAAGGTCATTGCTTTATGTCAGCAGTGGCTGAAAGACGCTCCTTCGGCCCGACAATGGATTATTCGCCATGGACTACGTAGTTTAATAAAACAGGGAAGAGAAGAGGTTTTTCCATTACTTGGTTACAGTGAAAAAGTACAACTTACAATTCATTCATTTGAGTTAAAAAGTAAGACAGTTAGCTTAGGTGAGAGCTTAGAGGTTGACCTATCATTATCTTCATCTTTGAATCAAATACAAAAGCTGGTGGTTGATTATAAAATTCATCATGTGAAGGCAAATGGAAGCACAACCAGTAAGGTGTTCAAATGGAAAAATATTACCTTGCACACAGGGCAGATGCTATCACTCAACAAACGGCACCCGTTTAAATTAATGACGACACGACGCTATTATTCAGGTGAACACACTATTGAACTACTGATTAATGGCAAGCCTTTTCATTCTGAAACATTTGAATTAGTGCTTTAAGCTTTCTTCCATATCGTAAACAATATGGGTCATTTCAACGATACTATCTGGATTGAGTGAAATTGACGTAATATGTTTTTTGACCAGAAACTGTGTTATTTCTGGAAAGTCTGAGGCAGCTTGACCACAGATACCAACATACTTCCCTGCTTTATGGCAGGCATCAATCGCCATTTCTATGAGCTTCATTACTGCTTCATTACGTTCATCGTAATTGCCTAAAATACTAGAATCTCGGTCAGCACCTAAGGTAAGTTGAGTAAGGTCGTTAGAACCAATTGAGAAGCCATCACAGAGTTCTAAAAACTGTTCAGCCAGAATGATATTGGCGGGGATTTCACACATTAAATAAACTTTTAAGCCGGTCTCCCCACGAATTAAGCCATGTTCAGCCATCAAATTGATTACCTTTCTTCCTTCTTCAACAGTTCGAACAAATGGAATCATGACGGCAATATTATTTAAGCCCATTGTGTCACGAGCATGGCGAAGGGCTGAACACTCTAGAGCAAAGGCATCAGAAAATGCTGGGCTGGGGTAGCGCACTGCACCTCGAAAGCCAATCATAGGGTTTTCTTCTTCTGGTTCGTAAAGGTCACCACCAAGCAGTGCGGCATATTCATTAGATTTAAAATCACTCAATCGCACAATAACAGGGTGAGGGTAAAAAGCGGCTGCAATTGTCGCGATACCTTCAG
>JAQRMU010000049.1 GCA_028598975.1 Gammaproteobacteria bacterium | reverse complement strand
AAGGCCGTTATTCCTAGTCCAGCAAATAGCTGCAATGCCTGTTTTGGCTGTAATTCGCCCGTTATCAATGGTCTATGGGCTGTTCTAATAACTAAGCCATCCACCTTTCTATCTGCATAATCATTAATAACGCAGCCCGCACTACGCATAATAATTACACCTAAAGTGAATACGATTAATACGGTTAAATCAGGCTTGCCTTCAGATGCAATCCATAAGGCAGATAAGGTTGGCCATAGGAGCAATAAAATACCGATAGGACGATCTAAACGCATTAACTTAATATAGGGTAATAATTTATCTTGTAATGCTTTCATTACATATTTCCCATTAAAGTCGGCAAAAATATCTCATTCACAAGCAAAATTTTGCCGCCTAAATAGAAATGTGACCTGCGCGCCCATAATTCATCTGGGCGACTATTTTCTTCTAATACAGCCATTTCATATAACCATTGCCCCGGCTTTAAACATGCGACCTCAATAGGGCCCCTTTTAACTGTCGGTTCTGTAAATAACAATTCTCCTAAGGGTTTATTACCCAAGGAGTTAAAACGATGTTTCATGGCCTGAAAAGTATGCAATGGAACCACTGTTCGTGCATAAACATTTGCTGTATCGCCATCCATCAACCTCACTTCTCGCTGATATGCCATCTGTGTCATAGGTACACCCAGTAGTTGGCTCTCATCTGGCAACGCTCGCATCCAACAGTTTCCAAGTACATGCACTGAAAAATCATCAGCATTATGCTGTTGTAAACGTCTTGTCAGCGATCCCGTATCCGTCAGCCATGACACTAATTCTTTTGGCATTAAGCGCTTTTGCGGCGCATGCCATCGGGTCCATTCTCTTATCTCACTCATACATGTCCAAATTCTAATTTATGACCAAACCATCGGTTAATTAACTCTTCTACACGATCTGGGCTTGACTGTAAAAACGCATCAGCAGCATTCGACATCACTGCTAATAAATCATCATCTTCTAACAAATTGGCTACTCTAAACTGAGGTAGCCCTGTTTGCCGAGTTCCTAATAATTCACCAGGACCTCGTAATTCTAAATCACGTTGAGCAATGACAAAACCATCGGAACTATCCCGCAAACAACTAAGGCGTGATTGCCCATGTTCTGATAGTGGTGCGTGATACATCAACACACAATGACTTTGCACACTTCCTCGCCCTACTCGGCCGCGTAATTGATGTAACTGTGCCAAGCCTAGGCGTTCCGCATTTTCTATTACCATTAAGCTCGCATTTGGGACATCAACACCTACCTCAATCACCGTTGTAGCAACCAGCAAGTCAATATCACCCGCTTTGAATGCCTGCATAACCAACTCTTTTTCGGCAGCTTTCATTCGACCATGAACAAGGCCAACTCGTATATCAGGTAATGCATCTTGTAATTCTGTTGCGGCATCTTCTGCAGCTTGGCATTGTAAATGTTCTGATTCTTCAATCAGTGTGCACACCCAATAGACTTGCCTTTTCTCTTGGCAAGCAATGTGAACACGCTCAACAATGTCTCCACGGCGTGAATCAGGTAAAACAACTGTTTTTACGGGACTACGACCAGGTGGAAGCTCATCAATGACTGATACATTAAGATCAGCATAAGCAGTCATGGCTAAGGTTCTAGGAATAGGTGTTGCCGTCATTACAAGTTGATGAGGAAAGCTGTCACTCCCCCGCCCTTTATCTCGTAATGCTAACCGTTGATGCACACCAAAACGATGCTGTTCATCAATCACTACTAAGCCTAAATTATTGAACACCACTTCATCTTGAAACAAAGCATGTGTTCCGACGGCAACCTGAATATCTCCTGAACTCAGTTCAGCAATGACTTCTTTTCTTTGTGATGCGGTTTGTTTTCCTGCACACCAGCCTACTTTTATTCCTAAGGGGTCAAGCCATGTTTTAAAGGTCTGTAAATGTTGCTCGGCTAAAAGCTCTGTCGGGGCCATCATCACCGCTTGATAACCCGCCGATACCGCTTCGACCACCGCTAAAGCGGCAACCACTGTTTTACCTGAACCAACATCACCTTGAACCAAACGTTGCATCGGAACAGCTTGCTGTATATCCACTAAAATTTCATTAACAACACGTTGCTGAGCTTTAGTTAATGGAAAAGGAAGTTGATCTAATAACTGTTGCCGATGATGAGCGTCACCTTTTAATATCACAGCTGAATGATGCTGCATATCAGCTCTCACTTTTCTCATACTTATTTGTTGTGCTAATAGCTCTTCATAAGCTAAACGACGCTGATAAGGGTGTCTTCGATCTAATAATTGCTGCACATCAACATCTGGGGGTGGGCGATGAACATATTGCAAGGCTTCAACTAATGACGTATCTGCCACAGAGTGTAGGCGAACGGAGTCAAATAATAGTTCAGGTAGGCTCTCTTTATCTAGACAACTCAATGCTTGTGCCATTAACTTCCGAAAACTCAGCTGATGAAGCCCTTCTGTTGTCGGATAAATAGGCGTAAGTTCGGCATCAACAGCCACAAGCGAATCTGTTTTTATCAGCTCATATTCTGGGTGAACAATTTCTAGTGATGATGGTCCACTACGTACCTCACCAAAGCAACGTATTCGGACACCTTTTGCCAATTGCTTTAACTGTGTGTTTGAAAAATGAAAGAACCGCAATGTCAAAGAACCAGTACCATCTTCAATATGACAGAGTAAGGAACGGCGGCGACCAAATTTTATGCTTGAGAGTTTTATTATTCCCTCAATGAGTACCTCTTGTTGAGGTCTAAGAGAACCTAAGGGCTGTATGCGAGTACGGTCTTGATACCGAAGTGGTAAATGAAAAAGAAGGTCTTGAATCTGAATAATACCCAATTTTTCTAAACGTTCGGCCACTTTTGGCCCAACGCCTTTCAAAGCTGTGACAGGCTGTGATAAAGAAAGTGTGTTTACCACAGCCTTGTTAACCATTTATAGTTTAAGGAAGCTCTGATTAAGTCTGGTTGAGTTTAGGCTGAGATGAAATTGTTCCAAACTTCTTTGAAGTGAGGAGTAATAGCCGCCTATTGCTGTGAACTTCGGAGAAGTTTGGGGCGATTTCAGCCAGCATAAAACAATCATGACTTATTCAGAGGTTCCTTCAGCACCTATATGCATCACTGCATCCATTTCAACAGGTACATCTTTCGGCAATGAAGCAACACCAATCGCAGCACGTGCAGGATAAGGTTGTTGAAAGTATTCAGCCATAATTTCATTTACAGTGCCAAAATAACTTAAGTCTGTTAAAAATATATTTAATTTAACAATATCTTGCAAACTCCCACCGGCAGCGTCAGCGACAGCAGTTAGATTATCAAACACACGACGAACTTGTGTTGCAAAATCACCCTCAACAACGGTCATTGTTTCAGGTACTAATGGGATTTGACCTGACATATAAACCACATCACCAACTTTAACTGCTTGTGAATAGGTACCAATTGCTTCTGGTGCATTCGAAGTGTGAATAATTTCACGTGCCATCTTATGATTTCTCCATTTTAATATGATTAATTTTTACGAGAGATACGTTCAATTATATCTATACGTCTCAATCGTCGAATTACTTGTGCTAAATGTTGTCGATTTATTACTTCTATCGTTAAATGCAAATCAGAATAGCCGCCATCTCGTTCATCGACAATCACATTGTCGATATTAGAATCCATCTCTGACACCGCCACAGCAATTGTAGCCAATACACCACGTTGATTTTTTGCATGAACAATAATGTCGACAGGAAATTCACGACTCACATCATCGGCCCAAGCGACATCTAACCACTTCTCATTTTGAGTTCGTAACTTAAGCGTGTTCTTACACGATGCTTGATGAACAACAATCCCACGTCCAGCACTGATAAAGCCATGAATTAGATCACCAGGAATAGGATGACAACATCGAGCAAAACTCACCACAAGTCCTTCTGTGCCTGCAATAATCAATGGCGCAGCGGGTTCTTCATCAACGGATACACCACTCTGAGTTAACTTCTGGGCAACCACCAAAGCAGAACGATTACCTAAACCTAATTCACCTAATAACTGTTCAAAGTTATCAAGTTCAAACTCTTCAAGGACTTGAGAAATACGCTCTTCAGATAACTCATCGACAGCACTCGAAAAAACACTGAGGTGTTTATTCAATAGTCGTTGGCCTAATAGCTCGGCATCTTCATTACGGAGGTGTTTCAAATATTGGCGAATAGATGAACGTGCTTTTGCGGTTGTCACAAAGTTCAGCCATGAAGGGTTAGGGTGCGATGTTGGTGCAGTAATAATTTCAACAGACTGCCCCGTTTCAAGTTTCGTACTTAACGGTACTAAATGTCGGCCTACTTTGGCTGCAACACAGGAGTTACCGACATCAGAATGCACAGCATAGGCAAAATCAACAACAGAAGCGCCACGCTGCATAGCCATGATCTGACCTTTCGGTGTAAATACATAAATTTCTTCGGGGAATAAATCAATGCGTAGGTTTTCTAAAAACTCAACAGAATCACCAGAGCTTTTTTGCATTTCAAGGATCCCCTGTAGCCATTGTCGCGCAAGACGATGGGCTTGATTACTTCCTTCACTTTCACCTGTTTTATACAGCCAATGTGCAGCAACACCTGCTTCAGCCATTTGGTCCATATCTCGGGAGCGAATTTGTACTTCAATAGGCACACCATAAGGTCCAAATAAAACCGTGTGTAGGGATTGATATCCATTTGCTTTTGGAATGGCTATATAGTCTTTAAACTTACCTTGTACAGGTTTGTATAAATTATGCACAACACCTAACATCCGATAGCAGATATCAGCATCGTTAACCACAATCCGAAAAGCATAGACATCCATAACTTCAGAAAATGTTAAACGTTTGTTCACCATCTTTTTATATAAGCTATAAAGGTTCTTCTCTCGTCCTTGGATTTCAGCGGTTAACCCTTCCTGCTCCATACGCTCAAGTGCAGAGCTAGTGATTTGACTCACAATCTCTTTACGGTTACCCCGTGCCTTTCGAACAGCATCAGATAAAACACGGTAACGTATAGGGTACAAAACATGGAAACCCAGATTTTCCAATTCACAACGCATTAAATTCATGCCTAAACGTTGTGCAATAGGGGCATAAATATCTAGTGTATCGTGGGCAATTCTGCGACGTTTATCAGGACGTAAATGCCCTAATGTCCGCATATTATGAAGTCTGTCAGCTAGTTTAACGATAATCACTCGAATATCTTGTGACATCGCTAATAGCATTTTTCTTAGGCTTTCAGCCTGAGCATGTTGCTGAGTTTCAAATGCAGCCTTCGCCAACTTCGTTACACCATCCACTAATAGTGCAACTTCTTCACTAAATTCAATGGCTAACGCTTCGCGACTAACATCGGTATCTTCAATAACATCATGTAGCAAGCCCGCCATAATGCACTCATTATCCATGTGCATCATCGTTAATACATGAGCAACAGCTAATGGGTGAGTAATGTACGGCTCGCCTGACCTGCGAGTCTGGCCTTCATGCGCCTCTTTTGCAAAAAAGTAGGCTCGGCGAATATCATCAACATGTTTTGCTTCTAAATAATTGGATGCAGCAAAACAAAGGTCTTCAATGGTGAGCAACGGTTCAGCATCATGAACAAGCTCAAGCTCCGAAGCAACTGTAGTTTTTTCACTCACAATATTTACAAGACTCTTACGATGTTTAAGAATTTAACAAGGTATAGCCTCATAGCGTGCATGGCAAGGTTTTTACTCTGACGCTTGTAACTCTTCATCTTTTACAATGCTTTCTTCAGCATGTTCACGCGCGCTTGTTTTATCAAGGATGCTTACATCAATTAGGCCTGCAGCAATTTCACGTAAAGCAATAACAGTTGGCTTATCATTGTCTTCAGGAACTAAAGCATCTGCACCAGCAACAAGTTCACGTGCACGTTTTGCAGCAATTAACACTAACTGAAAACGGTTATCTACATTTTCCAAACAATCTTCTACAGTAGTACGAGCCATGATTCTATTCCCAAACGAAAACCGTATATTTTACGAAATATTAGACTATTAAGCCAGAAGTTCTATTAATAAGTCGGCCTGCACTTGTTTCTGGACATTTAAAGAGTGTCGTCTTGCGGAAATTACCGCCGTTAAATCATCCAATGCCACATCAAAATCATCATTCACAATTAAATAATCAAACTCAATATAGTGGGACATTTCATTTTCAGCATCTTGCATTCTACGGGCAATGATCTCATCATTATCTTGTCCTCGACCTCTTAATCGCTGCTCTAATGCTGATTTAGAAGGCGGTAAAATAAAAATGCTTGTGCTATCAGGATAGTTTCGACGTACTTGCTCTGCTCCCTGCCAGTCAATTTCTAAAATGACATCACACCCTTGTTTTAACTGGGATAAAACAGACTCTGATGATGTGCCATAAGAATTATCAAAAACCGTCGCTGATTCTAAAAAAGCACTGGTATCACGCATTTGCGCAAATTCATCTTGGCTAACAAAAAAATAATCTTTACCATCGACTTCGCCCTCGCGAGCTGATCGTGTCGTATGAGATACAGATAATCGAACTTCCGGTTGTTTATTCACCAACGCATTAACTAAACTCGTTTTACCTGCACCTGATGGTGCTGCCACAATAAAAAGGCTCCCGCTCATCTAACTCTCTCTAATTTATATGCTGAAGATTCTTACAAACTTAAATCTCAGCTAATTGATATTTAACTGACATAATATCATCAATATAGCACCGTCACGTTAGCCACCGTAATAAACAACATTACATAGCCCAAATCATTAATACCACTACATTATATTTCAGTAGCCGATATCAAGAAAAAGAAAATAAGATATTAACGATACAAAAAGGCCAGCGATAAGCTGGCCTTATGAAGAGAGCTAACCTATTGATAGGTTAGAGTATGTTTAATCATCAACAATAATATGATTGCTATCAATCAACGAATTGATAATAGTAGCTTGATGTTCCCCAGTGAGTGTGTTGGTGCTGGTGAAGTTGTCCAATATGATGTGCTAATTGACGGACGATGACTACGGTCACATCTGAGCTAATAATATAGTGACCTTCCAAGCCTTCGGCCAACAAAAAACCGGGGAATTCACCATTAGCACAACATGATGCGGATTGAATTAGCCGAGGTATTGTTAATGGCGACAAGCTGGAGATAAGGCTGTAAACGTGGTCATAGTCAGCCATAGAATGAGGTAGTTTTAAACCGAATAAAGACTGCATTCCTTGCCAAAATGAAGACTCATTAACCCACTGATCATCACAGAGCTTTAGTACTTGTGCCCCCTCTGATGTTTCGAGCCACCACGAACTATTGGTTGTATCTTCAAATAACGATGCAATCCGTTTAGCTGAACTAAACTCAGGAAGTAACTGCTTTTGTTCTGAGCTTAAAAATTCATAGGGGTTATTATTATAATCGTGCAGATCTACCACGGTAGTAAGTCACCATTTGTATGCCAAAATGAACCGGTATTATCAAGTGTTATTTCGGCCATTCTATCAAGTAAGCCTGATGCTGATTCATCAGTATCAATTAAACCATTATGCCCCGTCATATCCGTTCTCACCCAACCTGGGTGTAGAATGGCGACGGCAATGCCTTTAGGTTTTAAGTCAATGGATAATGATTTTCCTGCGGCATTAACAGCGGCTTTAGACATGCGATAACCATAGCTACCACCTGAATCATTATCTTCAATCGATCCCATGCGGCTAGTAATTATGCCAACTTTACTGCCTTCACTTAAGTTGCCGACTAAGGCTTGTGTGGTGAGTAATGGGCCAAGGCTATTGACCTCAAACATACGCTTGCAACTGGCAATCGTCTGTTCATTTAGCTCATCCATGGCAATGCCATCTGCAATGCCGGCATTATTGATTAGCCAATCAATGCGACGGCCTGATAATTTAGCCACTAAAGTAGCTAGACTTGAAGTATCTGTCACTTCAACATGTTCAATGACTTCAACACCTAAATTATCAAGCGCTGGTGATGATTGACGACATGTAGCAATAACATCAAATCCACGTTGTTTTAATTGGGTACATAACTCAAGTCCAATGCCTCGGTTACTGCCTGTTACTAATGCTGTTTGAGTCATCTTAGTCTCCTTTGATTGCTTTCATTGATGTTAATGATGGTGATAATACTACACCGGCTTCCGTCACAATGGCATCAATCAGTTTGGCAGGGGTCACATCAAATGCAGGGTTATTTGCTGGCACACCTTCTGGCGCAATCTGCTGACCATTTATTGAGGTGACTTCGTGTTCATCACGTTGTTCAATTGGAATCTCATAACCATCATGTAGCTGCCAATCTATTGTTGATGTCGGGGCAACAACCATCATTTTTACATTGTGGTATTTCGCCAGTATTGCCAGCATATAGGTACCAATTTTATTCGCCACATCACCATTTGCAGTAATGCGATCAGCACCGACAATAATCCAATCTATTTTACCTGTTGCCATCAGTGCGGCGGCCGCGCCTTCAGACTGTAACGTAACAGGAATATTATCTTGTTGTAATTCCCATGCCGTTAACCGTGCACCTTGTAGCCAAGGTCGTGTTTCATCGGCATAAACATGGTTTATTTTACCTTCATAAAAGGCCTGTCTAATCACGCCGAGTGCTGTACCAAAGCCACCGGTTGCTAATGCGCCTGCATTGCAATGTGTTAACACCACACTATTATCATTCATTAAGTTGGCACCTAACTCTCCCATCTTATGATTGGCAGCAATATCTTCCGCATGAATGGAGTGTGCTTCTATTAACAAACGTTCTTCTGGTGATTCACCTTCCGGCAATGATTCATAAAGAATGGTCATACGGTGAATTGCCCAATGCAAGTTAACTGCTGTGGGTCGAGATTCTGCCAGATGTGCTAAGGGCGCTGTCATTGCTTGTTGCCAGTTTACGCCAGCAATATTCCATGCATGTCTTGCCGCAAGAACAACGCCATATGCGGCGGTAATGCCAATAGCAGGCGCACCGCGAACCACCATTTCATAAATTGCTTTTGCAACCTCATCAGAATGCTCATAATCTAGCCAAACCTGTTCGTGCGGAAGCCGTCGTTGATCAAGCAAAGAAAGCGTATTATTGCGCCACGCTATAGGTTGTATAGAATCAGTGTGTTTATCCAATGTCTTTTCCTTTGGGGGGCGGTATATAGCCGTAATCAACGAGTCTATAGATGCTTTTTGTTTTTGCGTAGTGTATCAATATGCGTATTAATTCTTAACTTTATCTCCTCACCCCAACCCTCTCCAACAGGAGAGGGAGTTAAGTTCTTGGCTCCTTCTCCCTTGAGGGAGAAGGTTGGGATGAGGGGGCAACCTTAATAAAGCTAAAATCAGAATAAATCAGGACAATAACCCAACCATTAATCGCATATTACGTCTTGCCCTGACTTCCTATTTTAGCTCTGAACTTCTTCACCTTGAATAATTACAGGTATAATCCAAACCATGAAAAATGTTGATCTTATTATACATGCGCGTTGGGTAATTCCAGTTGATGCTAAAGAATCTGTTTTAGAGCACCATTCTGTGGTGGTCAATGATGGTCGTATTATTGCGTTAGTTCCTCAAGAAAAAGCGAAACTGAAATATACGGCGACTGATACGCACCAGATGAATGAGCATTGTATTATGCCGGGACTGATTAATAATCATGCTCATTCAGCGATGTCTTTATTACGTGGTTTAGCGGATGACTTACCACTGATGACATGGCTAAATGATCATATTTGGCCGGCAGAAAAACAGTGGGTGAGTGATGGTTTTGTTGAAGCTGGATCAGAGTTAGCGATTGCTGAAATGATTCGTGGTGGAACCACGTGTTTCAATGATATGTACTTTTTCCCCGATGCGACAGCACGTGTTGTCGATGAAAGTGGTATCCGAGCTAGCTTAGGTATGGTCGTCATCGAATTTCCAAGTGCATGGGCAAATACCGCTGAGGAATATTTGCATAAAGGTCAGCAGTTACATGACCATTATCGACATCACCCAAGAATAAGCACGGCCTATGCGCCTCATGCCCCTTATACCGTTTCTGATAACACCTTAGAATCTATCATTATGAATGCAGAAGAACTCGATCTTCCTATTCATATGCACATTCACGAAACAGCAGATGAGATAGCGAAAAGTATTGAGCAATATGGTGTTCGACCTTTAGAGCGGTTAAAGAATCTGGGTTTATTATCACCTCGCCTTATTGCAGTTCACATGACACAGCTAAACGAACAAGAAATAAAATGGTGTGCTGAAGCAGGCGTACATATCGCTCACTGTCCTGAATCTAATCTCAAATTAGCCAGTGGCTTTTGTCCTATTGCGGAACTCACACAACAGGGTATTAATGTCACCATTGGTACTGATGGTGCGGCATCAAATAATGACTTAGATATGTTTGCTGAAATGCGTCAAGCAGCACTATTAGCAAAAGCAGTTGCTAAAGATGCCAGCGTTATTCCCGCTCATGAAGCATTAGAAATGGCAACGATCAATGCGGCTAAGTCATTAGGCTTAGAGGATATAACTGGCTCGCTCAAAGTCGGTAAGGCTGCTGATATTATTGCTGTTGATTTTAGTAGTTTAGAGTCTCAACCCTGTTATGACGTGGTTTCTCAGCTTGTTTATGCAACAGGGCGAGATAAAGTCAGTGATGTATGGGTGGATGGCAAACAGCTATTAAAAGAGAAGCAATTAACATCATTAAATTCAGAAAAAATTATCCAAACTACGCAAGATTGGGCTAACAAAATTAGGCAGGCAGACAAATGACAACAGCACAGAACAATGTCGACCCAAATGAAGTCGCTAAATTTGAAGCACTAGCGACTAGCTGGTGGGATGCCGAAGGTGAATCTAAACCTTTACATGAAATAAACCCATTACGCTTAGCATTTATCAAAAGTAAGTGTGAGCTAAATAAGCAGGCTATTATTGATGTCGGTTGTGGTGGTGGCATCTTATCTGAGGCATTGGCAAAAAGTGGTGGTCAGGTAACAGGTATTGATATGGGGAAGATGCCACTCGATATCGCTAAGTTACATGCCCTTGAAGCAGGGTTGACGATTGACTATCAACAGATCACCGCAGAGCAAAAAGCAGAGCAAGATGCTGGCACATTTGATGTGGTGACGTGCATGGAAATGCTTGAGCATGTACCAGATCCTGTCTCAGTGATCAAAGCCTGCTCTCAACTGGTTAAACCGGGTGGCGATGTGTTTTTCTCAACATTAAACCGACACCCTAAAGCCTATTTATTGGCGGTTGTTGGCGCTGAATATATTATGAATATGTTACCGAAAGGCACACATGATTATAAACGCTTCATTCGACCCTCAGAAATGGCAAGTTGGTGCCGTCAAGCGGGCTTAGAAGTCGCCGATATTACTGGCCTTAGCTATAATCCGCTTACCAAAACCTATGCATTAGGAGATGATGTAAAGGTGAATTACCTTATGCATTGCCGTAAGGCCGTTGATTAATGACAGGCATTAAACCATTGCAAGATTTTTCAGCAATATTATTTGATCTTGATGGCACCTTAGTTGATACGGCTCCCGATCTCGCTTTTGCACTCAACACATTGCTTGAGCAAGAAGGACATTCTGTACGTCCATATGATGATATTCGTCCTGTAGCAAGCCATGGCAGTGCCGCATTATTAGCCTTAGGTTTTGGGATTTCTACTGAAGATAAAGACTATAGCCCACTACAAAAACGGTTTTTACAGTTATACCAAGATAATATCGCTCGTGAAACAGCACTATTTGAGGGCATGGAAGAGGTGTTGTCTGCATTAGAAAAGGCAAACATTACATGGGGTATTGTGACTAATAAACCGGCTTTTTTAACCGAGCCACTATTAGACCAGTTAAATTTAAGTCATCGTGCGGCATGTATTGTCAGTGCCGACACTACCCCATTTAGCAAGCCACATCCAGCGCCTATGTTGCATGCTTGTGACATCATTCAACATCAACCGGAATCTTGTCTTTATATTGGTGATGCCCAGCGTGATATTGAAGCGGGTAAAAATGCCAATATGCAAACCGTGACTGCACTGTATGGTTATTTAAGTGAGCAGGACGACCCTGATAGCTGGCTTGCTGATACGGTTATTAAACACCCACGTGATATCTTGCAATGGCTTTAATTCAAGACTTTTCCCAACAGCAAAATGGCCTACTGATACTACTCATAATAAGTGGTCTTATTGGTGCGATTAGCGTATTTGTATTCTATAGTCGAAAAAGTAGGCAGTTAGTTAAGGAAAATACTAAGCTGGCAATGCAACTGAGTTTAGAAAAACAGGCAAGTGAACAATTTGATACGATCTTAGATCAAACACATGCTCAATTGGCGAACAGTTTTAATCAATTATCAAATGAGGCCTTGAGTAGAAATAACGAACATTTTCTTAAATTAGCAGAAGAAAACCTCAAGCGATATCAAAGTGAAGCTAAGGCTGAATTACAGTCAAAAGAACAGGCTATTGAACAATTAGTTAAACCGATTAATGATGCTTTATTACAAACATCTAAACAGATTCATGAGATAGAAAAAGAACGTAAAGAATCTTACGGTAATTTAAGCAGTACGATTACCCAGATGGCTCAAGGGCAACAAGCACTACAGCATGAAACACAAAACCTAGTTCAGGCATTACGTCGCCCAGAAGTAAGAGGGCAATGGGGTGAGATGACATTACGCCGCCTTGCCGAGTTGAGTGGTATGGTTGCCCATTGTGACTTTTTTGAACAAACACATACCGTGACAGAAACGGGCAGTATTCGTCCTGATATGATTGTTCGGTTGCCAGAAAATCGTGAAATCATCATCGATGCAAAAACACCACTAGATGCTTATCTATCTGCCATCCAAACAAACGATGACGCAGTACGCAAAAAAGAGCTGAAACGTCATGCTCAAATCATTCGTCAACGAGCAAAAGAGTTAGCCGCAAAAAACTACTGGGCAGAATATTCTCAATCGCCGGAGTTTGTGGTGTTATTTATTCCTGGCGAACATTTTCTTTCTGCCGCCTTAGAAATTGATCCGTCTTTGCTTGAAGATACAATCAAAGCCAATATTATTCTGGCGAGTCCAACCAACTTTATCGCACTACTTCGAGCGGTTTCTTATGGCTGGAAACAGCAAGCATTAGCTGAAAATGCAATCGAAATTAGAGAGCTAGGTGAAACACTTTACAAACGTCTAAGTGTATTTAGTGGACATTTGAGCAAACTGGGTTCAAGCCTAAACAGCAGTGTTGATAATTTTAATAAAACAGTGGGTTCTTTGGAACGGCAAGTCATGCCAAGTGGCAAACGTTTTCTTGATATGGGAATTCGCGCCAAAGATGAAATAACACCCATATCATCTATAGATACAGCAGTACGTAATGTAAAAGAAGATACAGATAATGACACCAGCTAGTCTTGAAGAATCTTATCTATTTTGCCAAAAGTTGGCACAAAGTCATTATGAGAACTTTCCTGTTGCCTCGGTGCTACTGCCAAAAAGATTACGTCGCCCAATTAGTGTCATTTATGCCTTTGCACGAACTGCAGATGACTTTGCTGATGAAGGTGACGCTCCTCAGGAAGAGAGGTTGGAACAACTTAATAACTACAGTGATGCATTGCAAGGTGTTAAAGAAAAAGACGGGCATGAGACAAACCCTATTTTTATCGCATTAGCAGATGTTATTGAACAACATGATTTACCGATACAGTTATTTGATGATTTGCTCGATGCCTTTAAACAAGATGTTGTTAAAGACCGTTACAACGACTTTGATGAAGTTTTAGACTATTGCAGACGCTCAGCTGATCCTGTTGGTCGCTTATTATTATTACTTTCAAATAAGCCAACGCAAGAACAACTAAGCCAATCTGATGCGATTTGTAGTGCATTACAACTGATTAATTTTTATCAGGATATCGTGCAAGATATGACAGAGTCAGATCGTATCTATATTCCTACACGTGAACTGACTGAATTTAACGTTGCGATTAAACAATTAGCACAAAGTGATGAAGACACCACGTCTTTAGCATCGCTTATGCGTCTACAGTATCAACGAACCCAAAAACTCATGTCGCAAGGTTATCAACTGGGGTCAGGACTAAATGGCCGAATCGGCTGGGAAGTACGTGCAATGACCTTAAGCGGCATCACTACCTTAAACCTACTGATGTTACAAAAGGATAGCGCACTGTTAAATCGGCCACGCTTATCAAAATTTAAGTTGTTTAAGATCATGCTGACAAGCATGTCAAAACGTCTTTATTCCTATCAAGCGAAACAACTTTTACACATTAAGACTTAGTTTAAACTTTGATTGCCCACTTTTGAGGGTTTAAACCGTAAATAATTCTTTGCAGGAATAGGTCGTGGCTCTCCTGTACGAGGATTACCATTCGGTCGAGCCGCTTCATGCTCTACATAAAACTGCCCCAACCCCTGCAATCGAACCACTTTCCCTGCACGTAATGCGTCAATCGTATGATATTTGAATGACTT
>JAQRMU010000048.1:42501-45770 GCA_028598975.1 Gammaproteobacteria bacterium | reverse complement strand
ACGTAATCTGCATTTTTATAGGCGGTGGTTTTATCGAGCGTGGCTTTGAAGTTGAGCGACTTATTTTGTAGAAAGTCTTCAATTTCAGCATCAACAATTGGTGATTGTTTGTTGTTTAATTGTTCGATTTTTTCAGGAATGATGTCTAAGGCGATGACTTCATTATGCTGTGCGAGTAGCATGGCATTTGAAAGCCCGACATATCCTGTTCCCGCTATCGCTATTTTCACTTAGAGATACCTCGACCTTCAAGATCTAGGTTAATAGCATTTGCTACACCCACTATAAATCCTAGGTTTTTATAGGCAGCTTGTAACGCATCCACCAATATATCTAAATCTTCAATATATTCATGAATCATTTGATTTCTTAATTGTCGCAATTCAAGCCATAATTCAACAGAAGGTAATACGCCAATTTTTTCTGCTTTATCTAAATTATCAATAGCCACTGATGTTCTTTCTTCTAAAACATCTAACCAAGTAGGTAGCAATTTATCACCTAGCGTATCTTGTAAGCGACAAAATCGACTGGTGAAGGCTTCTAACTGCTCTGCCAATTCTTCATTGGTATTTAATTGCTTAGCTCGCTCAACCGTAAATGGTTCATTAAATATTTTGCGTGCTGAATAGTTTAAATGGTGAATCTCTTTATCAACAACTCGCCGTAAAAAATTTAGTCTTTCTAATTTATCAACAAAATTGTTTTTCGGTATCACAATAAAACTCCTTTATGCGTGGCAATTGAATGGATAGGTAAGTGTTTTAAATTAGGTGCTGATAACAACACGTCCACTTTCCGCCCTTGAAATAAGCGTATAAGGCGTGCACTTATTTTTGCTGATAATTCAGCTGGGTGTTCGACTTCATCATTCAATGTAACTAACAAGTCTACATCACCGCCTTTTTTATCATCATCGACACGAGAGCCAAACAATGTTACCTGTGCACTCTCTCCCGCAAACATAGCAACGGCTTGCTTTATTATTTGTACCTGATGCTCTGTCAACCTCATTCTACCGTCACCGATTTTGCTAAATTTCTCGGTTGATCAACATCAGTTCCTTTAATCAATGCAACATGATAGCTAAGAAGCTGTAATAAGATGTTGTAAGTTATTGGTGCTGTAATTCGACCGACATTTGTCGTAGCTTTAATCACTTCAAAACCTTCTTCTGAACTAATATCTGATTGCTCATCTTCAAGCACGATCATTTGACCACCACGGGCTTTGACCTCTTGTAAGTTTGATTTAAGTTTTTCTAATAAATCATCTAAGGGAGCAATAGCAACAACAGGCATATTTTCATCTATCAATGCCAGTGGGCCATGTTTCAGCTCCCCCGCTGGGTAGGCTTCTGCATGAATATAGCTTATTTCTTTTAACTTCAAAGCACCTTCTAAGGCTATTGGGTACATGGTGCCCCTTCCTAAAAATAAGGCATGTTGTTTATCTGCAAAAAGTTGTGCTATTTCTTTTATTTTTTCTTCGTGTGTTAGGGCATGACTAATCAAGCTTGGGAGCTTTTGCAAGCCTCCGATAATTAAACGTTCCCGCTCTTCATCAATTCGCTGTTTAACTTTTCCAATGCTCGTCATTAACAATGCAAGTGCAACTAATTGTGTTGTAAAGGCTTTAGTTGATGCAACGCCTATTTCTGGGCCGGCATGGGTTAGGTAGCTTAGATCTGATTCTCTGGTTAGGCTACTTTCTGGGACGTTGCAGATGGTTAAGGTTGGGGTGTTGATTGTTGACTTTCCGGCACCCTCACCCCAGCCCTCTCCCTTGAAGGGAGAAGGTGATTGTGGATTCCCGTTTTCACGGGAATGACGGGTAGCTTTGATTTGTTGTAGTGCAGCTAGGGTGTCAGCCGTTTCACCTGATTGGCTGATGGTGATAAATAGGGTGTTATTTTGAATCACTGGGTTTCTGTAACGGAACTCACTCGCTACCTCGACCTGACAAGGTACACCGATAATATCTTCAGACCAATATTTTGCTACCAACCCTGCATGGTAACTAGTACCGCAGGCAATAATATGTATTTGGTCAATGCTGTTAAATACTTCTTCTGCTTGTGGTCCAAAGCTAGACACTAATACTTTGTCTTGGGTAATTCGACCTTCCAAACAATCACTCACTGCTTGTGGCTGCTCGTAGATCTCTTTATGCATATAGTGGCGGTGCTCGCCAAGTTCAACTGCAGTTACACTAAGGTTAGACTGTTTAATATCTCGTTCTACTTGCAGGCCATTAACATCATAAATCTCAACGGATTGACGAGTGAGCTTCGCCACATCACCCTCTTCAAGAAAGATGAAATTCTGAGTTACAGGTAATAATGCAGAGACATCAGAAGCAAGAAAGTATTCCCCAATTCCCACACCGATGACTAATGGGCTGCCTTTTCTAGCTGCTATTAATGTATCAGGATCATCGGTTGTGATTACGCCTATGGCATAGGCACCTTCGAAT
The DNA here is from genome assembly GCA_028598975.1 of Gammaproteobacteria bacterium. Taxonomy (GTDB): domain Bacteria; phylum Pseudomonadota; class Gammaproteobacteria; order Nitrosococcales; family Methylophagaceae. The sequence continues at coordinate 43,295 of JAQRMU010000048.1, read as the reverse complement.
TCTTTAATTGCGACTTGAACGGCTTTTAGGAGTTGCTTGCTTGTGGCTTCACCCTCACCCCTGCCCTCTCCCTTCGAGGGAGAGGGAGTTATGGCGGAGGGAGATATTTTTTGTTTATCTAAAATGCTTAATTGTTGATGAATGGCATGGGCTACTACTTCAGTATCTGTTTCAGAAGTAAAGCGGTACCCTGCTTCAAGCTGTGATTGTTTTAATTCTTGATAGTTTTCGATAATACCATTATGAACAACGGCTACTTTGTTGTTACAAATATGGGGATGGGCATTGTTCTCTGCTGGCGCACCATGTGTAGCCCAGCGGGTATGCGCTATACCAATAGTGCCTTCAAAATTCGTAGTGTCCTGCTTGATCTTACTTTCAAGTTGCTTAATTTTACCCAGTGCACGAACACGTTGAATATTGCCCTGATCATCTAACAATGCAATACCGGATGAATCGTAACCGCGATATTCTAAGCGCCGTAAACCTTCCAATAAAATGGGGGTAACGTTTCGCTCTGCGATACCAGCAACAATCCCACACATATTTTATTACCACCATAAATCAAAGGGGAAATTATACACGAGCTTAATCGTTTAAATGATACAATCTTCGCAAATTATTCTCAGTAAATATGGAACCTTACGAATGGCCACCACCAAGCAAGCAGATAACTCTAATAGTAATCCCATCATTATCGATCCTAGAATGCTAGGGAATTATTACGATCATGATGATGAAATAAGTTTAGTAGATTTATGGTTATCACTTGTTAAGCAAAAGAAAGTATTTTT
>JAQRMU010000048.1:28065-42401 GCA_028598975.1 Gammaproteobacteria bacterium | reverse complement strand
AGCATGCTTTTTTATTACCGTCATCCCAGCATGCTTTTTTATTACCGTCATCCCAGCATGCTTTTAGCTGGGATCTACTTAATGCAATAGATCCTCGATAAAAACATTCGAGGATGACAGGGGTGTATAACACTCGAAGATGACAGCGGTGTAACACTCGAGAGTGGCAGGGACGTAAGAGTTGCAGTTTCATTTATCACGGGTATAGATAGAAAAAACCTGTGTACCTTTCAAACCCATTCACAACGGGGATATTATGTCTGCAATATAACAAAAGTTACTTAAGCCAATCTTCCACATCACACTGAGGCTTAAAGCCATCCACATGCGTCATTAAGATATTTCGTACCTTCTGGCTATCCCCAAGTTCATTCGCACCTTCTAGTTGCTGAAGAATAGTGCTCAAGTCCATCCATGAGATCACCTTTTCTTCTGCTCGCATAATTTTTTGGTGCTCTGTGTCAGATACATTGTCGCCAATCAATAATTCTTCATACAGTTTTTCACCCGGACGTAATCCGGTATAACTTATTTCAATATCACCTTCTGGCTGTTGCTCATCTTTTTCAACAAAACCACTAAGGTGAATCATTCGTTTAGCTAAATCAACAATGCGAATAGGCTCGCCCATATCTAATACAAATACATCACCACCCTGTCCCATTGCTCCCGCTTGAATAACAAGCTCTGCAGCTTCAGGTATAGTCATAAAATAACGAATAATTCGTGAATCAGTGACCGTAACGGGGCCACCTTTGGCAATCTGTTCTCGAAATAAGGGAACAACTGAACCAGAGCTCCCTAAAACATTACCAAAACGAACCATAGTAAAACGCGTGCATGGGTTTGCAGTTTTATCCCCAGCTAACCCTTGCAAAACTAATTCTGCAAAGCGCTTCGTCGCTCCCATTGTATTAGTCGGTCTTACTGCTTTATCTGTTGAAATTAATACAAATGTTTCAACATTGCTGGCAATGGCAGCTTTGGCACAACTCAAAGTGCCAAACACATTATTTCTCACACCTTCTGTGGTATTTTTTTCAACCATCGGCACATGTTTATAAGCAGCAGCATGATAAATAGTGTTAATTTCAAAGCGCCTACAAATAGCCTCTACTCTCGACTGATTAACGACTGAGCCTAATACTGGAATAATAGAGATATCCATCCCTAAAGAATCGAGCTCTTTTTCAATCGCATAGAGACCAAACTCATTTAACTCATAGAGTACAAGTCTTGTAGGCTTGAGCTTGAGAATCTGTCGACAGAGCTCACTTCCTATCGAACCACCTGCACCAGTAACAATCACAGCCTTATCCGTAATATTCGCATGTAATAATGTTTGTATAGGTTCAACAGCTTCTCTTCCTAGCAGGTCTGCGATATCAACTTCTTGAATATCTGAAATAGACACCTTACCTTCCGCTAGGTCCATTAAACTTGGCAAAGTACGAACATGGACAGGATAGGGTTCTAGCAAGCTAATCAGTTTATTCCGTTGACCTCTTGGAATTGATGGCATAGCTAACAGCACATCGTTCACATAAAACTTCTCTATCACATGAGCTAACTCAGAAAATGAATAAACCGTGAGACCATTAATTTGTTGTCGATGAAGGCTCGCATCATCATCAATAAAAGCAACAGGGCGGAGTTGTCGTGACATTTTTAGCGCCGCTACCATTTGAGCACCAGAAGCACCCGCACCATAAATAATAATAGGAGGAATTCGTCGCTTTACTGTTTGCTCTTCATGACTGCTAATACTGTTAGTAAACCACCATCTAGCAATAAGCCTACTACTGCCTACAAACAACATCAGAATTAAGGCATTAATGCCATAAACCGTTCTAGGCACTTGTTCAACACCTGCCAACAAGACAATAACAGCAAAAATGAGGGCATAAAACGAGGTTACTTTAACAACCGCCCACAGCGCTTGCATTCCGAGGTGACGCACAATGGCACGATAAAGTCCTGCACGTATAAAGAGAGGAATTGCAACAACAGGGGCAAGAAAGAAGATCCATACTTGCTGTTCAGAGGGTAAATAAAACTCACCATATCTCAAGGAGAAAGCCAGCCATAAAGACAGAACAATAGCGACAAAATCAACTGCGACTGTAATTAGTCGTTTAACACTCCGAGAACGAGATAGAAACCAGTTTGATAACGTTGTTATTTTTTGATGCAGCATTGGGAAGTATGGCCAGTCCTTTAACACAAATAAATATATAACAACTAAGTCTACCTTAGCTTCTATTTATCTTCATCTATTTATCTATAGTTATTAAACTATGTGTAGGAGTCGGCTTTAGCCGCGAAGGAACTATAATTCATCCTGAAAGTTACGATGGCTTATTTAGTAAAAATCTAAAACCTGTAGATAGTCTAATATCCATTCGTGCCTGAAGGCACTCCTACCAGTGGTTCGAAAGATAAGTCGGAATTATATATTTACTAGAATGGAAAATGGTACGCCCGACAGGACTCGAACCTGTTACCCTCGGCTTAGAAGGCCGATGCTCTATCCAGATGAGCTACGGGCGCATTGTGATTTCTAGCGAGTGGGATAATATGGGTATTTTAAGAAGTGGTCGGGGTAGAGAGATTCGAACTCCCGACCCTCTGGTCCCAAACCAGATGCGCTACCAGACTGCGCTATACCCCGACATTTTCCCAGCACATCTTGGAACAGACATCCTTAAAGAAAGGCGAAATAATACGCTGATGTATGGCATCAGTCAATCACTGATTTTATATTTTTGCCGTTATTTGCTCAACATGAGAAAATGTTTCTTTTTGTTGTCTGGAATCTCTTTTAATGAGCGCACAAATCATCGATGGTAAAGCTGTTGCAATCAAGCTTAAACAATCCCTTAAAGTCGCTACAGATAAACGCATTGCGGCAGGTAAACGAAAGCCTGGCTTAGCTGTTGTTCTCATCGGTAGTAATCCTGCGTCACAGGTTTATGTGGGAAGTAAGCGCAAAAGTTGTGAGGAAATTGGCTTTAACTCTGTATCACATGATTTACCTGAGACAACAACAGAAGAAGAATTATTGGCATTAATTGACACCCTAAATAATGATAATGAGATTGATGGTATTTTAGTTCAGCTACCATTACCGGAGCATATCAATACCGATGCAGTCATTGAGCATATTGCGCCCGATAAAGATGTTGATGGTTTCCACCCTTATAATATTGGTCATCTCGCGCAACGTAACCCACAACTTCGCCCTTGCACCCCCAAAGGTGTGATAACTCTATTAAATAGTACTGAAGTCGATTTGCATGGTTTGGAAGCAGTTGTAGTCGGTGCATCTAATATTGTTGGTCGCCCGATGGCTTTGGAGCTATTACTCGCAGGTTGCACCACGACAGTCTGTCATCGCTGGACTCAAGATCTAGAATTTCATGTTCGCAGAGCTGATTTACTCGTCGTTGCTGTTGGTAAACCAAACTTTATTCCTGGCGAATGGGTTAAAGAAGGTGCGCTCGTCATTGATGTGGGCATTAACCGACTTGAAGATGGTACATTAACAGGTGATGTTGAATTTAATGTTGCCAAAGAAAAAGCAGCATGGATCACCCCCGTTCCCGGTGGTGTTGGCCCAATGACAGTGGCTACATTAATGGAAAATACATTGTATGCAGCAGAGAAGTTACACGATTTATAACTCTTTCACGGTTCGCGGCTAAAGCCGCTCCTACGGAGTAAATTAACTACCTGTAGGAGCGCGCTTCAGCCGCGAACAAAAACCAATAAAATTAACTAACATTTCATTAAGGATAATGATATGACAAGGTTTCATAGCGACCGCCTGAGGCAAGGACGATATTCAAATACCAACCAGATATATTTGATCACCACTGTTACTTACCTTCGTAGATCTATCTTCAATGATTTTATAGCAGGCCGTATTATTGTTAAAACAATGAAACAGTTACATGATTCTGAACGCATCACCTCATTAGCTTTTGTTGTTATGGCAGATCATATTCATTGGCTAATACAACTTAAAAATGAATCTTTAGACAAAATACTGCATGCATTTAAAGGTGTTAGTGCTAAGCAGGTAAATCAATATCTAGGGACTCAAGGAAAATTATGGCAGGCAGGCTATCATGATCATGCCGTACGCAAAGAAGAAGACCTTCCTAATATCGCACGATATATCGTTGCCAATCCATTACGTGCTGGTTTGGTGAATAAAGTAGGTGACTATCCATTATGGGATGCTGTTTGGTTATAAGATCTATCATTCGCGGCTAAAGACCGCTCCTACAAGACGAGTGTATTCCGTAGGAGCGGTCTTCAGCCGCGAAGGTTTTGGGTAACCCCTTAAACCTTTTTATACATGAAAGCCCTTTCGCGACGAGGACGTCGCTCCTACGGGATTTATTACAAACTTAAACATAATCTGTAGGAGCGGTCTTCAGCCGCGAACAAGCCGTTAGGCTTTACGCCACGTAGTCTTACCCGCATTATCTTCTAATACAATACCCATTGCGTTAAGTTCATCACGAACTTGATCAGCCTTCGCCCAATCTTTTTCCGCACGTGCAGTATTTCTTGCTTGAATCAGCGCTTCAACCTTCGCTGACTCATCATCATCTTGCCCACCAAGTAAAAACGCTTCCGCTGCTTGTTGGAATAAACCTAATACATCACCAAATGACTGTAACAATCCAGCAAAGTAACTAGCTTGCTCATTACTTTGCTCACGCGCTTTATTTAAAGCCTGCCGAACATCTGCCATCACCGATAAGGCAAGTGCAGTATTAAAGTCATCGTCCATAGCCTCTTGGAAGCGTGGACCGAATTCTTCATCATTTTGCCAAACAACATCTTGCGTAGCTTCAATATCACGTAATGCAGTGTAATAACGTGTTAATGCAGATTTTGCTTGCTCTAATGATTCATCTGAATAATTAAGCGGGCTACGGTAGTGGCTGGTTAAAATGAAGTAACGAACAACTTCAGGTGAATATTGGGCTAACACTTCTCGAACAGTGAAAAAATTACCCAACGACTTAGACATTTTTTCATCATCAATCCGCACAAAACCATTATGCATCCAGTAATTAACAGACTGGCAACCATGTGCACCTTCAGACTGAGCAATTTCATTTTCATGATGAGGGAACTGTAAATCTTGTCCACCACCATGAATATCAAAATGTTCACCTAAGCATGTCGCTGACATAGCCGAACATTCAATATGCCACCCCGGACGACCATTTCCCCAAGGAGAATCCCAAGCTGGCTCTTCTGGCTTTGCTGCTTTCCATAATACAAAGTCTAAAGGATCATTTTTCGCTTCATTAACAGCAACACGTTCACCTGAGCGAAGCTCTTCAATATTACGTCCAGATAACTTGCCATAACCATCAAACTCACTGACATCGTAATAAACATCACCATTATCAGCAGCGTAAGCAAAACCTTTTTCAATCAAGGTTTCGATCATGGCAATAATATCCGCCATAGACTCGGTTGCTTTGGGTTCTTGATCAGGTCTAACCACGCCCATCGCATCAGCATCTTGATGCATTTCAGCAATAAAGCGCTCAGTCAGAGATTGAATACTTTCGCCATTCTCATTTGCACGAGCAATGATCTTGTCATCAATATCGGTGATATTCCTAATATAAGTCACATCATAACCACTCGCACGTAAGTAACGCGTGACCACATCAAACACCACCATTACTCGTGCATGACCAACATGACATAAATCATAAACCGTCATTCCGCAGACATAGAGTTTTACTTTACCCGGTTCTATCGGAGTGAAAACTTCTTTTTTCTTGGTCAGGCTATTGTGAATTTGTAACATAGTATTCTCTGTAATTTTTTCGCTGATTGGCAATCTAATCAAATATGCGGGTATTTTACGGCAAATTACTCCACTTAGTGTGTTATTTGCTCTATCATGTGCGTTTTATTATCAACGGATTGGAACGGTCTCGTTATGAAAACACTTTTTCGCTCTTTTATAGCTTTATTATTAACACTTATTTCATTTTTATCTTATGCCGAAGGAGGCGGTACATTGCCACAAGTTAAACTAGAAACATCTCATGGTGATATCGTCATCGAATTAAACCAAGAAAAAGCACCCAACACTGTTGCTAACTTTTTAGCCTATGTTGAAGATGACTTTTACAATGGCACCGTTTTTCACCGCGTTATTGAAAACTTTATGATTCAAGGTGGTGGTTTTACAGAAGATTTCTCTCAAAAACCAACGAATGCTTCAATTGAAAATGAAGCCAATAATGGTTTAAGTAATGTCACTGGCTCAATTGCTATGGCGCGTACTGGTGCCCCACATTCAGCTACAGCACAATTTTTCATTAATACTGTTGATAATAACTTCCTTGATTTCCGCTCTGAAGACCAAGCAGGATGGGGTTATGCAGTATTCGGTAACGTTGTTGAAGGTATGGATGTCGTTAATAAAATCCGTGCAGTTGAAACAGGTAGCAAAGGTCCTTTTCCAACAGATGCACCGGCTGAAAATGTTGTCATTATCAAAGCAACTGTTGTTGAATAAACATCGAACAACGTCATGCCCTTCTTGGGCATGACGTTCATTCTATGACTACTCTTTTTATTTCTGACCTTCACCTTAGCCCTGCAGATTCTGCACGCATCCAACTTACTGTAAATTTCCTAAAAACACAGTGCTCAAACATTAAAGAGCTCTATATTCTCGGTGACCTATTCAATACATGGTTGGGTGATGACATTGTTCCCGAAGAGTTCGAGCCTCTTATTGACCAGTTACAGCAACTCCATCAAGCAGGTATAAAGACCTATCTTATGGTAGGTAACCGTGACTTTATGATGGGGAAACACTTTGCTCAACGTGCAGGCTGTAAGCTACTTGATGACAGCTGTATCATTGATCTCTACGGGATAAAAACACTCTTACTGCATGGTGATACGCTATGTATCGATGATAAGGCTTATCAACGCTACCGCCTATGGAGCCGTAATAAATTACTACAGTGGTGTTTCTTACACTTATCGGCCAATTACCGCCAAGGTATTTCTGACAAAATAAAACAGAAAAGTCGTGAGCAAAAAGCACATAAATCAGCAATGATTATGGATGTAAACCAAGAAGAAGTATGCCGCGTTATGAAGCAGTTTGATGTCACACAACTGATTCATGGCCATACCCACCGACCAGCTATTCACTCTCTAGTTGTGAATAATCAACAAGCAAAGCGTATTGTTCTTGGTGATTGGGAAAGTGAGATAAGCTATCTTCAGTGCGACGAACATGAAACACAATTAATTGATCACCGCGTTTATTCGTGACTGAATTTTTAGACAATGCTGTTCGCAGCTAAAGACCGCTCCTACAAGCCATAAGCACATGTAGGTGCGCGCTTTAGCCGCGAATAATACTAGAAACCAAGCTTGTCGCCATGCAGATTTCTACAAGGCAGCTTGCTCATCCAAAATTTTCTTCAAACGTTTAGGTGGCACATAGCCTGGTAACATTTGACCACTTTCTAAAAAGAGTGCCGGCGTTCCCGTTACACCGATACGACGACCTAGTTGATACTGGGCTTTTACAGGTGTATCGCAACTTTTAGAATCAACACTTTTACCATTTTTGGCATCAGTCATTGCTTGTTGGCGATCATCTGAACACCAAACATCTTCAGCCTTTTCAAAAGACTCAGAATCGATACCTGCACGAGGGAACGCCATATAACGAATGCGAATACCTAAGTCATTATATTCGTCCATTTGATTATGCAGTTTACGACAGTAACCACAATCAATATCAGTGAACACCGTCAATGTATGCTCTGTTTTTTTAGGTTCATAAACAATCATGTCTGCTTCATTTAATGACGCTAATGTTTCTTGTCTAAGTTTGACCCGCTTATTTTCGGTAATGTTCTCACGTGTTTCTAAGGCAGTGACATCGCCTTGGAAAACATAACGTGCATCTTCTGAGAAGTAAATAATTTCACCGTTAATGACTGCTTCATATAAACCCGTATTATCTAGCGGCTGAAGACCATCAATCGTAATACCCGGCATCATCGCTTCAAGTTTACTTTTCATTTCAGCATTATCAGCCTGTGCCAATCCTATCCAAGCCAACAATGGTAACCATAAATATGTGCGTTTCAACATTCTATTTCCCTAATCTCTAAAGTTATTAAACTGCAAAGGCATTTCAATTTTGTCATTGTCGCGTAATAGCGCCATTACACCTTGCAAGTCATCACGTTTTTTTCCCGTTACTCGTACAGTTTCACCCTGAATGGCTGCTTGTACTTTTGATTTACTATTCTTAATTTCTTTAACGATAATACGCGATGCATCTTTATCCAGTCCTTCGCGAACAAGTATATCTTGCTTACGCATCTTGCCATTACCCACCGAGTCTTTAACTTCTAAACAACTCACTTCAATACCACGCTTAACAAGCTTCATTCGCAAAATATCTTGCAATTGATCTAATTGAAAATCACTATCGGCATGCATTGTCAGTACTTTCTCTGACTGCTCAACACGCGCATCAGTTCCTCGAAAATCAAAACGATTGCTCACTTCACGATTAGCTTGGTCAACCGCATTGGTTAATTCGTGTTTATCAACCTCTGAAACGATATCAAATGAGGGCATTTATCTCTCCTATAGATCGTAATATTTATGGTTTGTAGTTTAACATTAGTTCTAAATCTAAACTTATACAATTCGCGGCTGAAGCACGCTCCTACAGAGAACGCTATTGATTTTGTGGGAGCGGCGTCTTCGCCGCGAATCGGTTGAACATCTTTCGCAGCTGAAGCGTGCTCCTACAATATCTATATTAACCACGAGGGTGATGTTGTTCATGAATATTTTTCAAACGTTCTTTAGCAACGTGTGTATAGATTTGAGTAGTAGATAAGTCCGAATGGCCTAATAATAGTTGTACAACACGTAAATCAGCTCCATGATTCAATAAATGTGTTGCAAAAGCATGCCGTAATGTATGCGGTGATAAGTGCTTCTCAATCATTGCCTGCTTGGCATAGCGTTTAATTAAGTACCAAAAGGCTTGTCGCGTCATAGCTTTACCTCGGTTGGTAGGAAAGAGATCATCACTAATACGACCATTTAATAATGCAGGCCTACTTTCTACAAGATATTGCTGTAATAAGTCTAACGATATTTCACCTAGGGGAACCAAACGTTCCTTATTTCCTTTACCAATACAGCGAATCAGCCCTTGTCGCATATTAAGTTGCTCAAAGGTGAGTCCAACAAGTTCTGAAACACGTAAACCTGTGGCATAGAGTACTTCTAGCATAGTCCTATCACGCAAGCCTATAGCGACATTTATATCAGGCTGCGCTAATAATGCTTCTACTTCATCTTCCGTTAAACTACTGGGTAATGGCTTACCCAAACGAGGTGACTCAATCAAAACCGTTGGATCTGATTCACGAATATCTTCACGACATAGATAACGATAAAAACGACGTAAACTTGAAAGTAAGCGAGCTTCACTACGTACTTTCCGGCCGTCACGCATACGTTCACTTTGATATCGTAAAATATCATTGCGTGTTGCAGACACGAGATCAACATCAAATTGAACTAGCCACGTAGCAAAACCTAAAAGATCCCGTCTATAAGCTTCAACCGTATTTTTACTTAAACCAGATTCCAACCAAAGTGAATCGAGAAAAGGTTCTAGGAAATGCGAGTCGATATCTTGTTTATTACTGTCGCTCATGATCTAACAGCCACTGTTTAATTGCTAAGTTATGTCCACTGGTTTTTCCATCATAACCACCTAACCCTGTTTTCGAAACGACTCTGTGACAAGGCACAACAATAACAAATGGGTTGGCACGACAGGCATTACCTACCGCTTGTGCTGATGAATTAAGTGCTTTCGCGACATCAGAATAATAGCGTGTTTCACCTAGAGGAATAGTTTGTAAATAATGCCATACTTTTTGTTGAAATTCTGTGCCGCATTTAACTAAAGGCATGCTCCAGTCATTATGTGCATGTAGAAAGTATTCCTCAAGCTGATTGCTCATCTGTAGGGAAAAGCATGATGTTCTTAATGCTAAGCTTGTTCTGGGCAATTTGGACCATTCAATTTTGGTTACATACTTATCAGCTATAGATAGCTGTAAGCTTCCCACCGGTGAATCTATAATTGAATAAAAAGTAGATGCCATAATGCAAAAAAGGGCACGACTGTAACAGTCGCACCCTTCTTATTTAACTAGCCAGAACCGTCATTACGATTCTGTTAAGCAAAATCTTAGCTCAATTTTTCTTTAATACGTGCAGCTTTACCAGTCAATTCACGTAAGTAGTAAAGTTTCGCACGACGTACATCACCACGACGTTTAACTTCAATACTACCGATTGCAGGGCTGTGTGTTTGGAAAACACGTTCAACACCAACACCGTTAGAAATTTTACGAACTGTGAATGCTGAATGTAAACCACGGTTACGTACCGCAATTACAACACCCTCAAACGCTTGTTCACGTTCACGGTCGCCTTCTTTAATTTTTACTTGAACTACAACAGTATCACCTGAAGAAAATGCAGGAAGGTCCTGTCTCATTTGTTCAGCGTTTAGCTGTTCAACTATATTGCTCATTGTTCTACTCCAACCTTATCCTGCCGATATTCGGCAATAAATTGTTCTAATAATGCTTTCTGCTCGTTAGTTAATGAATCCATTACTAACATTTCAGGCCGCCTTAACCATGTTCTACCTAAAGACTGTTTAAGACGCCACTTACGTATCGCCTCATGATCTCCCCCCAAAAGTACACTGGGTACATTTTGGTCAGAGCATCGTTCTGGTCTCGTGTAATGTGGATGGTCCAAAAGACCCGCCATAAAAGAATCTTGCTGAGCAGACTCTTCATCACCCAAAACACCAGGTAATAATCTTGCAACGCCATCAATCATGACCATCGCAGCAAGTTCACCACCACTGAGAACATAGTCACCAATTGACCATTCCTCATCAATCTCTTGCTCAATCAGGCGTTCATCAACACCCTCATATCGCCCTGCAACAAAGATCATTGCTTCTCTTGTTGCCAACTCTTGCAAACCTTGCTGGTCTAGTTTCCGACCTTGTGGCGATAAATAAATCACCTTTGTTTGCTGACCTAGCTGCTGTTTTGCAGCTTGAATCGCTTGCTGTAATGGCTCAACTTTCATTACCATTCCAGGTCCGCCACCATACGGCCGATCATCTACTGTTTGATGTTTATCCTGCGTAAAGTCACGTGGACTCCAATAATCTACCGCCAGCTTCCCTCGCGATACAGCACGGCCAGTTACACCATACTCAGTTATTGCATCAAACATTTGAGGAAATAAAGACACTACACCTAATCGCATAGCCCATTACCCCCTAATAATCTAGTTCCCAATCAACTTGAATAAGACCTTTATCCAAATCAACTCGCTGGACAATATCTTCCATTACAAATGGAATTAACTGTTCAGTTTTGTGTTCTTTATCTTTAACAAGCAACACATCATGTGCACCTGTTTCAAGCAAGCTATCAACTTGACCGAGTGTTTCATCATTCAAGTTAGTCACAGTTAAGCCAATTAATTGAGACCAATAAAATTCATCTCGTGCTGTTGGTTTTAACTGACTTCTCTTAATAGCTAATTCTGAGCCAATTAAAGGTAAAACTTGATCAGGATCAGTTACATCAACCAAGCCTAAAACAACCCCTTTACCTTGAACGCGCCCACCGGACACTTTCATCTCCACCCACTCACCCTTTCGGGACATGTAAATAGGAGAGTAACTCAATATATTCTTTCGAGGTTCTGTGAATGAAAATATTTTCATCCATCCTTTCACCCCGAAGACGCCAGATACTTTTCCTACCGGGACAAACTCCTCGGAAGTAGCCATTTCTGCCATCTCTATAAAACTAAAGGAGCTATTAAGCTACTTTAGCTTGGTCGATCAATTTAGCTACGCGTTCAGAAGGTTGTGCACCTTCACCAACCCAGTATGCAACACGATCAAGATCTAAACGTAATGTTTCTTCTTGACCTTGAGCTAAAGGATTAAAAAAGCCAATACGCTCGATGCAACGACCATCACGTTTGTTACGTGAATCTGCCACTACAACAGTGTAATAAGGACGCTTTTTTGCGCCGCCGCGAGATAATCTAATTGTTACCATATTCCTGCCTGTACAAAACTGGATCGAAAAACAGACGTATTTTACGCACATATCTACAATTTGAAAAGCTTAACTTGCATTACTTCTCTTTAATACACGGCTGGTCGCCATTTAGAGTTGCTTATTTTCACGCCATTACGCATTTAAAGCGCAAAATATTCACTTTAAACTTAACTATTTTAGATACAAAGACCTAAAAGACTGAGCAGAGATCATACACGGGTAATCACCCAACTACACTTAAATTTTTTTAATCTTAACTAAGATCAAAAATTGAAACATCATCTTTATAGATAGTGGCAAATAATTGTTCATTAGATAGGAATAAACGGAGTAACTCAGGATCAAAATGCTCAGGCTCAGTTCGACCATCACCATGTCGCAAAATAGATAGTGTTTTTTCATGATCAAATGCGGGTTTATAGGGTCTAGCAGATCTCAATGCATCATATACATCACAGATTGCCACAATACGTCCTCCCAATGGAATATTGGTTCCGCTCAAGCCATATGGATAGCCAGTACCATTCCACCGCTCATGGTGTGTTAGTGCCACTTCGGCACCTAAACGAAGGTAAGGTGAAATATTACTCGCATTCGATAAAATCTGATTACCAATGACCGTATGCTGTTTCATCCGCTCAAACTCATCGTTTGTGAGAGGTCCTGACTTTTGCAAAATAGCATCTGATATGGCTAATTTACCGATATCATGTAAGGCACTGGCATAAAATAGCGTATCAAAATACTCACGGCTTGCACCACTTAGCTTTGCCAGTGTTCTTGCATAATGACCAATACGACCTACATGCTGACCCGTTTCATCATCACGAAACTCTGATGCAATGATGAGTGTTCGAATTGTTTCAATATGGCTTAACTCAATATCTTGTTCATCTTGCTCAACAGTACATTCAAGCATCATTTTTTCTTGAATAAGTTGATCTTGATATGCCTTAACCTTTAGCGTGTTTTTTACTCGTAGCCATAGTTCTTCACGATCAATAGGTTTGCTAAGGAAATCATCAATCCCTAGTGATAATGCTTTTAGACGTGAGTCTCTATCTGTTAGTGCACTAATAATTAAGATTGGGATATATTCATCGGTGATCATGGTGCGAACTTGCTTGATCACATCATATCCTGTCATCCTCGGCATCATTAAATCTAATAACACCATATCAACGCGGGTAGATTTTAAGTACTCTAAAAAGTCTTTACCATTATTGAACGTTACGGCATCGTAGCCTTCATGCTCTAATAAAGTACTCAGTAAACTTGTCACACTATGCTGATCATCAACAATAGCAATGCGAGGTAATAGGGTTTCACTAGCCATGATTTAATAATTGCTCAACTAATTTTAGAAATTCCCTGTAATTAAAAGGTTTTGCCATATAATCATCAAAACCATTGGATAGGATTCGCTCTTTATCTCCAGGCATTGCAAATGCAGTGAGAGCGATAATAGGAGTATGTGTTAATTTCGATTCTTGTCGAAGGATCCGACAGGCTTCCATTCCATCCATTTCAGGTAATTGAATGTCTAAAAGGATCATATCTGGAGTAATGGCTTTAGCTTGCTCAATACCTGATTCAGCATCCACTGCAACAGTAACCTTATAGCTTTGCTGTTCTAGCAGCATCACCATCAATTTAATATTGTTGGGGTTATCTTCAATCAACAATATATGGAATTGTTTATCCATCATCAGGATTCCTCAAGAGATTGTCTATGTAACTAACGAATCCCTGTTGGTCAATATTGAATTTTTCAATAATATCACGTACCTTTCCTGATAATAGACCGATATCATTTTCAGTAATGATTTTAGCAGTCACAATAACAACAGGGACATGGTGTAAGCGATTGGTCTGCATATAAGCAACCACATCAAACCCTGTCACCCCGGGCATCATTAAATCAAGAATAATAAGATCAGGTGTCGTGTGTTTTAAGTGTGTTATTGCTTGTTCACCTGAGTATGCTTTTTTCAAATCAAGGTTAACACCCTGCAAATAGGTACCAATAAGCTCAACAGAGTTCGGATCATCATCAACAATTAATACGGAATAATCTTTCATTAATGGTTTATCTATCGGAATTCCTGC
>JAQRMU010000048.1:0-27965 GCA_028598975.1 Gammaproteobacteria bacterium | reverse complement strand
CCTGCTAAATCAAGATTACCCATCTGGACTAATATAAGTGGTACCTCTTTATTAGGATCTTTAAAACTTTGACACTGTTGAATTTGATCAAGTTCTCTATCCCCAACCTCTGCAAGTACCGCATCTATTTTATATTGCGACACTTTACTATCTATTTCCGAGATCTGACTTGTTCGATAAATTTCAATATCAGAGTCTTCTAAAATCGTTCTTATGATTGCTGCATCTCTATCATCACGATTCATAACCAACACTTTTTTCTTGTGTTGCACTCCGTGAAGCAAACTACCCTCTTGCTCAATACTAAAGGACATATTTTCAACCGGTAGCCAAACGGTAAAACAGCTCCCTTCGCCTAATATGGACTCAACATTAACCCCGCCATGATGTAACTCTGCTAAGCGCTTAACCATCGCCAAGCCTAAGCCTGTTCCTTGGTATTTCTTCGAAAAAGAGCCATCTAATTGTTCAAATGGCGTAAACAGTCTATCCAAATCTCTCTCAGCAATACCAATACCTGTATCTGAAATAGCGATAGATATGTAATCTCTACGCTGAAGAAGTGTAGTGCTAGCACTACATGTTGGCATAACATTTAACTGCAACTTAGTTTTAACCGTGATGGTGCCATTATCTGGGGTAAATTTGGTTGCATTAGACAATATATTAAATAGGATTTGTTTTATTTTTCGCTCGTCTGCCGACATTTCGCCCATTTGAGCATCTAAATCTAGTGTTAAATGAATATTATGTTTATTCGCTTTTTCTTTAATAATAGAAATTGATCGATCAACAAGATCATTTAAATTGAAATTAGTGCAATCTAACTCCATTTTTCCAGCTTCAATTTTAGATAAATCGAGAATATCGTTGATTAAACTTAATAGGTGTTGTCCACTCTCATAAATAACCCCTAATCCATCTTCCTGTTTCTCATTAACATCGCCAAACATATTGTCCCGCATTGCTTCCGAAAAACCTAAAATGGCATTAAGTGGTGTGCGCAATTCATGAGACATATTGGCAAGAAATTCGGACTTCATCTTACTGGCTTCATCTAACTGTTTATTTTTAAGCTCAATTTCTTCATTTCGATCACGCAATTTCCCCGTCATGATCGTCATATCTTCATATTGTTTCAAATTATGTAATGCAACCCCAGTCTGAACACATAAGCGCTCAATAAACATCAACTCATCCTGTGATGCCATTTCGCGCGACACCATCAAAAATACCCCAAGGCGTTTTTCTTGATAACTTACGGGGCTGATAATGACTGTGCGGGGTTTTATTTTAGAAAAACCAACATCAATAACAAAATCATCATCATCAACATCATGTAATACAATTTTCTTATTGGTTTTCGCACATTCTCCTATTAAACCTTCACCCAGTTTATACTGCTCCTGAACACTATCATTAAGGCCATGAGTTGCCTCGCAGTTTAATACCCCTGCCCACTCATCAAAACCATAAAAGGCACTCATCAAATAGTTATTATTTTCAGCTAAGATATTAAGCAAATGGGTCAGCACGATCACACGATCTTGTGATGAATTAAACTCTGTCAGAATTTTGCTATGTGCCGAATCATACCGTGCGATTTTTCTTATCCGTTCTTCTGCTTCTTTTTGAGCAGTAATATCACGTGCCGCAGCAAATACCCCCTGAACAACACCTGCCGAATCTCTATAAACAGATGCGTTATATAAAACATGAGTAATTTCTCCGTCGTGACGACGAATGGATAGTGGATAATCAGTAACCACTCCCTCGGTAAATACTTTTTGATAACCCGCTCGAGCATATTCAGGATCAGTAAAATTGTTCGAAAAGTCACTACCTATAAGATCATCACGACCAACACCCGTTACTTTCTCTGTCGCATCGTTCACATCCATGATTTTACCATCAACACTAATCGTAACTAATGGATCAACACTCGACTCAATCAAACTCCGAGTATATTCACCAACTTGCTTTAATTGCTGTTCTGCTGACTTTTGTTGGCTGATATCACGAGCGGCCGCAAACACACCTTCAACCTCACCTTGTTCATTTTTATACACCGAGGCATTGTATAAAACAGGGGTAATATGACCATCAGCATGACGTAAATCTAATGGATAATCCCGAACAGAGCCTTGTTCATACACTTGTTGATAGCCAGCTCGTGCATACTCTGGATCAGTAAAATAACTGGAAAAATCGGTACCAACAAGTTGCTCACGCGTCCGGCCTGTTACAAGCTCTGTTGCCTTGTTCACATCGGTTATCGCACCATCTGGGGCAATAGTCACCAAGGGGTCAAGGCTTGATTCAATCAAACTCCGAGTATATTCACCGACTTGTTTTAATTGCTGTTCTGCTGACTTTTGCTGGCTAATATCACGAGCAGCTGCGAATACACCAACTACGTCATTCTGCTCATTTTTATACACAGAGGCATTATATAAAACGGGTGTGGTGTGGCCATCAATATGACGTAAATCTAATGGGTAATCTCGAACTGAACCTTGTTCATAAACTTGCAGGTAGCCAGCTCGCGCATATTCAGGATCGGTGAAATAACTAGAGAAATCAGTACCGACAAGCTGCTTACGCTTAAGCCCTGTTACAAGCTCTGTTGCTTTGTTCACATCCGTAATTGCACCATCGGGGGCGATGGTTACTAGTGGGTCAAGACTTGACTCAATCAGGCTCCGAACATAGTCGGCAGTATTCATTGATGCTGTTGGCATAAAATAGACTCAAATAGATACATATCCCTACAAAACACATGTCCTTTTAGCTAGGCTATACCCACCGACGATAAAACTCAAGAAAACCTTAGAAAGGTAAACCTCCGCCACCCATCGGCATTTTTCCACCTAAGCCACGCATCATCTTAGCTAAGCCACCTTTTTGGCTCATTTTTTTCATCATCTTTTGCATTTGTGTAAATTGTTTAAGTAGACGATTCACATCTTGGATTTGTGTACCAGAACCTGCAGCAATACGTTTTTTCCGCGAGCCTTTAATAATATCTGGTCGTTGACGTTCTTTTTTTGTCATTGAATTAATAATGGCTTCAAGTTTACCAAGCTCTTTATCATTTACTTGGTTTTTAGCTGCGGCCGGAATATTGCTCATACCTGGCATTTTATCCAACATAGAGCCAATGCCACCCATATTGCCCATTTGACGGAGTTGATCTCTAAAATCTTCTAGATCAAAGCCTTTGCCTTTTTTAAGCTTACCCGCTAATTTATCGGCAGCACCTTTATCCATCTTCCGTTGCGCTTCTTCAACTAAAGATAGAACATCACCCATTCCTAAAATTCGAGAAACAACACGATCAGGGTGGAAGGGTTCTAGCGCATCGGTTTTCTCTCCGACACCCATAAATTTAATTGGTTTGCCCGTGATGTGGCGAATTGATAATGCTGCACCACCTCGTGCATCACCGTCTGTTTTCGTTAGGATCACACCCGTTAACGGCAAAGCGTCATTAAATGCTTTGGCTGTGTTGGCAGCATCCTGCCCGGTCATGCTATCAACAGTAAATAATGTTTCTATCGGGTTAATAGCATCATGAATATGCTTAATTTCCGTCATCATGTCATCATCGATATGCAAGCGACCTGCGGTATCAATAATAACAACATCAACAAACTGTAACTTCGCCTGCGCAACAGCTTCTTTAGCAATGTCTACAGGATCTTGATCTGATTGACTTGGGAAGAAGTGTGCATCAACTTCATTCGCTAATGTTTTTAACTGCTCGATCGCTGCGGGACGATAAACATCGGCACTGGCAACCATAACGGATTTCTTCTCACGTTCTTTTAACCAACGTGCAAGCTTGGCAACACTGGTTGTTTTACCAGCCCCTTGTAAACCAGCCATTAAAATAACCGCTGGCGGCTGTGCATTGAGATTCAGTGATTCATTTGCCTCACCCATTACGGCTGTTAATTCATCATTAACTACTTTGACTAAGGCCTGACCCGGCGTGAGACTAGTAAGTACATCTTGTCCCATTGCGCGCTCTTTTACTCTGTCGACAAACTCGCGAACAACAGGCAAAGCGACATCTGCCTCAAGCAATGCCATACGTACTTCACGAAGCGTTTCTTTTACGTTCGCTTCTGTGATCCGCCCTTGGCCACGAAGCTTCTGTAGGGTACTACCTAGTCTTTCACTCAAACTATCAAACATGATTCACCTAAAACTAAGGAACCGAAAATATCGGTAATAATTATTTATACATATAATTATAGCTTATATGATGAGTTAAGCTGAAAATGCTTGAAGATAAATTAGTCTGATGATGATGACATCGTTTATCATCTAGCTATGATTTATCACGATATCACCACACCATATTTAAGGAATGAAGACTCATGGCCTTAGCTAATTCATTAGCCTTTTTACTCTACCTTTGTTGCAGTGTTGTTTTGATCCGTGACTTTGTACAGCGAGATCAACACCGCTCAGTATTATTTCCAGTCAGTCTTTTGACAATAGTGGCCTTAATCGCGCATGGAACAGATATTTTCTTTACGATGACAAATGCTGGTGGCTGGGATTTAAGATTATTTGCTACATTAGAAGTCGCCACATGGCTAATGGCATTCATCGCTTTGATCTTAGGTTCAAAGTTTCCTAAAGCGCATCCAGGCATGGTTATTTACCCTGTTGTTGCCCTAAGCCTTATTCTCAAAACATCACTCCCAAGTGAACAGGGAGCCACACTAACAAACCCAGCATTAGAATGGCATATTCTTCTTTCTCTTGCGGCTTATAGTTTATTCACTCTCGCAGCCTTACAAGCGATTGTTTTAGCAGTTCAAGATAAACAGTTACGCCAGCGTCATTTAGCAGGTCTTATTCGTAAACTCCCGCCATTACAATCTATGGAGCTTGGCTTGTTTCAACTTATTACTGCTGGCTTTATCTTCTTAACAATCGGTTTATTTACTGGTTTCTTTTTTATCGACGATATTTTTGCACAACACCTGATCCATAAAACCGTCTTATCTATCGTTGCTTGGTGTGTCTTCGCCACTTTATTATGGGGACGAAAACAACATGGTTGGCGTGGAAAAACAGCAATAAAATGGACTTTAATTGGCTTCTCATTTTTGGTGCTTGCCTATTTTGGTAGCAAATTTGTACTCGAATTCTTCATCGCAACTGCGTAAGGAAGCCATTATTTAGCCATGTTAGAAACGACTTCTCTTTCTTTATTATTTCTGGTCTTATTTATATTACTGCTCCTTTCTGCTTTTTTCTCTAGTTCAGAAACAGCATTAATGTCACTCAACCGGTATCGCCTTCGCCATTTAGAAAGTGAAGGCCATGCTGGTGCGACCCGTGCAAGTCAATTATTAGAACGCCCCGACCGCTTGATCGGCTTAATCTTGCTTGGTAACAACTTTGTTAATATCTTTGCATCAGCAATTGCAACGATCATTGGTGTCAAACTCTATGGTGAAAACGGTGTTCTTATTGCTGGCTCCGTCCTTACCTTAATTGTTCTGCTTTTTGCCGAAGTGACACCCAAAACATTAGCGGCCTTACACCCTGAACGAGTCGCATTTCCTGCTAGCTTTATTCTCAAACCACTGCTTTTTATACTCTATCCTTTAGTGTGGTTCATTAATATTATTACTAACCGTTTATTAGGGTTCTTAGGCGTGTCTCCGGAAGAATCATCTAATGCAGCGATTAATACTGAAGAGCTTCGTATCGCATTAATGGAGGTGGGCAGTTTAATTCCCAACCGTCATAAAAAAATGCTTGTCAGTATTCTTGACCTAGAAAAAATGACGGTAAATGATGTCATGGTGCCTAGAAATGAAGTCGAAGGGCTTGATATCAATGCTGCTTTCCCTGAAATTATTAAACAATTATCTTATTGTAGTAACACACGATTACCCGTTTATACCGACAGTATGGATAATATTATTGGCATATTGCATGTTAGAAAAGCATTACATTTACTTGCAGAAAATAACCTAACAAAAGAAACATTAAATGGAATCATAAAACAAGGTTACTTTGTGCCTGAAAATACGCCGCTCAATACTCAACTTATCCAGTTCCAACGACATCGAAGACGTACCGGACTTGTTGTAGATGAATATGGTGACATTTTAGGTTTGATTACATTAGAAGATATTTTCCGTGAAATTGTGGGGGAATTTACAGCCGATTTAATTGATGAAGACAAAGATATTCATCCTCAAGAAGATGGTAGCTACCTTATTAATGGCTCTGCTAATATCAGGGAAATAAACCGTAATAATCATTGGAACCTTCCTACAGATGGACCTAAGACTATAAATGGGCTAATCTTAGAGTTCTTAGAAAGCATTCCAGATCCTGGTGTAAGTTTACGAATTGAAAATTACGTTATAGAAGTTATTCAAACATCTAATAATACGATTAAAACGGTTCGTATTAAGAGCGTAGAATCGCAAATGGAGACCCCCTAAATGGCAGCATTCCGAATAAAACTCTGCGGCCTCAATAGTGTTGATACTAGCTCTCTTAAATCAATGCTTAATCTTGCAAGTGACCAACTTTCACACGATTGGGAAATTGTAACGTCGGGATCTGCCGAGCTCTATATTTATTCTCTTGAATCAGAAGAAGGAGTCACTGCTTGGCAACATCATGATTCTCATGCGCTTTCTGCCTTACTATCAACACATTCTGAATCCAATCACACTGCTGATATTCTTTTGAAAAAGCCACTTCGTACCAAGAATTTCTCCATCACCCTAAATGATGCAGAAGATAAAATAAAAAATGATTCCGAAGCTGTAAATACTAAAAATAAACAACAGAAAGATCCTTCCCTATTTTCATCTGTACTTTCTTCCCTATCAGGAATTATCGGTAAAAATTCGAGCTTTACCAAGCCAACATTGCACTTTTCTTTGCCAGAACAAAGTACGGACAGTACCGATAGCATTTTAGAGGTTAAACCACTCAAAAAATGGTTGGCAGAGTTGGAATCAAAAGAAGCTCATATCCAAATCGGTGATATTTTAGGAAATCTTATTCCGCTTAACCGTAGAGTTGTGGCAATACAAACACGATTTAAGGCTATGTTGACTATTTAAAACAGCAAATTTAGGGAAATACTATGCGCATTCTGCTCAAGCTTCTTTTTTTAATTATCATCCTCGTTATTGTTGGCTTAATCGCCTTGCCTTTTGTTGTCGATCCAAATGACTACAAACAAGAAATATCTGAGCAAGTAGAAAAAGCAACTGGGCGAACGCTCACACTGGATGGTGATATTGAGCTATCTGTATTTCCATGGATAGCGCTTGAGTTAGGTCCTTTGTCACTCAGTAATGCAAAAGGATTTAAAGCAGAGTCTTTTGCTAAAGTTGATGCAACACAAGTACGCATTAAATTAATGCCATTACTAAGTAAGCAATTAGAAATGGATACCGTTGTACTGGATGGGTTAGTACTCAACCTTGAGAAAAATAAAGCAGGAAAAACAAACTGGGATGATCTTGCTAGCCCTAGTACAGAAACAAAAGAGACAACGAAAACAGAATCACCAAACAATGAGCCAAGCTCACCGGCTCTTGGTGCCGTTAGTATTGCTGGCGTCCAATTAACAAATGCTAATATCTTATGGTCTGATGCCAGCAAAGCAGAAAGCTTTCAATTAAAAGATTTAAATCTAACAACAGATCCTTTAGTTCCAGGCAAGCCTACAGCTGTAAACATGAACTTTAGCCTGCTAAGCTCTAAGCCAAAGGCGACAGCAAATATCACATTAGATACCAAAGTTATGGTTGACTTAGAAAATCAACGATACGCATTAACTGATCTTAACTTTACTACGCTAGCTGAAGGACAAGACCTACCATTTTCAAAAGCGGATATTTCTTTAAGTGGTGATCTTAATGCTGATATGGTGACGCAGATCGTATCAATTGATGACTTATCATTAAAAGCTAAGGTAAATAAAGAACAACAATCTATTGATGCTACATTGTCTGCCAATATTATAAGTAAGCTTAAAAACCAACAAACGTCATTAAATGCACTGAACTTAACTGCTGAGCTAATTGATCCTGCTCTACCTGGAGGAAAAGCTGATCTCAAAGTAACAACTGATATTTCAGCTGATCTACAACAAGAAACATTGACACTATCTAACCTACTTGTCACCGTTCATGATTTACTGATTAACAGTAATATTAATGTGAGCAAGCTCCTTTCAGACAATCCTAATGTTGCAGGTAACATAGAGGTTCAACCCTTTAATTTGCGTCAACTTGCTAACCGACTTGCTATCGATCTGCCACCTATGGCAGACGGTAGTACACTCGAACTTGTTCAAGTGAATACAGACTTTTCTGCTTCCAGCAAGCACTTTAATGCAAAACAGTTCGATGTTACTCTTGACCAGAGTAAATTAAGCGGCCAATTCGCAGTCAATAACTTTGCCAAGCCAGCGCTCAGTTTCAAACTAGTATTAGATGGCATTGATGCAGATCGTTATTTGCCACCCGCAAGCAAAGAGCAAGTAGCACCACCCGCTTCTGCCGCTGCAGCAGGGGCGACTACACTTCCACTAGAAACATTAAGACAAGTTAATGCTAAAGGTACGATTGATATTGGTAAATTAAAAATCAGTGGAACTCATAGTGAAAAAATTCATGTCGAAATTAATGCTGACAAAGGCTTAATAAAACTAAACCCTATGAGTGCAAATCTGTATGAGGGCCAATATAAAGGCAATGTAAACTTAGATGCCCGAGGTAAAGCATTAAAGCTCTCTATTGATGAAAACCTAAAGGGAGTTCAAGCAGGTCCTTTGCTCAAAGATCTTAGTGGTGATGACAAAATCTCAGGGCAGGTTAATGCCAATGTAAAGTTATCGGGTAACGGCGCCACTATTGAACAAATCAAACAAACCTTAAGTGGTAACGGAAAATTTTCATTTACTGATGGTGCACTCAAAGGTGTCAATATTGCTGAAAGTATTCGTAAAGCAAAAGCAGCATTTAAAGGAGAAACATTGCCTCCATCCGGTGAGCCATTACAAACAGATTTTTCTAGCCTTTCAGGAAGCTTTACCGTCAAAAATGGCATTATCAATAATCAAGATTTTATAACAATGGCGCCATTATTACGCATTAATGGTGCTGGAACTGTCGACTTACCCAAAGAAAATATCAATTATGCCCTCAAAGTCGCTATTGTTGGCACCTCTAAGGGCCAAGGTAGTGCTGCATTGGATGATTTAAAAGGGTTAACAATCCCTGTTAAAGTTACAGGTACTTTTGACAATCCCAAGCCAACGGTCGATCTAGCAAGCATGCTGAAAGCAAAAGCTACAGAAGAAATAAAAACAAAAGCAGCTGAGACATTGAAAGAAAAACTCGGGGGTGACTTAGGTGGATTATTAGGTGGTGTTCTTGGTAGTCAAGAAAGCGAGCCCGCTCCAATTGAAAATGCGACTGATGAAACAGTAACAGAACCAGCCCAAGAAGCCGCGCCTGCGAAGTCAATTGAAGATCAAGCAAAAGATGCGCTTAAAGATAAGTTAAGAAGTTTCTTCTAAATAAATCAATATCACCTGTAGTAATGGATACTACAGGTGATATTCAATAGATACCCAATGAATTTCAGCTCTCAATTATTAGCATGGTTTGACCTGCATGGTCGCAAAGACTTACCTTGGCAACAGTCTCCAAGTCCTTATCATGTCTGGCTCTCAGAAATCATGCTCCAACAGACTCAAGTGAGTACTGTTATTCCTTACTATCAACGTTTTATACAATGCTATCCCAACCTCACCTCCTTAGCCAATGCGTCTATTGATGACGTGCTAGCCCAATGGACAGGGCTAGGTTATTACGCCCGAGCAAGAAATCTACACAAAGCAGCAAACGTTATTGTCGAACAACATAATGGTGAAATGCCTAACGATTTAAATGAATTAATTGCATTGCCCGGTATTGGTCGCTCAACGGCTGGCGCAATAATGGCACTGGCTCATCACCAACCTTTTGCCATTCTTGATGGTAATGTAAAACGAGTTTTAGCTCGCTACAATAGAGTTTCTGGTTGGCCCGGGAAAAAACAGGTCGAAAACCAACTATGGAAAATTGCTGAAAAGCTATTACCAACAGAACGAATTGCACACTATATACAAGCTCAAATGGATCTAGGTGCAACGGTATGTACTCGTAGCAAACCTAAATGTGAATTTTGTCCATTACAGGCAGATTGTCAGGCATTTCAACACGATATTCCGCAAAACTACCCAGACCCCAAACCTAAGAAAATAATACCGCTTCGTAAAACCAACTGGCTAGTGATGCAATTAAGTGATGGCAAGATACTCTTGGAACAGCGACCAAACTCCGGAATTTGGGGTGGGTTATGGAGCTTTCCTGAGCTAGATTCCTTAGAAAAAGTAGCTGAATACTGCTCACATAATTTCCAGACAAATATAACGGATATTACTGCCACACCTAGCTTTAAACATATTTTTAGTCACTTCAAATTAGATATATCTCCGCACATAATCACGGTGCATCAATCAAGTAATAATATTAGTGAGAATAATAGTGCTAGTTGGTATAAAATAAGTGACGCTTTACAGCTCGGCTTGCCCGCGCCAGTAAAAACATTTTTACAATCATTAGTTAAATTGAGGGAATAATGGCAAATACTGTCCATTGTGTTAAACTGCAAAAAGAAGCTGATGGGTTGGACTTTCCACCCTATCCTGGTGAGCTTGGCAAAAAAATCTATGAGTCGGTCTCGAAAGAGGCATGGCAAATGTGGTTGGGCCAACAAACGATGTTAATCAATGAAAATCGATTATCATTGGCAGATCCGAAGTCACAACAGTTTCTTAAAGAAGAGCTAGAAAAGTTTTTCTTTGGCGAAGGTTCTGCACCACCAGCAGATTTTGTAGCTGAATAAATTTTTAATAAAACAAGTATAAGTATAGAGGTTAGTTATGGCAGAGCAAGTTACTGGAACCGTTAAATGGTTCAACGATGCAAAAGGTTTCGGTTTTATCGAGCAAGCAAATGGTCCTGATGTATTCGTACATCACAGCGCGATCCAAGCTGATGGTTTCAAATCATTAGCTGAAGGTCAATCTGTAACAATGGAAGTTACTCAAGGTGCAAAAGGTCCACAAGCTGAGAATGTTACTCCAGCTTAAACTGATCTAGCATTAAGATATGAAAAAGCCACTTGGGTTTCCAAGTGGCTTTTTTTTTGTCTTTATTTTTCTATACAATAGCGACTTATGAAAGTATTCAGCTTTAGAAATTTTCGAGTCATTATTCTTCTTGCACTTTTGGCAAGTGCAGCGATCTACACCAAAGAACAACGACTAAATACTACTTCTTGGCATCAACCTATAGAGGTTGCTATCTACCCAATCAATGGTGATGCTAGCCCAGATACTGACAACTATATTGAAAACCTAAATATAAAGCACTTTAGCGATATTGAAGATTTCTTTATTCGTAGCTCAAAGCAATATCAACTTATTGTAGAAAATCCAATCACATTGTCTCTTGGTAACAGAATCGATTCTCATCCCCCACAACCACCTGTTGATCGTAGTGATATGTTAAAAGTAGCCTTATGGAGCATGAAGCTTCGTTATTGGACATATAAAAACACACCAGATGATATATCAAATAAAAATCGAATTCGTTTATATATTCTTTATCATCAAGGCTCTAATGGTCAAGCACTTGAACACTCTCTTGGTCTTCAAAAAGGCTTAATTGGTATTATCCATGCCTACGCAAAACCAGATCAAAATAAACAAAATTCAATAGTTATGGCACATGAAATATTACATACTGTTGGGGCCAGTGATAAGTATAATTTCCAAGATAATCAGCCTCTCTATCCTAATGGCTATGCAAAACCTGAACAGTCTCCCCTCTTCCCCCAACGTTATGCAGAAATTATGGCGGGTAGAATTCCTATCAATGAAACCCAAGCTAAAATGCCAAAAGATTTACGCTTCTGCTTGGTTGGTGAACAAACTGCAAAAGAAATTAATTGGATAGCAAGTCCATGACAACATTGATACCTAGTCAATTTATCAAAGCACAACAATACGGTGTGCTCTCAACACATTCGCTATCTGAGTCAGGTTACCCTTTTGGCTCTATTACGCCCTATATCATTAGTAGTGAGGGTGATATTGCAATCTTGATTAGCCATTTAGCTGAACACACACATAATATCGAAGCAAACCCTAAAGTCTCACTCACAATATTTGATCCCAAAGATGCTGAAAACCCAAGTGCAGGAGCCAGAGTTACCTGTTTAGCAAACGTTGAAAAAGCAGCTAGTGAAACTGAACTACGTAAAGACTATCTTCATCAGTTCCCAGAGTCAGAAATCACATTAGGGCTACCGGGCTTTCATTTTTATCTTTTAAAACTAACTAAAGTCCGACTCGTTGCTGGTTTTGGTCAGGTTAAATGGCTAGATGTTAAACAACTATCACTCTAAGATTTGAGCAGAATCTTCTATGACTAAACGTTTAAAAGCTGACATTAATGTCGTTAAACGTTTTCCATGCCGGTGAACTAAATACCAATGCCGCATAATGGGGAATGACTCGACATCTAAAACTTCTAATCGCCCCAGAGCTAACTCCAACTCTAACGTATGTTGAGATACGATACCAAGCCCTAATCCTGCTTCAACTGCTTGGTTAATAGCCTCATTACTGCTCATCTCCATTACCGAACTAATACTATAGCCACTCTGCTCAAAAAAACGCTCCATTGCGATTCTTGTACCAGAACCATGCTCTCGCATAATAAATGTTTCTTGCTGTACTACTGAAAGAGGAATTGATTTTTGCCCCGAAAGAGCATGACCTTTAGGCGCAATAATCACTAATGGATTATCTAAAAATGGCGTAGCCTCAACATCGATATTTTCTGGTGGTAGTCCCATAATCACCATATCTACAGTATTTTCATTCAGGTGTTCTAATAAACTTTCACGATTAGTAACATCGAGGTTAATCGTTGTTCCAGAAAACCGTTTATAAAATTCACCTAATAATTTTAAGGCAAAATAGTTGGCTGTTGTCGCAACCGCAATGGTTAAACGGCCTCGTTCACTTCCTCTAATTTCATCCATCACATCATTTAATTCGACTAACTGTTGAGTAATATTTCTGGCATAGATTAGTAATTCATCTCCAGCCTCTGTTAGAAATAATTTTTTACCCATCCGTTCAAATAGTGACAAGCCGACTTCTGACTCTAACTGCTTGATTTGCATAGATACTGCTGGCTGACTCAAAAAAAGGTGTTCGGCTGCTCGGGTATAACTCAAGTGTTGAGCTACCGCTTCAAATATCTTTAACTGTCTAATCGTTATGTTCATGACATCTATCATAAGCATTTCTTATGTATAAAATCAAAACATTTGAGTTTTATTTATAGAAAAAATGTCCTACACTCCTAGTACGTTAAAAAGAACGTACAAACCGAACATTAGGAATGCGAATAATTTTCGCGCCACTCACTAATAAAAAAGGTACTTATAATGGATCAATCATCACGTTACGCCGATCTTAGTCTGAAAGAAGAAGATCTAATCTCCAACGGCGAGCACATGCTTGTCGCCTACACTATGACACCAATGCCAGGTTTCGGTGGCTACTTAGAAACAGCGGCTCATTTCGCTGCTGAATCATCAACAGGTACTAATGTTGAAGTATCAACTACCGATGACTTCACCAAAGACCTTGACGCTATGGTCTACGAAATTGATGAAGCTAAAGGCATAATGAAAATTGCTTACCCAAGTGATTTGTTTGATCGTAACGTCATTGATGGCCGCACAATGGTCGTATCATTCCTGACACTTGCTATTGGTAATAACCAAGGTATGGGTGATGTGCAATGTGCACAAATGCAAGATTTCTATGTCCCACCTCGTATGTTGCAATTATTTGATGGTCCTTCAAAAGATATCACTGATATGTGGCGTGTTCTTGGTCGTCCATTAGAGAATGGTGGTTATATCGCAGGTACTATCATCAAACCAAAACTAGGTTTACGCCCTGAACCATTTGCTGAAGCAGCATACCAGTTCTGGTTAGGTGGTGATTTCATCAAAAATGATGAGCCACAAGGTAACCAAGTTTTCTGTCCAATGAAAAAAGTAATGCCGCTTGTTGTTGACGCAATGAAACGTGCTCAAGATGAAACGGGCGAAGCGAAATTATTCTCAGCTAACATCACTGCGGATGATCATCACGAAATGTGTGCTCGTGCTGACTACATCTTAGAAACATTTGGTCCAGATGCCGATAAAGTAGCCTTCTTAGTTGATGGTTATGTTGGTGGTCCAGGCATGGTGACAACAGCTCGTCGTAACTACCCTGGTCAATACTTACATTACCATCGTGCAGGTCATGGTGCGGTAACTTCACCATCATCTGTTCGTGGTTACAATGCCTTTGTTTTAGCTAAGCTTTCACGTCTTATGGGTGCTTCAGGTATCCACGTAGGTACAATGGGCTTCGGTAAAATGGAAGGTGGTGCTGATGATCGTCATATCGCTTACATGATCGAACAAGATAGTGCAGATGGTCCTTTCTTCCATCAAGAATGGTATGGCATGAAACCAACTACACCAATCATCTCTGGTGGTATGAACGCATTACGTCTACCTGGTTTCTTCGAAAACCTAGGTCACGGTAACGTTATCAATACATCTGGTGGTGGTTCTTACGGTCATATCGATTCTCCAGCTGCTGGTGCGACATCATTACGTCAAGCGTTTGAATGTTGGAAATCTGGTGCGGATCCTATCGAATACGCTAAAGAGCATCGTGAATTTGCTCGTGCATTCGAATCATTCCCAGGTGATGCTGATAAGATCTTCCCAGGATGGCGTGAAAAATTGGGCGTACACAAGTAAGCTCAAAGCCAAAGTAACAAGAGATACCTCCCTGCTTCGGCAGGGAGACTATCTTTAAATTCAACAGCTCACCGTGATGCTGTTAGATACATCATTAAAAGCATTCAGTAAAACGAATGACTCACATTCATCCTTTTTCCTGAGTTCTTTTCTAAACTATTTCTTTAAATATGAATGAAGAAGCCAATACTATGACTGATACAAACCAATATCTAATCAAAGATGAACCTTTCTACCAAGTTCAAGATGATGAAGTTGAACTATATAGTGCAGCTTATGAAGCGCGTTTACCGGTGATGATCAAAGGCCCTACAGGTTGTGGTAAATCACGCTTTGTAGAACATATGGCATGGAAATTAAATAGACCTTTAATTACGGTTGCCTGTAATGAAGATATGACGGCATCAGATCTCGTCGGTCGTTATTTATTAGATGCCAACGGAACACGCTGGTTAGATGGCCCATTAACCGTTGCAGCGCGCATCGGTGCTATTTGTTACTTAGATGAGGTGGTAGAAGCACGTCAAGATACAACAGTTGTTATTCATCCCCTTACTGACCATCGCCGTGTTTTACCTTTAGATAAAAAAGGTGAGTTACTTGAAGCACATCCTGATTTCCAATTAGTTATTTCATATAACCCTGGCTATCAAAGTCTAATGAAAGAATTAAAACAATCAACTAAACAACGTTTTACGGCTTTTGAATTTGACTACCCTAGTGCTGAAGTTGAATCTAGTATTTTACAAAAAGAAACAGGTATTAATGCTGAGTTAGCTGACAAATTAGTTAAAGTTGCTGGTACTGCTCGTAACCTGAAAGGTCATGGCCTAGACGAGGGTATTTCAACTCGTTTGCTCACTTACGCAGCTACATTGATGGACAAAGGCATTGCACCAAAAGCAGCATGTAAAATGGCATTAGTTCGACCTATAACTGATGATGCTGATATTCGTGACACATTAGATCACGCTATCAATACTATTTTCGCTTAAATATATAGCCATGCTGTTACAACTTACGTCATTCCCACAAAAGTGGGAATCCAACGATAATAGCGACTTATACAGCCCATGGTTCCCCGCATACGCGAGGATGACAGTGGAACAATTATGAGTGAAACTGAATTAGCAGAAAATCCTAACCGCGAAAAGTTAAACTGCGGCTTTGAACAAATTGATCCCGTCTTTGACGACTTGATGGAAGAAGCCAGTGCTTTATTATCCGAGCAAGGTGTTGAAGACTATCTAGCGGGAGCATCATTGATCTGTATGATAGGTCGAGGTGTTGAGCCTGTCCTGAGCTATTTACAAGACATACCTGCAATGGCCGATCACCTTGGTGAGGAAATTGTTAGTCTAGTATCTCAAACTGTATGGAAATTTTCTCGCACCATTAACGGTAAAGCTATTCCTGTATTTCTACAGACATTGCCCGCTGTTGCGCGCCGCTTGGGCGACATTGATGCCCTACAGTCTTATTTTGATATTATTTTTGACATGATGGACAAAACATCAGTATCAATCCACGGGCATCATGCAACAATCCCTAGCCCCAGCCTATCAGATTTACTAGAAAAAATGCCTTATCTAATCAGTCAACTTTCTTTAGTCAATCTAAAGAACTGGGTTGATTACGGTATTCGTTTTTACAGCACGCATCCTGAACGACAAAGAGATTTCTTCAGTTTACAATCTGCTGATAGTTTAGCTATTTTACAACGTGAACGTCAGGGTACTTTATTCTACGATCATGAACGAAAACTCAATCTTTACATGCAAGGCCTGTGGGATGATGATCCACAATTAGTACCCTATTCTCTAGGATTTGATGAGCTACGCAAACCTGTTCCTTACTTTGATGCCTTAGGCCTACGAATTCCCGATGTCTATGATGATACTAATGATGTCTCAGGTATTGATCGTTACCGTGCGACATTAGCCCATATGGCAGCACATCAACGTTGGACTCGCCCTATTATTGCCGACAATTACAGTCCCTTTCAACGAATGGCCGTAGAGTTTGTTGAAGATGCCCGTGTTGAATACTTGGCTATCCAGCAATACCCCGGTTTACGACAACTATTTATTAAACTACACCCGCGCCCTATTGAAGGTGCGTGTGATCCAGAAACACAGTCATGCCTTCGTCATCGTATGGCGATGCTATCGTTAGCACTACTTGATCCCGCACATGGTTATACCGATCCAGACATTCTTGAATTCGTTGATCGCTTCCACGACGCGATGGCTAATGGTGAATCCAGTACCAAGAACATTGCCGGCATTGGCTTATCTTACGTTGCCCGCACACGCATTCAGAGCGACCAACTAGCCAATATATTCTTTGATGATACTGAAATTAATTACCGCGATGATAATCGCCATATGTGGACGTTTATTGAAGAGGGTGATGAAGAAGAGTCCTTTGATGATAATCGACAAACACAAGCTGAAGAAGAGGAACTTAAAGGTCTTCCACCACGGCATTATCCAGAATGGGATTATCACTCACAAAGTTACCGCCCTGACTGGGTAAGTGTCTATGAAGCCTTGCATCCTAGTGGCAAAGCAACTGATATCGATAAACTCTTGGATAAACATAGTGCCGTACTAAAACGTATGAAGAGAGTATTGGAGTTATTAAAGCCTCAAAACTATGTCCGCGTGCGTTATCAAGAAGAAGGTTCAGAGCTAGATCTAGACATCGCCATTCGCTCTTTAATTGACTTGAAAAGTGGTAGCCAACCTGATCCACGCATCAATATGAGTCATAAACATGACGGTCGTGATATTGCCGTAATGTTGCTACTCGATTTGTCTCAATCAACTAATGATATTCCTCAAGGTGCGACACAAACTATCTTAGAGCTCTGCCAAGAGTCCGTATCACTTTTATCATGGTCAATTGAACAACTTGGCGATAAGTTTGCTATTGCTGGCTTCCATTCAAATACGCGCCATGATGTGAAATATCATCACATTAAAGGCTTTAGTGAACATTGGGATGATGAAGTAAAAGGACGTATTGCTGGTATGAAATCTGGCTATTCCACACGAATGGGGGCCGCAATGCGTCATGCAGCCCACTATCTTGAGGCTCAAAAAGCAGATAAGAAATTATTACTGGTTCTGACAGATGGCGAACCTGCCGATATTGATGTCGATGATGAGCAACTGCTAATCCAAGATACTCATAAGGCCGTTCAAGAACTCGATCAACAAGGTATTTATAGCTATTGTATTACCTTAGATCCTAATGCTGATGACTACGTCACTGATATCTTTGGCAATCAACATATGGTGATTGATAATGTAAATAAATTACCTGAAAAATTACCGGCCTTATTTGCCAGCCTCACAAAGTAAGGGAATACACAATGTACTTTCCACATAAAGTCACTGCCTCATTCTTGATTTTAATGGCAATATATAGCTCTTCAAGCCATGCTGACTGGAGCTCTTTTCTCGAAGATCTGACAAATGCTGGCGCTGAATTATTCTCAACTGACACTTCAGCTCCTTCTACATCGACAGCACTGGACTACAACACGATAACCTCAGGTCTAAAAGAAGCCTTAGAAGTGGGCTCTCGTCAAGCAATTAAACATGTTAGTCAGAAAGAGGGATATCTAGCAAATGAGTTAATTCGCATTGCTATGCCACCTGAATTACAACAAACAGGTGATTTAATGCGACAATTCGGTCTTGGTTCATTGGCTGATCAGTTTGAACAAAGTATTAATCATGCCGCTGAAAATGCGGCACCTCAAGCAACAAATATTATTGTCAGTGCAATAAAAGATATGAGTATTGAAGATGCCAATACGATATTGAACGGCGCTGATGATGCCGCTACGCAATACTTCCGTAACAAAACCAATTCACAATTAACGGCTTTATTTCGTTCCAGTATCGAAACCTCACTAAATCAAGTTGGCAGTACACAATACTACAATGACCTAACAGGGCAGATTGCAGAGATACCATTAATTGGCGAATCAATTAACCTTGATTTACCAGACTATGTTACCGAGCAAGCATTAAATGGCCTGTTTTTAGTCATCGCACAAGAAGAAAAGAAAATTCGTGATAATCCCGCGGCACGGACAACTGAATTATTAAAACAAGTATTTGCCAAATAAACGCTTAAAAAGTTACTCCCAACCGCCAATCTGTAATAGTATGCACACTATTAATTTAAACAATGAGAATACACTATGGCTTCTGTAGCATCACATAAAATCAATCTTTGTAGTCAAGGTATCGCCCTTAAAGCACTTTTTACTGGCTACCTTGTTGTTGTCGCTGTGGGTTATATGATGGCACTTGTACAGATTCAATTCACTCATGGTCTCGCTGATGGTGAAATGGGCTTATCGGTTGATGATATTGTGTACAGTTACTATGGAAAACGTTCAGGCTCGGTGATTGAAGCTAAACTCAACGGCTCAATGAAACTAATGGCTCCAGAAGAAGATCGCCTAAAAATTGTCAATTGGGTACATAAAGGGGCTGATGAACAAGCCTTTTATGACACTGGCATTCGCAAGATTATGGATACCAGCTGTGTAATGTGCCACAACGCTGAATCAGGCTTACCAATCCCTGATTTCACTGAATTTGAAAATGTTGCTGAACGAGCTAAAACAGATACTGGTGCAAGCTTCTCATCTTTAGCGCGCGTATCTCACATTCACCTCTTTGGTATCGCCTTTATCTTTATGTTTGTTGGCTTAATATTCAGTCTGGCTGCAGGTGTACCTAAATACCTTAAAGCCGGTGTTATCGTTATGCCATACATCTTCTTATTGCTTGATATTTCATCATGGTGGCTAACGAAGTTAAACCCTAACTTTGCCTGGTTAGTCATTATCGGTGGTGGAGCAATGGCAATGTCTTTTGCGTTTATGTGGATCGTATCAATGTATGAAATGTGGATTATGCCACGCCTACATAGTGATGATCGAGATGCACTATTAGACGAATAAAAGTAATGTTGGGCAGACAAGCCTTGTCAGCCCTCGTTAAACTTTCAATATAGATTCAATTGCAGAAAACTCATAAGCATGAGCATCTGCTACTGCTTTATAGGTCACCTGTCCCCGATAAACATTCACGCCCTGACGCAAATGGGTATTTTGCTGTAAAGCTTGTTTTATGCCCTTATTGGCTAATTCCAAAACAAAAGGCAAGGTAGCATTCGTCAAGGCAAAAGTGGAGGTTCGAGCGACAGCACCCGGCATATTGGTCACACAATAATGGATGATTCCCGCTTCCACATAAGTGGGGTCTTCATGTGTGGTGGCATGTGATGATTCAAAACAACCACCCTGATCAATAGCAACATCAACCAACACTGCGCCTTTTTTCATTTTCGTTAACATAGCACGTGTAATTAATTTTGGTGCACTAGATCCTGCAACTAAAACAGCACCGATAATCAGATCAGCACGCGCGACAGCTTGCTCTATCAATTCCTTTGTAGAATACAAGGTTTTTAATTGAGGACCATACTGCTCATCGAGCTGTTTCAGTCGAGCTAAAGAGCGATCAATAACCGTGACATCCGCACCTAAGCCCATCGCCATTCGAGCAGCATTCAAACCGACAACCCCACTACCCAGTACTACCACTTTAGCAGGTGAAACTCCGGGTACACCTCCTAACAATATCCCCATGCCTCCTTGTGTTTTTTCTAGGGCATGCGTACCTGCTTGTATTGCCATTCTGCCAGCGACCTCACTCATAGGAGCCAATAGTGGTAGCCCACCTTGTTTATCTGTCACTGTTTCATAGGCGATGCAAATTGCATCAGATTCAATTAACGCTTGGGTTTGTTGTTTATCAGGGGCTAAATGTAGAAATGTAAAGAGTATCTGTCCCGACCTTAACATCGTGCATTCTTGAGCTTGTGGTTCTTTGACTTTGACAATCATATCGGCTCGAGCATAAACCTTATTAACCTCACTAACAATTTCGGCTCCAGCTTGCTGGTACAACAGGTCAGTTAAACCAATTTCCGCCCCCGCATTACTTTCTATCATTAGCTGATGACCAGCGGCTACTAACTCTCTAACTCCCGCTGGTGTTATACCAACGCGATATTCATTATTTTTAATTTCTTTAGGAACGCCAATTAACATTACAATTCCTCATTTTAAATCAACGATTCATCCTGCTTTATTTTTAACAAAGTAATCCTTAGTCAGTTTAAATACCACTGGACTTAACAATAATAACGCTATCAAATTAGGTAGTGCCATCAAGGCATTTAGGGTATCTGCCACCAGCCAAATGAAGGATAAGTTGGCCGTTGCACCCAGTGGCACAGCAACAATCCATAAAATACGGAATGGCGTGATTGAACGCACACCAAATAAGTATTCCACACACTTCTCACCATAAATACTCCAACCAAGAATCGTGGTAAAAGCAAAGATACACAAGCCAAAAGAAACAATAATACCGCCAAGTCCCGGCAACACAGATTCAAAGGCAAGCGATGATAAGCTTGCACCTGTTTCACCACTCGTCCATGCACCTGAAACAATAATTACTAGCCCTGTAATTGAACAGACAATAATAGTATCAATAAAGGTTCCCATCATGGCAATAGTTCCTTGTCGAACTGGGCTATTAGTCTTTGCAGCAGCATGAGCAATGGGGGCGCTACCTAAGCCGGCTTCATTGGAAAATACACCTCGAGCCACACCAAAGCGAATAGCCGCCCAAACAGCCGCACCTGCAAAGCCTCCTGTTGCAGCAATAGGTGTGAAAGCATAAGTAAATATAAGATCAAAAGCGGCAGGTATCTGTGATGCATGCATTGCTAAAATAAGCAATCCAGCCAAGACATAACTTATTGCCATAAATGGAACTAACTTACCAGCAACAGTAGCAATACGCTTAATACCTCCCAAAAGAACCAAGGCAACTAAGACAGCCATGACTAAGCCCGTCACTAATGGTGAAACACCTAGGTTAGAGGATAAAACATCAGCCACTGAGTTTGCTTGAATTGTATTACCAATGCCAAAGCCAGCAAATGCGCCAAAGATAGCAAAGCTCGTTGCCAACCATGCAAAACGGCTACTTAAACCGTTTTTGATGTAATACATCGGGCCACCTACTTTATTGCCATTGGCATCTGTTTCACGAAAGTGAACGGCTAATACTGCTTCAGCATATTTAGTTGCCATACCAACTAATGCAGTCATCCACATCCAAAATAAGGCACCAGGACCACCTAAGAAGATTGCGGTTGCAACACCGGCAATATTACCGGTACCGATCGTGGCGGCAAGAGATGTCATCAAGGCATTAAAAGGAGAGATATCGCCCTCATCCTTTGATTTAGAGTCACGACCGCGCCACAGCATTTTAAAGCCATAACCTAACCTAGTAATGGGCATGCCTTTAATTCCAATCATCAATACAAGGCCAGTGCCAAGAATAAGCACTAACATCACAGGGCCCCAAACAATATTGTTAAGCTGTTTAATCAGATCGGTAATTAATTCCATGCTGTATTCCTTAAATATAAGCTAATGTCATTCTACCCTAGATGTTCTATACCCGTAATCATTCCATTTACAGATAACTCATGTTCTTCCATGACTTTTTGATATAGGAATTAACAATTTTTAATGTTATTTCCTCACCCAAGCTCACCAATCATTAACCACACCTGATGTCTTGTTCTTATTCCTATTTTCACCATAACAGCTGCACTTTGAATAATTACGGCTATATCTAAAAAACACCACTGTTATGTGGGTTATCTTTCAGCATTTGTTGATAAAACTCTCCGAACTCTAATCCCCAAGATGCTTCAAGGCTTGCCAGATACTCTCTCAGCTCTGCTGGTAAACTCTCAGGCACGTTCTTAAAGGCAAAGATCACTGTGTTGCGGTAATTAGGTAAAGATAAGCATGCTGTATGCCGATCAAAAACAGCCCTAATTGCAGATAAAGAATGCATAAATGCATTACCATCATCCACCAGCAGGTTTAAAGCAATATGTCCCTTGTCTGTCAGTAATGAACGGCATTGTTTTAAAAAATTACGTTCAATAATCCACTCAGGTGTTTTCTGATTAACAGCAATATCAATAATTATAAGATCATATTTATGAGGACAATGCTGCACATAATCAACAATATCTTCTGTATGAATCTGCCAGTTATTACCAGTTGGAAGCTCAAAATACTGGCGTGCAATATCACTCACTGTTTCTGACTTTTCTACAGCATCGCCTACAACATCAGGGAAACAGTTAGCAAAATACCGAGCCGTTGCCCCACCACCAGTACCCGCCAATAATACGCGTTTTGGTATATTGGCAAATAATATTCCAGCTAACATTGCTCGATTAAGAGGCAAAGGTAATATCTCAGGATTATTTAAAATAATTTCTGATTGGATTAAGCCATCATTAAAGTCTAACCATCGCCGATCATATTGCTGCCAGACCTGAACTACTTCACCCTCAACACTTTGCTGTTCAAAAACTAAGTGAGGAGGGAATTGACTCATTAGCCTTCTTTCTTAGCCTCAAGCGCATCCCAGCGTTCATACATAGCTTCTAATTCCAATGTTAACTCTGCTAATTCATCTTGAGTTTTAGCTTGCTTATCAGCCGGCTGCTGATAAAAATCAGCATCACTGATTCGTTTATGCAGTTCAGCTTGTTTAAGTTCAAACTGATCAATTTCTTTCGGCAATGCTTCTAAATCAAGTTGCTCTTGATAAGTCAGTGATGATTTTTTATTCACTTTTTTTACGGCAGGTTTCCCTTTTCCCGTCAGTTTCTTAGGTGCTTGAGCACGCTTATCTTGTGTACGTTGATGCAACCAATCATCATAACCACCCACATATTCACGCACCTCGCCATCATCATCAAACACAATTGTATTTGTAGCAACATTATTGATAAATGAACGATCATGGCTCACTAAGATAAGTGTGCCTTTATAGTTCATCAACAAGTCTTCTAATAAATCTAATGTCTCAGCATCAAGATCATTGGTTGGCTCATCCATCACTAATAAGTTAGCAGGCTGAGTAAATAATTTAGCTAATAACAATCGGTTACGCTCACCACCTGACAGTGATCTAATCGGTGTTCGAGCACGTTCAGGAGTAAACAAGAAGTCCTGTAAATAGCCCATTACATGCTTTTCAGCACCATTTATCTCAACATAGTCTTTACCTTGCCCCACATTGTCGACCACGCTAATATTTTCATCTAATTGGCTACGAAGTTGATCAAAATAGGCAACTTCAATCTTAGTACCCAGTTTCACATCACCAAATTCAGGTTCGTTTCGTCCTAATAAGATTGAAAGTAAGGTTGTTTTACCACAGCCATTAGGACCAATAAGACCAATCTTATCGCCACGCTGAATCACCGTACTAAAGTCTTTAAACAATACACGACCATCATAGCTTTGACCGACATTATCGGCCTCAACAACTAACTTACCACTACGGTCGGCATCTTGCAGTTGCATCTTCACTTTGCCCTGCACGTCTCGTCTGGCACCACGTTCACGGCGTAATTGTTCTAATGCACGCACTCGGCCTTCATTACGAGTACGACGCGCCTTAATCCCTTGTCGAATCCACACTTCTTCTTGAGCCAACTTTTTATCAAACAAAGCATTTTGCTGTGCTTCTTCTTCTAATAACGCTTCACGACGCACTAAGAAATTTGCATAATCACCGGGGAAACTAACAAGTTGTCCTCGATCAATCTGGATAATTCTTGTTGCCAATGACTGCAAGAACATACGGTCATGGGTAATAAATAATAATGTGCCGCCGTAGCCTTTTAAGAACTCTTCTAACCACATGATCGAAGTAATATCTAAATGGTTAGTTGGCTCATCAAGTAAGAGTACATCTGGCTCTTTTACCAAAGCTTGTGCTAATAAAACGCGACGCTTCATTCCACCTGATAAAGCTGAAAACTCCACATCCGCATCGAGTGATAAACGAGAAATAACCGCTTCTACTTTTTGTTCAACTGACCAACCATCTACGGCTTCTAGTTCATGCTGTGCTTTTTCAAGTGCGGCGAGCACTGCTTCTGAACTATCTGTTTCTAACTGATGAATCACATGATGGTATTGAATCAATAAAGGTGCAATATCGCCCAAACCTTGAGCCACCACATCAAATACAGTACCGCCCGTTCCTTCTGGTACTTCTTGCTCTAATCGAGCAATATTCAGATCTTGGCCAATTATCTCACCAGAGTCTTGTTTGATTTCACCGGCAATCACTTTCATTAATGTTGATTTACCCGCACCGTTACGTCCGACCAAACAAACACGTTCGCCGCGGTCAAGTTGGAACTCTACTTTATCTAATAGATTAGGGCCGCCAAAACTAACGGTTAATTGTTTTAATGATAATAATGCCATTTATAACTTTATACTCAATGATACTTTTGTTAAAAATCACTCCGTCACTCCCGTGAAAACGGGAGTCCAACGATAGTAGCTATTTGCACGACCCAATAGATTCCCGCATGCGCGAGAATGACAAGGGACATTTCTATTCTAACTCTGTGCTTCTTCTAATGCTTCACTGGCTTCAAGCCAGTCCATTTCAGCCTGTTCTAATGCTGATTTAAAATTGCCCTGCTCAACTAATAAGGCCTTTAGCTTCTCTTTATTACTGTCGTCATACAGACCATTATCCGCTAACTTTTCTTCTACTTCATTTAATTGTGTCTGAATCTTATCCATATTCTGTTCAGACTTTTTAACGGTATTACGTAACGGTTGTAACTTCTGTCTTGCCTCAGCCGCTACCCGTCGGTCATCTTTCTTATTGGAAACTGCACTGACTGTTGTTTCAGTCTTAACAGGCTTATCTTTATCACTTAACCATTGGCGGTAATCATCAAGATCACCATCAAATACTTTTGCTTGTCCATCCGACACCAACCATAAATCATCGGCGACAGTTCTCAATAGGTGACGATCATGAGAAACAACAACGAGTGCGCCTTCAAAATCTTGCAAAGCCATCGTCAATGCTAAACGCATGTCCAAATCTAGATGGTTAGTTGGTTCATCAAGTAATAATAATGCAGGTTTTTGATATACCAATAATGCCAAGACTAAACGTGCTTTTTCGCCACCAGAAAATGGTCCCACTAGTGCTAAAGCATCATCACCATGAAAACCGAAACCACCTAAATGGTTGCGTAAATCTGTTTCAGTTGCAATTCGATCTAAACGTTGCAAATGTTGCAGTGGTGTTTCATCCATTGTTAATTGCTCAAGCTGATGCTGAGCGAAGTAAGCAATTTTTATATCTTTCGCTTCTTTACGCTTACCCTGCAAAGGTGATAACACACCTGCAATTAACTTAATTAATGTTGATTTACCCGCACCATTTGGACCGAGTAGCCCTACTCTATCACCCGGTGCTAGCGATAATTTTACGCCAGAAATAAGAGGCGTATCGTTATAACCTACTGCTACTTTATCCAAACTTAATAAAGGTGCAGCCAAACGTGTTGGAGGAAAGAAGCTAAAGTGGAAAGGTGAATCGACATGAGCGGGGGCTATCAGCTCCATTCGCTCCAATGCTTTAATTCGACTTTGTGCTTGTTTGGCTTTGGTTGCTTGCGCTTTAAATCGTGTGACAAAGCTACGGATATGAGCAATTTCACGCTGTTGTTTATTATGTGCGGCTTGTTGATGAGCGAGATGTTCTGCTCGTGCTAATTCAAATGCAGAATAGTTACCTGTATAGGACTTCATCTTCTGTTGTTCAAGATGGACAATTTGATTGACCACTCGATCAAGGAAATCACGGTCATGAGAGATTAGAAGTAACGTGCCTTGATAATTACGTAGCCACTCTTCTAACCAATACACCGCTTCTAAATCTAAATGATTGGTTGGCTCATCTAATAACAATAAATCAGATCGACACATCAAGGCTTGCGCTAAGTTTAGGCGCATTCTCCAACCACCTGAAAAAGTGGTTACAGCTAGGTTTTCTTGATCTCCAGAAAATCCTAAACCATGCATTAGTCGACCTGCTCGACTTCGTGCAGTGTAACCATCAATAGCGGCTAATTTATCGTGCAACTCACTCTGAGCATGACCGTCATGCTCTGTTTCGGCTAGCTTCAACGCATCTTGAAGACGCATATATTCCGCATCACCTTGCAATACATAGTCAATTGCAGGAATATCTACCGCAGGAGTTTCTTGAGCAACATGAGCAATCACCCATGAGTCTGGAATCGACACACTGCCATGATCAGCATGTAATTCATCGCGCAACAAAGCAAATAAACTGGATTTACCGGTACCATTTGCACCCGTTAAACCGACTTTTTGCCCCGGATGAACAGTCAGGTTTGCTGATTCAAATAATAGCCGAGCGCCACGGCGAATAGAAAGTTGATTAAGTTTTATCATGGCGCGCATTGTATCAGGCAGCAGCTATTTCTGCTGATTTTAGAAGTCAATCACGTTGCGCTTTACGCCTAATATCCAGTAAGTTTGAACGGGCAAGAAAATGCTGAATTATTTTCTCTTGTTCTATTTGAATTAGGCTTGATTCAACTCTAATTATTTCTTGTTCTAATTGAATTTTATTATATTCTTTTAGAATTAGTTTCTGACGCTTAATCTTTTTCAGTAGCTCACTATCTGTCAAAGCAGTCACACCATCACTTTCTTGTAATGGGTTTTGCATTTCTATTTGCAAAATTGCTAACTCGGAGGACTTGATAATAGACTCTGATTGAAGCAAGGTAGCTCTAGAAAGTTGAATATTATTTTCTAATTGTCGTATCGACCGACACCTCTTCAGCTTGCAAAGAAGTACTTAAAAATAGTATTGCAATTATAGGGTCTGTTGATCTTTCGAGATGAGTGTTTTGCCTTAAAAAGGCAATCTCGTATAATTATTTCACCAAAAACAGAAATACGAGATCACCATGCCCCGAACAATGCTTACAGATGAACA
>JAQRMU010000047.1 GCA_028598975.1 Gammaproteobacteria bacterium | reverse complement strand
CATGCTCAGCAAGATATTATTCAAGCGTTATTGAATGGCAATGATGCTTTAGTATTGATGCCGACAGGTGGTGGTAAGTCACTGTGTTACCAAATCCCTGCATTAGTGCGAGATGGTACGGCTATTGTTATTTCTCCTCTTATCGCCTTAAT
Organism: Gammaproteobacteria bacterium; assembly: GCA_028598975.1. Classification (GTDB taxonomy): domain Bacteria; phylum Pseudomonadota; class Gammaproteobacteria; order Nitrosococcales; family Methylophagaceae. The sequence goes on along the minus strand of JAQRMU010000047.1, from coordinate 7,866 downwards.
GCAAGATCAAGTCGATGCCTTACAGCAACTGGGTATTAATGCCGCTTATCTTAACTCTAGTTTGAGTTCAGGTCAGGCGTACGAAGTGGAGCAACAGCTTCTTAATCAAGAATTAAAATTGCTCTATGTTGCCCCTGAACGATTATTAAATAGTCAGTTCTTAAACTTATTAGATCAATGTCAGATTTCTTTATTTGCCATTGATGAAGCGCATTGTGTATCCCAGTGGGGGCATGATTTTCGTCCCGATTATCAGCAGCTCAAACTCTTACATCAGCGCTACCCAGCGGTCCCCCGTATTGCATTAACAGCAACAGCCGATCAGCGAACGCGAGATGAAATCATCAGTCAGTTGCAACTGGATGAAGCACAAGTCTTTATCAATAGTTTTGATCGTCCCAATATTCATTATTCAATTTCAGAAGGTAATAATCCTAAACAACGTTTATGGACTTTTTTACAAAACAATCACCCTGATGATGCTGGAATTGTTTATTGTTTATCGCGTAAAAAAGTAGAAGCAACAGCAGAATGGTTGGCTGAGCAGGGACGGCTTGCTTTACCTTATCATGCAGGTTTGCCACAGGAAGTTCGGCAGAAAAACCAGCAGCGATTTTTGCGTGAAGAAGGCGTGATCATTGTGGCCACCATTGCCTTTGGGATGGGGATCGATAAACCTGATGTACGTTTTGTCGCTCATCTGAACTTGCCTAAAAGCATTGAAGCGTATTATCAAGAAACAGGTCGAGCAGGGCGAGATGGTGAGCCTGCAAATGCGTGGATGGCTTATGGTTTACAAGATATCATTACTTTGCGGCAGTTTATGCAAGACTCGAATGCTGATGAAGCTCACAAACGGGTTGAACATCAAAAGCTAGAATCAATGCTTGGCTTGTGTGAAGTTGTAACATGTCGTCGGCAATCGTTATTAGACTACTTTGATGAAACACGCGCACAGCCATGTGGTCATTGTGATAATTGCCAGAACCCACCAGAAAAATGGGATGGTACCGAGTCAGCCCAAAAAGCACTGTCATGTATTTATCGTACTGAACAGCGTTTTGGTGTGAACTATATTATTGATATTTTGCATGGTAAAAGTGACGAACGTATTCAACGAAATGGCCATGATCAAATAAGCACCTTTGGTATTGGCAGTGATACACCCGTTACAGAATGGCGAAGCTTATTTAGACAGTTGATAGCACTTGGTTATTTGGATACGGATTCTGAACGACATGGCGGCCTAAAGTTGACTGAAAAATGTCGGGCATTATTACGTGGCGAACAAAGGCTAGAATTAAGAAAACAAACAAAACCAGAAAAAACAGCGAAAGAGAAAAAACAGAAAAATTCAGTACGACCACAAGACGAGACGTTATGGGAAGCCTTGCGTGCATTACGTCTTCAATTAGCCGAAGAAAATGGCGTGCCACCCTATGTCATCTTTCATGATTCAACCTTACATGGCATGCTAAAAAGTAGGCCGACTACATTGGTAGAGTTAAGTAAAGTCTCAGGTGTGGGTGAGCAAAAGCTTATTCGTTACGGGCAAGAATTTATTGATGAGATTACCCTGCACCCCTTGTCAGAATTGCTTAATAACCGACTAAGCTCAACCGTTAATGAAACCTTAATACGTTATCAACAAGGTATAGACATCGAGCAGATTGCCCAACAACGTGAGGTTAAAGCAAATACAATTTATACCCACCTTGCTGATGCGATTGAAGTCGGCTTGCTTGATGTTCGTGAGGTATTAGCGCTAAGCGATGCTGAATATAATGAAATACTGTTTGTGCTTGAGTCACAAGAAGAGCAAGAAAAAGGGCGATTAAAACCTGCTTATGATGAACTCGATGGTGAATATGATTATGGTGTTTTACGTTGTGTTCAGGCCTCAATGTGATCATTTTATCTGACTGTTATAAATCTGTAATATAGTGTTGGTATGATTCGTTGATCAATATCAGGGTTAAGGCGGCCTAATGGCAACAACAATTTTAGTAGTAGAAGATGATGTAGCAATCAGAGATATGCTGTGTTTCTCATTGAGACATTCGGGCTTTGAATGTGAATCTGTTGGTAATGCTGAAAAAGGTTTAGATTGGTTAAAAAATCAACAGCCAGAGTTGATCCTATTGGATTGGATGCTACCTGGAATTGATGGCATTGAATTTATCCGTCGATTACGAGCAGTTGAATCATGGGCAAGTATTCCGGTGATTATGCTGACGGCAAAAGGTGAAAGTGAAGATATGGTCAAAGGGCTGAGTGTTGGTGCTGACGACTATATTAATAAACCATTCTCACCGCCTGAATTAATGGCTAGGATTAAAGCCGTGATGCGTCGCTGTAATTTGTCAGAAACAGGTGAGAACCAGCAAATTGAAATAGCAGGTTTGGTACTTGATACCAAAAGTCATCGTGTGAGCGTTAATGATCAAAGAATAGATCTAGGCCCTACAGAGTTCCGCTTATTACATTTCTTTATGCGTAATCCTGAACGTGCTTATAGCCGAGGTCAGTTACTGGATCATGTTTGGGGCGATACGGTTTATATTGAAGAACGTACAGTGGATGTACATATTCGTCGTCTACGCAAGGCGCTGGAGCCATCAAAACATGACGCTTTAGTTCAAACTGTGCGTGGTGTTGGCTATCGCTTTGCAGAAGAGTAGACCGAATTTATGATGCATTGGGATTATTGGCGTTTAATCACGATCGTAAGTATCTCTGGTTTTGTCGGTCTATTGTTTGATCAAATGTTGTTATTCATGTTTTTAGCAACGTTTGTATATGCAATGTGGCTTCAAAGTATTTGGAATAGACTGTATGAATGGTTAAAAGAGCCTAAAAAATATGACTCTCCTAGCGTTGATGGCGTTATCGATGATATTTGTAGAGAAATTGATCGAGTTGGTAAGCAAAACCGGTCACGAAAAAAAAGGCTTAGGGGCTATTTAAAACAGTTCCAAGCTGCAACTGCTGCACTGCCAGATGCGGTTGTTGTGATGGACGATTTCGGTAAGGTTGAGTGGGCGAATAAAGCTGCACAATTATTACTAGGTATTCGTTGGCCCCAAGATAGCCATGTTCGAGTTAATAATTTGATTCGGGATCCTCAATTCCATAAGTTATTACATGCACCTGTAAGCAAGGATAGTATTGCAGTAGTGGCTTCGCCAATAAGAGCGGAGCAGCAACTTGAGGTGAAAATTGTTAATTATATGGGCAAAGGCCGGATGTTAATTGCTCGAGATATGACGCAAACAATTAAATTACAGCAAATGCGACGAGATTTTGTGGCCAATGTATCTCATGAATTGCGCACACCACTGACAGTCTTACATGGTTATTTAGAAATGTTCACGGCAGAAAGCTCTGCTGAGCAATGGGGTGGGGCATTGCCTGTTATGCAACAACAGACTCAGCGAATGGATGCGATGATCAAAGATTTACTGGTCTTGTCACAGTTAGAAATGGGTGAAAAGCCATTAGAGCATAAACCCATAAATGTAGGCGATTTATTACGATCAATTGTTAAAGATGCCGAACAATTACAACATTACCAGCAGCATAAGATTAAGCTAGAGCTAGAAAGTGACAAGTTGTTATTAGCAGATAGTGATGAATTACGTAGCGCAGTATCTAACCTTGTATTTAATGCAGTTAAATATACGCCTGCTGAATCAACAGTTACTATTCGTTGGATGGTTAGTGACAAAAATGGTTGTATTGTTGTGAATGATAATGGTCATGGTATTGCTGAACATCATTTAGACCGCCTAACAGAACGTTTTTATCGTGTAGATAGTGGGCGGTCACAGGAGGCTGGTGGAACAGGTTTGGGGTTAGCAATTGTTAAACATATATTGCAACGTCATGATGCAGAGCTTCGCATTAGCAGTGAAGTGGGCGAAGGCTCTCAATTTAGCTGTTGTTTTCCATTACTGCATGTTCTTGATAGCTAAGTTGTTATACCCGCTTCCATTCAATCCGCACATTTTTTATTTGGTCATCCCAGCATACTTTTTATTACCGTCATCCCAGCATTCTTTTAGCTGAGATCTACTTAATACACTAGATCCTCGATAAAAACATTCGAGGATGACAGGGGTGTAGCATTCGAGGATGACGGGGATGTAACACTTGAGGATGACGGGGACGTAAGAGCTGCAGTTTCATTTATCATGGGTATATATTCTGCGTAATAAAAACATCATCATTTTGTTATAAATCTGTAACACGCCCTTTATATGATAAATAGATAATCGGTCTATAAAAGGGTAGATAATGCTAAACGTTGAAAATGCGATTAATGAGAAATTCCCCACTTTTGAAACTCGCAGCCCATGGATTAAACGTCCTACTTTGGGATTGTTACGTAAGCTAAGCCATGAAGAAGAAGTCAATTCTTTCTTAGATGAACACGCAGACCTGACAGGCTTTGATTTTATTGAGCAGGTACTCAATTTCTTTCACTTTAGTTATTCGATATCCCACCGTGATCGACAAAATATTCCAGCAACGGGACGAGTGGTGATTGTGGCGAACCATCCACTTGGTGCTTTAGACGGGCTGGCCCTGTTAAAGCTGGTGGGAGAAGTACGCCGTGATGTGAAAATTGTTGTTAATGACATGCTGATGAATTTTGAAGCAGTCGGTAACTTGCTATTACCTGTTGATAATTTGAGTAAATCAACTCGCAAAAGTAGTGTTGAAAAGATACTTGATTGCCTTAGAAATGATGAGGCTGTTATTGTTTTTCCAGCAGGTGAAGTGTCAAGAATACGACCTAATGGCGTTCAAGATAGTAAATGGACAAGTGGTTTTTTGAGCTTTGCAAAAAAAACCAACGCGCCTGTTTTACCCATGTTTGTTAATGCGAAAAACTCATCATTATTTTATAGCACATCACTGGTTTATAAACCGTTAGCAGGCATATTGCTTGCGCATGAAATGTTTAATAAAAAATCAAAAACAATTTCTATTCATGTAGGCGAACCTATTCCATACCAACAGATTGAAGCTTTACCGTTAATAAAAAAAGAAAAGGTAAAATTGATTCGTCGTCATTTGTATCGAATAGGGAAAGGCAAATCATCATTATTTATTACAGAAAAAACAGTTGCTCATCCAGAAGAGCGGCGTGAAATTAAAAAAGAGTTGAAGCAGGCTGAATGCTTGGGTGAGACGAAAGATGGCATGAAGATTTATCTCTTTGATCACCAGCCAGATTCAGCGGTAATGCATGAAATTGGCAGATTACGAGAAGTCACTTTTCGCCAAGTTGGTGAAGGAACGGGAAATCATCGTGATTTGGATAAATATGATCGAGATTACAGACACCTCGTATTATGGGATGAGCAAGAGCTTGAAATTGCCGGTGCTTATCGCTTAGGTGAAGTAAAACGGTTACTTGAAAAACAAGATAGTCGAGGGATTTATAGCCAAGAGTTGTTTGATTATGATGACGATAAAATAGTGCCATTTTTTGAACAAGGCATGGAGTTAGGTCGTAGCTTTGTTAGCCCTAAATATTGGGGTAAACGTAGTCTAGATTACTTGTGGTACGGCATCGGTGCGTATTTAAAACACTATCCTGAAATCCGTTATTTATTTGGGCCTGTCAGCCTGAGTAATAGTTACCCTGATTTGGCAAAAGCATTGATTGTTGGTTTCTATCAACACTATTTTCCAGATGATGATGCCTTAGCAACGGCTAGAACACCATATTATTTGACCGATGACGAGACTGAGGTAGTTAATCGAACGATCACTGGCGTTGACTATGCGGATGATTTCCGCATGATGCGTGAGCAGTTAAGCTACATGAATGTAACGGTGCCCACGCTTTACAAACAATATTCTGACTTGTGTGAAGAGGGCGGCGTTCGCTTTATCGACTTTAATATTGATGCGAGCTTTGGTCACTGTATTGATGGCCTTGTTATGGTTGACCTGCAACAATTAAAGCCCGCAAAACGAAAACGATATTTGGGAGACTAATTTGAGGTACTCGCGACCATTCAAGATGCGGATATTTTAGCAAGGTCCGTCATCCCCGTGGAAACGGGGATCCAACGATAGTAGTTAGCTTCACTTCCCGTGGATTCCCACTTTCGTGGGAATGACGAGTGGATTTCCCAACTTTCCTATTAATTACCTTACATTTTTCTAGCTAATCTTTGAATAAAGGTCGGGTGAACAATGCCATGATTAATAAACCCCAGACCATGATTGCACCTGTTGGCAGATCAAATATGAGTGAGGCGATAAGCCCAACAATATAGCCACTCACGCCAACGAGGTAAGCGATGGTTAATGCTTTGAATGGTGATGAGATTTTACGACTAGCAATTGCTGGCAGGATTAAACTAGCAAATACTAAATAGATGCCTACCAACTGCACCGAAGCAGTTACAGCGAGTGAAAACACGATATAAAACAGCATGGGGCGCTTTGATTTTAGTGTAAACCAGAGCAAGAGTAAGGGAAGATAAAGCGCCGCTACCCAGAGAAGCTGCTCATAACTAACCCATAATATTTGCCCGACTAATAAGTCGTGTAACAGCTCATTACTGTGAGGTATATAGCTTGCCAATATCAAACCACCACTGGCGGCCAAGATAAACAGCAAACCAATTAATGCTTCTAATATTTGAGCATAATGTTGTTCTAAGTAATGAACGAGCGTTGCACCAGCAAGTGCGCTCAAGCCTGCAAATAACTGCACTTGCCAACTATCGAGTTCACCGTGACCGATCAAGGTAGCCGCGATTACGCCGAGTGCGGCAATCTGGGCGATGGCCAGATCAATAAAAATAATGCCACGTTTAAGCACTTCTTGCCCCAACGGAACATGGGTAGATAATACGAGTGCGCCTGCCAAAAAGGCAGGCACAATCAGCATTAAGTCAAAGTCTGACCCTATCATTTATTGGCATCCAATAAACGTTGAATGGTGTCATCAAACAGACTGAACAAGTCTTGACTGTGTTGATTTCCACCGACCGTGAACGGCAAGGTGACTTTAGTGATATTGCTTTTACCAACAAGCCAATCAGTTGCTCTTGGCGGCTGATATTCGGCATGGATCACCAGTTTAGCGGGTGTGGTTTTTAGTTGATTGAGTACATTATTCAAATCTTCAACCGTCGGCGGCACACCTGGTTTTGCTTCCAGCACTGCCACTTGGTTTAAGGACAGCCAATCAAAAAGATAGACCCAATTCTCATGTTGAACAACAATAGGCAAGCCTTTCAGTGGAGCGGCTTGTTGTTGCCATTTTTCAATCGCCGCCTGCCAACGTTGACTAAAATCTTGCCAGCGTTGTTGATAAACAGCCGCATTGTCACTATCAATAGCCTGTAATCGCTGCGATAAAGCTTGAGCAACTTCGAGGATCTTAATGGGACTAGTTTGAATATGCGGATTACCAGCAGCGTGAACATCACCATGACTGCGATCTAGAGATGTTGGAATATTCATTAGGTGGACATGGTGTGTCGCCATAAAATAGCCAGAAGCGCCTGTTTGAATCGCTGCATTGCCTGCCTTCCGTTGTAATAATGGCAGCCAGCCACTCTCAAGTTCTGCACCGGTACAGACTAATAAGTCAGCTCGTCTTGCCTTGGCAATTAGGCTCGGACGGGCTTGAATATAGTGCGGATCTTGCAGACCTGTTGTGGCTGATGTAACAGTGATTTCATCGCCACCGAGTTCTTGACTTAATGATGCCCACTCGGGTTCACAGGCTAAGATATTAATCTCAGCCTGTGCCACCATACTAAAAAGCAGCGTGAACGAAGTAAAAATAAGTTTTTTCATCGCATTTCTTCCTTAAAAGCTATGTGCGCCATG
>JAQRMU010000046.1 GCA_028598975.1 Gammaproteobacteria bacterium | reverse complement strand
AGTGTTGATAGTGTCGGTGAGATAGCACAAAAGGTGGAAGAATTACAGGTGGTTTATGAAGAAATGAGTCACCTTTTAGACACTTTTGAAGTGAAGGTAGAAAATAATCTCTAATCGTAAATTGAAGACTGTATCTGTATAGTACTGTTATTATGAATATCACTAATTTAGGAGAAATATAATGGAAGGTTTTTCTGCGTTTGTACTTTTTTTTCTAGTACTCGCTATCGTAATTGTACTGATGGGGGTGAAATCAGTACAGCAAGGCAGTGAGTGGACTGTGGAACGGTTTGGTCGCTATACCAAAACATTACGACCTGGCTTGAATTTAATTGTACCGGTGATGGATAGTATCGGTGCCAAAATTAATATGATGGAGCAGGTTCTGGATGTGCAATCTCAAGAAATTATCACTAAAGATAATGCTATGGTACGTGTTGATGGTGTGGTCTTTTTTCAGATAATGGATGCGGCAAAAGCGGCTTATGAAGTTAATAATTTAAATCATGCAATATTGAACTTAACCCAAACTAATATTCGTACTGTGATGGGCTCTATGGATTTAGATGAACTATTATCTAAACGCGATGAGATTAATGCTCGTTTACTGAGTGTTGTTGATGATGCCACGACACCGTGGGGCGTTAAAGTGACACGTATCGAAATTAAAGATATTGCACCTCCTGCTGATTTAGTCGAAGCAATGGGGCGTCAAATGAAAGCGGAACGTGAAAAGCGTGCCAACATTTTAGAGGCAGAAGGTTTACGTCAAGCTGAAATCTTAAAAGCAGAAGGTGAGAAGGCAGCTGTTGTTCTTGATGCGGAGGGGAGAAAAGAAGCTGCATTTCGTGATGCAGAGGCGCGTGAACGTGAGGCTGAAGCAGAAGCACGAGCAACATTTGTAGTCTCGGAAGCAATTGCAAAAGGTGATATTCAAGCCGTTAATTATTTTGTTGCTCAGAAATATATTGAATCACTTAAAGATGTTGCATCAGCAGAAAATAGTAAAGTTGTCTTTATGCCACTTGAAGCAAGTAGTGTTATTGGCTCGTTGGGTGGTATTGCCGAGTTAGCAAAAAATACCTTTAATAAAGGATAGTTATAATGGAATTAGTTGTACTTGATTTTTGGCATTGGTGGATGATTGCTGTCGTTCTTGTCATTATTGAAATATTAGCGCCTAGCTTTTTTGCTTTATGGATGGCGGTTGCTGCGTTTATGACAGGAATCGCTTTGTATTTATTTCCGGGGATGGAGTGGGAATATCAAGTATTTTTATTCGCTATTCTTTCAGTAATAAGTATCGTCGTTTGGCGACATTATTACAGCAAGAACCCGATAGCGACGGATGAGCCATTACTCAACCGACGAGGCGAACAATATGTTGGCCGTATTATTACCTTAAAAGAGGCGATTGTAGATGGACAAGGTAAAGTTAAAGTAGATGATTCTACATGGAAGGTCGAGGGAGAAGATTGTCCTATCGGTACCAAAGTTAAGCTGGTAAGCGTGAACAATGTTGTGTTTCAAGTTGAGATTATTAGTTAGTATTTATGACAGAATTTTTTAATACAGGTTTAAGTCAGCAAGAGTTTTTGGAGCATTATTGGCAGAAGAAACCATTATTAATCCGGCAAGCATTTACAGATTTTGAATCCCCCATTTCACCGGATGATTTAGCAGGCTTAGCTTGTGAACCTGAAATAGAATCTCGTCTGATTGAAGAAAATGGTCAAGAGGGTGCATGGCAGGTAACAAATGGGCCATTATCGGAAGATGACTTTGCTCGTTTGCCTGCAACACATTGGACAATGTTAGTCCAAGATGTTGATAAGCATTTACCAGAGCTACAATACCTACTTGATCCCTTCCGATTTATTCCTGATTGGCGACGTGATGACTTAATGATTAGTTATGCGCCTGAGCATGGTACGGTAGGCCCACATACTGATGGCTACGATGTGTTCTTACTACAAGCGATGGGCACACGGCGTTGGCAGATCGGTGATAAACCTATTCATGATGCCGAATTACTTGAAGGGCTTAACCTACAAATATTAGCGGAGTTTAATTCTGATAAAGAGTGGATCTTGGAGCCGGGGGATATACTGTATCTTCCTCCCCATTTTGCTCACCATGGTGTTGCACTCAATGATGGCATGACTTTTTCATTTGGCTTTAGGGCTCCGAGCCGTACCGATCTATTAGACTCTGTGGTTAATAGTTTATTAGAGCATGATATGGGTAAAAGTCGGTATACAGATCCTGATTTAGTGCTTAGTGAACATGGCAGTGAAATTAATAGCGATGCGATAACAAGGCTAAAACAATTATTACACCAAAGTATTGATGAAGCAGAGCCAATATTAGCAAGCGCGTTAGGCAAGTTTGTGACAGATACGAAGTCTAGTTTGGCAAATATCGCTCAGGAGTCGTTAGCTGACTTGCCGACAATAGATGAGATAACACGTCAATTTGACAGTGGGGATAGTCTGAGCCGGAATTTATATTATCGTTTTGCTTGGGCCAAAAATGAGCATGGTGGTCAATTGTTTATGGCTGGTGAAACATACTGCTTAGATATACACGGTCAGGAAAACTTGCCACTTTTAGCTGAAAATAGCGTGATAAAACGTGCTGACTGGCAACATCTTAAAAAAGATGTACCATCGGCGAATTTATTGTGTCAGTTAATTTCTGAGGGTGGGTGGAACTGGTACTCAGAGAGTAACTAACTATTTTTTCTCTTAGCGCGTGTAAATACTGTTTTATGGCATTTAGGGCATGGAGGAATTCGGCTAGTCTTTTTGAAGTTCATAACAGTGCCACAGCTATGACAAGTCAGTGTTCCGATACTTGTAATTTCACCCGTATGATATTCCGTAGCACGCTTTGCTTGTTCAGCAAGTTGCGCAAGCTCTACGCGTGTTTTATCGGCTACTTTGGTAAAAACCTCTAAGATTCTTTCTTCAATTAGTTTGAGATCGAAGTTCAACCATGTCGATAACTCTTGTCCAGTATGCTCAAGATGTTCTGCCGCATCATGCAAGTCACGGCGTAGGTAATCACCTAACTTCTCGGCTTCTTCTTGACTGATTTCTTTTAATTCAATAGCTTGCTGTTTTGCTTTTTCTATATTCTTTTGCAATACAGGCAAAGCTTGTTGCTCGGCAGTATCAAGAAGTTGCTCAATGCGTCCCATCATTTTATCGTAAGCAGCAATTAGTTTTTTTTCTAGTTCTTGTTCATTCATTTTATTTTCCCTTTAAACTAACAAGTGTTTAAGGTAACTTAGCACATAATTATTAATTGGAGTAAGCAATGTTGTCGTCTCGCGGTTTATTTTTTCTGGGCTTTTTGTTTTGTGCATCAATGTTATTTATTGCTGGCTATTTCCAGTTTGTTGATCATTTAGAGCCATGCCCACTATGCATATTGCAACGTGTTTTTACCTTGTTTGTTGGTGTTGTATTGTTGATAGCAGTCATTCATAACCCAGCTAAGCTTGGAATTAGAATTTACGGTGCTATAGCTGGGCTATTAGCACTTATTGGTGCTGGAGTTTCGGCTCGCCATGTATGGTTGCAAAACTTGCCAGAAGATCAGGTTCCAAGTTGTGGGCCTGGATTAAACTTTATGTTGGATAACTTCCCGCTGACTGATGCTATTAATATGGTGATGCGAGGGTCTGGTGAATGTGCTGAAGTGTTATGGACGTTTATGGGCTTAAGCATTCCGAGTTGGACGCTTATTGCCTTTGTATCACTTGCTGTATTGACGTTAAGCCAGATCTTTCGTAAACAGTCTTAAGGCTTAGAACTAGACTTTATTTGGCTAATAAATGAGTGGTGTAGTAGCAAAGTGATTGTTTGATCTTGGTAACTAAGCTCAACTTTTTGATGTTCAATGCGTTTTAAAGTTGCCCCATTTATATTTTCCCCAAGTTTTAGCTGTCTGCCATTGATGATGGCAAGCTTGAGATGCGGAGAAATAATAGTTGAGTTGAGTACCCATTCATAATGTTCAGATAATAAGGCTTGTTCAGGTGTACTAACAATCATCGCAGCTTTATAATTTGCAGGCATGGTTGGATCAGCGATTTGTTCAATAGCCCAGCCATTTAATGAAAATAGAACTAAGAATGCAATAAAGTGATTTTTATAGGTCATTTTATAAGCCAATCCAATATTCATCTGTACTGATAGTATGCACTTTGATACTTATTTCTGCTTTAGGATAGTCGGTTACTTGGTAATCTAGCATATCCCAATATAGGCCCCATTCGGAGTCTTCTAATACCGATAAATAGTGGTAAAGTTGCTGGTAGCTCCCTGATAGTTTTAGCGTTGTTGAATGCTTGTAAAGCAAGGTCTTAACTGTATCACTCGCTTGTTCTTGCTGGCCCTGCTTGCTATTTTCTAAAGAGATATTCTCAACAGCCTCATTACTAAGACTAAGCAGTTTAAGGCCACGTGTTTGTAATAATAAACTGCGTAATAATTCTGTTATTTTTGTAGGGGGGACTAAGCGGTTTAATACAGAGTTTAACTGTTGTTTTGTTTCGTGTAATGATTGCTGGGCTTGATTGATGGCATGTTTATTTTGCTCAGCAGTTCGTTGCTTTGCAACGAGCTTTGCCGTTGTTTCTGCTAGTGCGAACTCTCTGGCTTGCTGCTCTTCAAATAACTGCTTCTGTTCACTGAGTAACTGTTGGTAGTGTTGTTCTTGCTTACTAAATACTAGCCCATCCCAACCAGCATAAATAATGGCAATTGATACGAATAAAACTAAGGTACGTTCACGAATGCTGAGAGCTTCTAGGTAGTTAGACAGTATTTGAAAGTGCTGTTTCACTTACTGACTCCCTGTCTTTTGTTCTGAATGAAGTTTAAACGTATAACGTGTCGCATTATCCTCAGGTTGCTGTAATTGGAAAACAGAAAATTGTTTTCCATGGAAATGAGGCGACTTACCCAAGCTATCAATATAGAGTGGAATTTGACTCGATTGTAAGGCTTCACCGTGTAGCGTTATTGTTTGACCGCCATCGAGTAATGAAAAACTGGTTAGCCAGACATTGTTAATTTTCTGTTGGGATAGTGTCCGTAATGTTTTAGAAAATCCCTGTGAATTGCCAAAACTTTGCTGGGTTAGGTAATCGAGTAACATTTTCTTTTTTTGTTGTTGGCGTTCTAGATTATGTAGTTCAGAATCAAGGAGCGGACTTACTGTTGATGTTCCTATATTGCTAAGAGTGTGCTGTTGTTGCTGATGTATTGATTTTTCAAGAATGCTATTTTTTTGTTGAGAATAGAGGCTTATGACAGATAGAACAGTAATAAAAAGAATTACAATTAGAAATACCTGACGGGGGGGTAAAATCACTTCCGTAGGCTGAAACTGCGCTTGGTATAAGTTAATTTGTTGCACTAGCTTTGACTCCTCAAAGCGCCACCAATAGCCATTAAGCATTTATTGCTAACAGTATTTATTGCGTCACTGAAAGTGAGGCCATCTTTTAGATCTAAACTTTGACATTCAACCCCTAATCTTTGCTGGAGTAGGTGGTTTAAATTATCAATTGATTGCCCATTATTAATGATGAGTAAATGAGTAATCGCTGCTTGACGTGAGTGGCTCTCAAAATAATCAAAAGTACGTTGTAGTTCTAAGGCTAATGAGTCAAGAATAGACTGGCTATTGATATCATCTTCAGAAATAAATGAGAGAGATTGTGCTCCAATACTAGATGAACGGTTGATATAAATATCATCATCTAGGAGAACACTGAGTTTAGACAGGTTGTCCCACAAGTTTAATAAACCAACACTATCATTATCAAAGGGGAGATGGCTGGTAATATTTCGTGCCGACTGGGCCGCAATATCTATCGTTTCTAAATTGCAGTTAGCTGTTTGTAATAAATCAACATGTGATTGAATAATAGACTGACGGCTAGCTACGACAAGTAACTGCTTTCTTCCTGAAGTACTATGATCAGGCAGTTCGATAAGATCGATAACGGCATCATCAATATGAAATCTTTAACGTGCCAGTGTAGTGCCGCTCTGAGTTCCTGTCTGGGTACTTCTGGTGCATCAACCTGAGTCAATTGATATTCTTCAGGTGATAACACTAAATTACAGGGAAGCTTATCAAGCTGGTGTTGATGAACTAATTCACTAAGCAACGCTGCCTGTCCATTGGGTGAGCATGGATGAAATTGTGCATATTGAAGTATAGGACTTATCGTATTGTGTTCAATAATTGCTAAGGCAATACCTTCTGCTGAGATAGAGAACCCAGCAGTTTTACTGCTATCTATTTTAGCTTTTAATGAAAACATCACCCATAGTTCCTTTTAAGGCATAGTTTGGATGTTCAGAAGGGAGTAAAGTTTACTTACCTATTAACGTGCTCGGTAAGTAATTCGTCCTTTACTTAGATCGTATGGAGTGAGTTGAACTGTAACTTTGTCACCCGTTAAAATTCGGATGTAGTTTTTACGCATTTTGCCAGAAATATGAGCCGTTACAACGTGGCCATTTTCTAGTTCAACACGAAATGTGGTGTTAGGCATTGTATCAATAACGGTGCCTTCAAATTCAATATGTTCTTCTTTTGCCATAAAATGTCTGTTCTATATTTTCTAAGTTAAATGCGCATTTTGCCGTAAAACTACTGATTATTCAACGTTTTTCATGTTTCTAGCGCTTGCCACTGTTGATCAATATATCCCTCAATTGCTGAGAAATTCTGTTTGTATTGCATTTTTCGACAGTCTTTAATCCAATATCCAAGGTAAAGCCATGATAGGCCTTGGGTTTGGGCTATATTAATTTGTTGGAGAATTGCATAAGTTCCTAAGCTATATTGGGCCATATCAGGATCAAAGAAGGTATAGAGTGCAGACAAGCCATTAGCAACATAATCTGTTATTGCGACAGCAACTAACTTTGATTCATGACGAATTTCTATAAAGCTAGTTTGTCCCCAGTCACAGGTCAGGAAGTTTAAGTAACTTTCCTTGGTTGGGTTGTCCATTCCTCCATTTAAGTGTCTGGCTGATAAATAGCGGCAATAGAGCTCAAAATGTTCATCGTTAAAAGTTGCAGAATGATGAGTAATTGTGAGGTCCTTGTTACGATTTAAACAGCGCCGTTGACCTCGACTTGGTTTGAACTGTTGGATATTGATACGAACAGGTACACAAGCGTTGCAATCTGAACAATAGGGTCTATATGCGATATTACCGCTACGTCTAAACCCATGTTGAATTAAGTGACTGTACAAACTATAAGTCATTGGCTTATTGGGATCAGGATAAATATTACGGGCCATTTGATCGTCTAAATAAGAGCAACCATGAGGCGTGTCCTGATAAAAGGTGAGTGTATCAGTCATAAGCGTGTAGGTAGATCTACATCTAACTGCCACTGTTTGTTAGGAGATTCTTGCTGAGTTAGCTCATTAATATAGCTAATAAAGTCTTCTCTATCGATTTCCTCAGCACCTAAACTTGCTAGGTGTTCTGAATATACTTGGCAATCGATAAGCGCGAACCCCCTGCGATGTAACTGTTGGCACAGTGCAACTAATGCTATTTTTGAACTATCGCGTACAGAACTAAACATTGACTCACCAAAAAACATTTTACCAATTGCAACACCATATAAACCACCAACAAGTTTATCATCCTGCCAGCACTCAACACTGTGAGCGCTTCCTTGTTGGTGTAGCTTGAGATAGGCATCAATCATTTCAGGATGGATCCATGTACCATTATTAGGATCATCTTTAACATCTGTTCTGGGAAGAGCACATGCTGTCATAACCTGTTTAAATTTTCGATCTAAGCTAATGGTTAGTGTTGTTGTACGTAGTGTTTTTTTTAGACTTCGAGACAGTTTTATTTTATCTGTAAATAAAACCATTCGAGGATTAGGGCTCCACCATAAAATAGGATCATTTTCATTAAACCAAGGGAATAAACCCTGTCGATAGGCATTAAGAAGCCGTTGGGGGGATAGGTCCCCCCCTGCTGCAACTAAACCATCATCAAATGCATCTTCTACAGGGGGAAACTGGGTGTCATTTGATAATGATAACCATGGCAGGCTCATTGTTAGCCTTGTAATTGGCTATTGAGTTCTTTGGCCCAATGGATAGCATCTAAATAGGCTCTAGCAATGACTTCTACCGGCAGAGGTGATGCATCCAATGCAACCCAGTCACCTTTTTCATAGTTTAAAACGTCTTGCAGTGCGCGTCCTGCTGCACCAGAGTGATTTTGTAATGCATTAACTAGCTCAGGGGAGAGTGGCAAGTTATTGAGCAGTGATGGTAACGGTTTATCCATAAGTGCATCTAAGGTGGAAAATAAACCTGCAGCAAAAAATGTATCTGCTTGGCCTTTATAATATTTTGCCAGCATTTCACACATTTTTGCCCGCGTCATAGCAACGATACGTAATTCTTTTGGTTTGTCATCAACACCAGATAAGCTTAGCAAGCTTGCCCATGTTTTAATTTTAGTAAAGCCAAGTAGTACGATGGCTTGTTGGATACTGCTGACTTCTTTCCGTAAACCAAAAAAAGCAGAATTAATTAATCGTAGTAATTTATAACTTAATGAAATATCTAAATTGATAGTATCGGCAAGTTCACTCGCTTCAATATCAGGATTTTGTAACTTAACTAATAACTCCATTAAGATTTGTGTTGCGGGAGATATACGTTGGTTATCATTTGCAGCTGGTAACGTATAAAACTGACCCTGAAGTAAATCTAAATCATGTTGTTTGCAGAATGTAAATTCATCTCTCTGATTAACATTGGTTGCACATAAGATTGAGTGTCTTTTACGCCAAGTTGGAAGGTGTTCTGTTAGCGTCTTGGGATCAAATTCCTCAATATCAATGAGTAAAGTACTGCTATCTTTACTGTCTTTATTTAATGAAGCATGGCGAGCAAATGTGAAGTGACTATTTTTGACAGTAGGTTCATCATTACCATTTACATCTAGGGTAAAGTTTATCTCCGAATCATCGGTGTTTAGCAATGTTTCACGCCATGATTCAGGCAGAGATAATAATGCTTTTTGTCGTTCGCTTATCGCTGGAAGTATTGCAGGAAGTTGTTCGATAAACTTTGGAATTTCAGTGTCATCATCCAACTTTTCACCGTGTTTTGTTAAAAAAGAAAGGTGATAGCTTTCAACATCGAGTTGATTAGTAATAAAAAGAGGTTGACGATGAATTAGGCCTGAGTATGTTTTTAATAACTCAAAAGGGGCACGTTTCTCAGACATAATGATTACTCTTCATTCATTTCTATTTAGATCGATTCTCGACCCGAAAATGCATGTGATAGTGTACCACTATCCACATATTCTAGTTCGCCTCCAAGCGGGATACCATGTGCAAGTCGTGTGACATGAATTTGTCTAGCATGAGCTAACTGACTTAAATAATGTGCAGTTGCTTCACCTTCAACAGTGGGGTTAGTGGCTAGAATAACCTCCTTGATACTATCTTTATCAAATAACTCAACAAGAAGAGGGATACCTAATGCTTCTGGGCCGATACCGTCTAAAGGTGATAAATGACCAGATAATACAAAGTATTGGCCTTGATAATGTGTTGCTTGTTCAATTGCTAAAACATCGCTGGGCATTTCAACAATACATAACTGATCGTGTCGGCGTTGCTCATCATTACAGCGACTGCATAGCTCATTCTCACTTAATATCCGACATCGTTGACAATGATGGACATGTGTTAAGGCATCAGTTAATGATTTGGCTAAACGCTCTCCACCCTCTCGGTTACGCTCAAGTAGGTGAAACGTCATGCGTTGGGCAGATTTTGGCCCAACACCGGGTAAACAGCGAAAAGCCTCGATTAATTGCTCAATATTTGGACCAAGATTTGCCATAATTTAGAACGTGTTCAGGCTAAAATGGCAGTTTCATACCAGGAGGAAGCATGCCAGACATACGATCTTGGCTTGTTTTCTCAACTTGGCGAACAGCATCATTTACAGCCGCTGCAATTAAGTCTTCTAGCATCTCTTTGTCATCTTCCAGTAATGCATCTTCAATGCTCACACGTTTAACATCATGCTTACCTGTCATAACAACCTTAACCATGCCGCCGCCTGACTGTCCAGTGATTTCAACATTAGCAAGTTCTTGCTGAGCCTTTTCCATATTAGCCTGCATTTGTTGCGCTTGCTTCATTAAGTTACCCATTCCGCCTTTCATATCGACTCCGTATTAATCTATAGGTTTTATTGTGCTTTCAATGACTTGGCCATTAAAAGCATGTTTTATTGCATCAACAGTAGAATCATTGTGGATCGACTCTACAGCTTGTTGTTGTCTGCTTGTTTCGTGTTCAGCTTGTTGTGTTGCCAAAGTTTGACTTGACTGATGTTGAGCATCATTGTGCTCAATCACAACAGAAACAGTACTATTTAAATGTTGTTGTAGTGCTAATGCAAGTCGTTCTTTTGCTTTATCGGTAGCAAGGTGAGCAAGTTCAGGTGCAAGTGATAAATATATTTTTGTACTATCAAATTTGATAAATGCACAGTTGTTAGCCAATTGACGCGATAAGGCGGCAAGTTTCAAATTGGCAATAGTTGATGTCCAGTTATCGACTGATAATGCCGTATTTGAGATGGGTTCAGCTTTTATATTTTCAGTAACGACTTCTGGAGTCGCTTCTTGAACGTGATAGATTTCTTTCTTAGGTTCAATTGCCTCAATATGAGGTTTTGACTCGCTAACTGGCTGAACGGCAGGTGTTATAGGTTGCTGCACCTCTGTTAGCGGTGAAGCTGTATCCGTATCCCTTATTGAAGTAGTGATTTTCTTAGGCTGAAAACTTAGCATTCTCAGCAATGTCATATCAAAGCCACTTTTGGGATCAGCTGCAAACGGAAGATCACGCTTTCCATGCAATGCTATTTGATAAAGTAGTTGAACAGACTCAGGACTGATTTGTGAGCTAAGAAGGCTTAGTTTTTCACTATCATCTTCATCCGTCATTTCTAAATCAGGGACTAATTGCAGTGTTGCTAAACGTTGTAATAATGCGAGCAATGCATTAAGCACAAGGTTAAAATCACGGCCTTGAAGTGATAGCTCTTGTGATTGTTGTAATAATGTTTTTCCATCTTGGTTAATCAACGCAGTGACTATATGGAATAACTGTTGTTGTTCAATAGTGCCAAGCATTTGGTGAACATGTTCAGCAGTGACATTGCCGGCACCAAAAGAAATTGCTTGGTCTAATAAGCTCAAAGCATCACGCATACTACCATCTGCAGCGCGTGCTAATGCGGTTAATGCATCAGCTTCGAATGTAATATCTTCTTGTTTAAGGATCGTGGCGAGGTGAACAGAAATTTGCTCAAGCTCTATTCGGCGTAAATTAAACTGTAGGCAACGCGATAAAATTGTGACAGGTAATTTCTGGGGATCTGTCGTTGCAAATAAAAATTTAACGTGAGGAGGGGGCTCTTCCAAAGTTTTCAAAAGTGCATTAAAACTGCTTGTTGACAGCATATGCACTTCATCAATTAAGTAAACTTTATAACGGCCTCGGCTTGGAGCATATTGCACATTATCTAATAGCTCACGCGTATCATCGACTTTAGTGCGAGATGCAGCATCCACTTCAATTAAATCAACAAAACGTCCAGCATCCACTTCTTGGCAACTCTGACATTCACCACAGGGTGTTGAACTAACACCTTGTTCACAGTTAAGTGACTTAGCAAGAATTCTTGAAAGAGTTGTTTTCCCTACACCACGGGTGCCAGAAAATAAAAAAGCATGATGTAAACGATCTTGATCCAGACCATTGATTAAAGCACGGAGGACATGCTGTTGCCCGACAACTTCAGGAAAAGTCTTAGGCCGCCATTTTCGGGCGAGGACCAAATAACTCATATGCTGGTGTGATACCTAGTGTCTAGTTTCGATAATGTTTAATTTTTTTATTCGGTCAAACATATTGGGCGATGGCCCACACCAGCCAAATCTCGGCGCTCGAGTCCGAAGGCTCCGCTGCTCCCTTCCGGGCCTGACGGGCTAACCTACATATCGTCGCGAGGAGACCAGTGCGGGTCACCATAGAAAGCGTAATTTTACGGGTTTTTGTGGGGGTTGGCTATTACTTATTTCAAGTAGAAGTTGGCAGGTGATTTTATGACTAAATAATAAAGGCCTCAAAGAGGCCTTTATTTTGTATGGCGG
>JAQRMU010000045.1:14565-17929 GCA_028598975.1 Gammaproteobacteria bacterium | reverse complement strand
TGGTGGAGACGGCGGGAATCGAACCCGCGTCCGCAAATCCTCCGCTTTCGGATCTACATGTTTATTTCATCTATTAATTTAACTAAATGCTACCCGATGAACAGGGAAAACACAGAGCGATCTTGTTAAATTTCAGTCTATCAGCACCAAGCATACGTCAAGCTTGTCTTATGAGAGTCGACCCCTGATACTAAACGCATAAGCACGGCTTTAGTCAGAGGCTAGCAAGCCTAGGCTGCTAGGGCGTAGTTGTTATCGTTTGCAACTATCATTTTGTCAGTCTGTTTTACGAGAAGAACCGACATACTCGACATGCACCTTAAGTTTTGTAACCCACGTCGAAGCCAGGTCGTCCCCCAAAGTATTCTGTTAATCACGATTTTTAACAGTTTTATCTTAGTCATTATAAATGAGTGAATGTTTCACTGCTAGTGATAATAATTCCTATTTTATTTGTTGTGACGGCGGGAATTATTCGGTGCTCCTGCACCTCACCCCTTCGGGGCCGCCCTAACGGGCGTTCAAAATGGCTATCCCTGCCATTTTGTGAACCCGCGTCCAACATAATGTTATCTATTTCTAAATACGCGAGCTTTCTCTCGCGCCCAATCTTGATCTTTGGCAGCAGCTCGTTTGTCATGTTGCTGTTTACCTTTCGCTAAAGCAATCTCTAGCTTGGCTCGGCCTTTTTTCCAATACATCGCAACAGGTACGATGGTATAACCTTTCCGATCAACTGCCGCAACAAGTCTGTTTAATTCTATTCGGTTAAGTAGCAGTTTACGTCTCCGAACATTTTCTGGGTGAACATGTGTCGATGCAGAGAGTAAAGGTGAAATATGCGCACCATGTAACCATGCTTCTCCTCTATCTAACGAAATGTAACTTTCATTTAATTGAAGCCGTCCATCCCGCATACTTTTCACTTCCCAGCCTTCTAAAACGATGCCTGCCTCAAATTTATCTTCAAGAAAGTAATCGTGTCTAGCGCGACGGTTTTGTGCAATCGTACTGTTAGTATTAGTCTTTTTATTATTTTTTTTTGTTGCCATTCGCCTATTATATAATGCTATTCTTTATTTTCGCTTGAGCATTTGGATAATTTCCAACAAAATCCCCTCTTATGTTGATTAAATTGAGAATATTATGAGCAGACCGAATACATCTATTCATGGTCAATGGTCGTCACGATGGGCCTTTATTCTTGCCGCTACAGGTTCTGCTGTTGGCTTAGGCAATATCTGGAAGTTTCCTTATATTACAGGTGAAAACGGTGGTGGGGCGTTTGTACTCGTTTACCTACTTTGTATCGCTTGTATCGGCCTTCCTCTAATGATGGCGGAAGTTATGATTGGTCGTCGAGGACGACAAAACCCTGTCAATACAATTAAATCAATTACGAAAGAAGAAAAGAAAAATCCTCACTGGAAGTACATTGCTTGGATTGGTCTCGCTGCTGGCTTCATTATTTTATCTTATTACAGTGTGATTGCCGGCCAAGCAATTGCTTATGTTTTCCGCTCCTTTGCAGGCGTATTTGAAGGCGTTACGGCTGATGGTGCTCACAATATTTATATAACTTTGACGAGTGATCCTGAACGCTTACTCGCATGGCATACCGTCTTTATTGTCTGCACAATGACGGTCGTCGCTCGTGGTGTAGCTGGCGGCCTTGAAAAACTCGTCACATTTATCATGCCAGCCTTAGTTGCAATATTATTGATCCTCGTTGGTTTTGCAGCTAATACGGGTGATTATTTTACGCAGGGAGTTGAGTTTTTATTTACTCCTGACTTCTCAAAAATAACAGCTGAAGGTGTCCTAACAGCAATGGGGCATGCCTTCTTTACATTAAGTTTAGGCATGGGTGCAATCATGGTTTATGGTTCCTACCTGCCCAAAAACGCATCTATTTTAAAGGTTTCGATAACCATCTCAGTCGCAGATACGCTCATCGCCCTTCTTGCAGGGATGGCTATCTTCCCTCTCGTTTTTGCTAATGGTCTTGCGGTTGGCTCAGGCCCTGGCCTCATCTTCGAAACCCTGCCTATCGCATTTGGTCATATGGCCGGTGGTGCCTTATTTGGCGGTATGTTCTTCTTGTTACTGGTCTTTGCAGCATGGAGTTCAGCTATTTCACTCATTGAACCTGCCATTGCTTGGTTAGTTGAAAATAAGCAAATTAGTCGCCGCAGAGCAAGCGTAACTGCTGGTTTTGCCGTCTGGTTGTTAGGTTTACTCACCGTATTCTCTTACAATATCGGTCAACACTGGATTTTATTCGGAAAAACCATGTTTGATCTACTTGATTACTTAACGGCTAATATTATGTTGCCATTAGGTGGTTTATTTATCGCTATTTTTGCGGGCTGGACAATGTCTAAAAAGAGTTCTCAAGAAGAGCTGGCTATTACATCACCTATTGTCTACCATGGCTGGCTAATACTTATCCGCTACATCGCGCCTGCGGCAGTTATTATTATCTTTTTGAATGCCATTGGTTTATTAGGTTAATACTTTATATACATGACAACTATTACTCGTAGTTCACTCGTTTTATTTTCACCTGAGCAGATGTTTGATCTGGTTAATGATGTGGAAGCATATCCAAAATTTTTACCTTGGTGTCGAAACAGTAAAATAATTAGTAAAACGGATGAGGTTATTTCAGCAGAACTTGATCTTGCTAAAGGCGGAATTCACCATGTGTTTTCAACCCGAAATAAGCTAGTCAAAGGTGAGTCGATTGCTATTGAGCTTATCGATGGCCCCTTTCGGCACCTAGAGGGACATTGGCAGTTTGCTATGATCGGTGACAATCAAGGCTGTCGTATTCAACTTGATATGGACTTTGAGTTTTCTAACCGACTTATTAGCATGGCACTCGGCCCCATTTTTACTCAAATATCAGGTTCTTTAGTCGAGGCCTTTTGTAAACGCGCTCAGGATATTTATGGAACTGATTAACCCTATCACAATCGAAGTTGCTTATGCCTTGCCTGATGAACAAGTCATCCTGTCATTAGAGGTCGCTGAAGATTGCCTTGTTGAAGATGCTATTCGTCGCTCAGGTATTTTAGATAGCTATCCACAAATAGATTTAAGCACAGATAAAGTCGGTATTTTTGGGAAAATGTGCAAACTTAATGCATCATTACGCAATAAAGACCGCATTGAGATTTACCGTAAACTTATTGCTGATCCAAAAGAATCACGTCGCCAAAAAGCCGAGATGGAGCGTAAGAAAGCAATCACGGATAAACAAAAATAAGTATTTTGTATACGCCTAGAGTTAGACAATGAATTGCTATTCATCTGCTCTAGTGTATTTATCCTAACTGTATAACTCTTTATTTACTACTGC
>JAQRMU010000045.1:0-14465 GCA_028598975.1 Gammaproteobacteria bacterium | reverse complement strand
CTCTTTATTTACTACTGCCCTTCAAGCAATGCCATTTCAGCCTCAGTAAAGTCGGCTAATTTACGTGCTTCAGTATTAAATGGCCCGCGTAGTTCTCCAGAAAAATAGTTATCTAATAAGTCTTTAAACGTCTCTAGTGGATCGACATCACGTAGCTCACAAAGATAATTAAACCAACGTGTACCAATTTTCACATGGCCGATTTCTTCTTCTAAAATAATATCTAGGATTTCCACCGCTCGATGTTCACCATTACCACGTAATTTATTCATCATTTTTGGTGTTACATCTAATCCACGCGCTTCTAAGACTCGTGGTACAAGTGCCATGCGAATTAAAGGATCATGGTGTGTTTTTTTAGCCATATCCCACATACCACTATGGGCAGGAAAATCACCATAGTCAAAGCCTAATGTCAGTAAATGATCGCGTAATAAAGTGAAATGCTGTGACTCTTCAAATGCAACTCTCGCCCAATCACCATAGAAATCACGCGGTAAACCGGGAAAACGGGCAATAGCATCCCACCCTAAATTAATGGCATTAAACTCAATATGAGTAACCGCATGAAGCAAGCTTGCATTGCCACTTTCTTTGGTATTACGTCGTCTTGGCAAATTACGTGGCTCAACAAGTTCTGGTTTGTCGGGGCGACCTGGTTCATCAGGAACCGCTATCTCATCGTCAGAAATAGTCAACTCACCAGCGAGCCAGCGTTGATATAAATGCTGCGTTTGTTCTACTTTTTCTAAGGGATCAGTAATTAATAAACACTGTAATGCACATAAACGTAAATCATCAGCCATCTAAACGTACTCGCGGGTCAACTAAAGTATAAGATAAATCCGTTAGCACTAGACCAACGATATAAAGCACCGAGCCTAAAAAGACCATGGCTCGAACAATCGCGAAGTCTTGAGCTTGAATGGCATCAATGGTGTAACTACCTAAGCCGGGAATACCAAAGAATGATTCTAAAATTAGGCTTCCCATAAATAATGTCGGCAAGACGACAACTGCGCCCGTCAAAATTGGAATCATGGCATTTTTTAATACATGTTTAAATAACACTTGCACCTCAGACAAACCTTTAGCTCTAGCTGTTCTAACGTAGTCTTTCGACACCTCTTCTAAAAAGAGGGTTCGATACCAACGCGATCCCGCACCGATACCCGAAACAATACCGATAAGTACTGGCAAAATAAGGAATTTAATAGCGCTAAAGCCTTCGCTATAGCCTGATATTGGGACGAGTTGCATCAGCTTTCCGACTAGAAATTGACCACCGATGATATAAAACAAACTTGAGATAGACATAATGACAACGCAGATCACAACACCACCTAAATCAACATATGTTGCACGGAAAAAAACCATTAGTAACGCAAAGGTAATATTAACCAATAAGCCAACAACAAAAATGGGGATCGCAATCGCTAAACTAGGCCACATTCTTGTTTTGATATCTGCACCAATATCACGCCCATCATCAGCCTGACCGAATTGAAAGGCAAATAAACTTAATGACTTATCAAAGAAAATGGTCTCCGTTGCCTTACTTAAACCATCACTATCCTCATTCCACAATAATGCTTTATCGTAGCCACGCTCCTGTTTCCACGCATTCATCGACTCTTGGGTAACATGCTTCACGCCAAGGTGCATTCGTGCCATATCATCCGGTGTATTCACCATAAAGAATAAAGCAAACGTCAGCGCATTGATCCCAATTAATATGGGAAAAGCATAAAGAACTCGTCTTATAATATAAGCAAACATAAATCACATAATTAGTTATTTTTATGCATTATAGAACTGTTTTTAAATATCAGTTAATGCTAATATACATTTACTCATTCTTTTTAACACTTCATGGGAAAAACAATGGCACAAACAACAATGGATTTGGTGAAAGCAGCAAAAGCGCTCATCACAGAAATCAATATCGAACAAGCAAATGAAATGCTAGAAAATGGCAGTATTGCGATGGATGTTCGTGAATTACTAGAATATGAAACAGGTCATATTCCTAATGCCCGACATATTTCACGCGGAATGTTGGAGTTCATGATCGGCAATCACCCTGACTTTCAGGACAAAACAATATCTATCGTGGTCTATTGTAAAAGTGGTGGCCGCTCAGCATTAGCCACAGCAACACTCCAACAACTGGGCTTTAACAATGTTCATTCAATGCTAGGTGGCTTTGACCTTTGGAGTGAAGGAAGTGACATCCCACCTGAAACGCAAGCATAATAAAATAGTCATCATTAATTAAAGGAAGTTATCAAATGAAATTATCCAAATTATTAGTAGCCGCAACAGCTGGGCTACTGTTTAGCACTGCTAGTTTTGCCACAGAAACAAGCGTTATGGTTCGTGCTATGGCCGGTGATGCTAAATATATCGGCACCAGCGTTGGTGGTGTGAAGGTTGTTGTTGAAGATGCAGAAACAGGTGAAATTCTTGATACAGGTTGGATCAATGGCGGCACAGGAAGCACAAAAGCAATCATTAAAGAACCTATTACTCGTGGACAAGTACTATCTGATGATAAAACAGCAGGTTTTTTAGCTAAAGTTGATATAAGTAGTCCTCGCCTACTTCGTTTTAAATTGGTCGGTCCTTATGGTTATCGTCAAGCATTGCAAGAAGCAACCGTAACTAGCTGGGTTATCCCTGGTAAAGATATTTTAGGTGATGGTATTACGCTTAAGATGCCAGGCTTTATTGTTGATGCGTGGACTCGCGTATTAGGAGGCGGCAAACTGGAGGTTTATACCAAAGCATCACTATTATGTGGTTGCCCTATCTATCCTGATGGTCCATGGGATCCTAAAAACTACGAAGCAACAGCTATCTTAATGCAAAACGAAGCTAAAGTTGGCGAATTAAAATTAGACTTTACTGGTCCTGTTGGCATGTTCTCAGGCAAAACGACACTGAAGCAAAATGGTCATTACAAAGCGATTGTTTATCTATTTGATAAAACCACAGGTAATGTTGGTGTTGACCGCACAATGTTTGAAATTAATGATCAATAAATAAGCTTCATCTATATCTAAACAGTTCACCACGGAGGTAGCAAAAACACAGAGTAATTCTATTATTCTGTGAACTTTGTACCTCTGTGGTAAATTTTTCGAACTAAAAGGTTTTTGTAACATTTCTCTTAGTTAATTGTCATAATGACAACAAACTATATCTAGGAGAGTGATCATGAACACAGCTTCTTGCCCAGTATCTGGTACTGGACTTGGGCTTCGCCGTAGCTTTATGGACGAGCTCGATGCATTAGATCATAAGCCTGCTGACTTTCTCGAAGTTGCACCAGAAAACTGGATGGAGATGGGCGGTATCCTTGGTAAAAAATTTGCTCACTTTGCCGAGCGCTATCCAATGGTTTGTCATGGACTTTCATTATCTATTGGTAGCCCTGCCCCATTAGATGAACATTTCTTAATTCGTCTTAAAAAATTCCTCGATAAACACAATATTGCCTGTTATAGCGAACATCTAAGCTATTGTAGTGATGATGGTCATTTATACGATTTAATGCCTATACCGTTCACTGAGGAAGCTGTCACACATACTGCGAAACGTATTCAACGTGTGCAAGAAATTTTAGAGCGCCGCATTGTAATGGAAAATGCCTCTTACTACGCGGCACCAGGTCAAGAAATGACTGAGATCGACTTTCTAAACGGTGTACTTGAACAAGCAGATTGTGATTTGTTATTAGATGTTAATAATGTGTATGTAAATAGTATTAATCACAAATACGATGCTGAAAGCTATATTAAGTCTGTGCCGAGTGATCGCATTGCCTATATTCATATCGCGGGCCATTATGATGAAGCGGATGATCTAAAAGTAGATACGCATGGTGCCGATGTTATTGACCCAGTATGGCAACTACTACAAACAACTTATCAACATCATGGTGTGATGCCCACATTATTAGAACGCGATTTCAATATTCCATCACTTGAATCATTAATTAATGAAGTTGACCAAATTCGTCATTATCAATCAGAACAGGAGTTAGCTGATGTCGCTACAGCCTAGTTTTATTGATACACAATACCAGTTCGCAAACTATATCCGTGATCCTGATAATAATCCTGCACCAGATAATATTGAACAGCGCCGTATGACGATATATCAAGAGTTGTTTTATAACAATATCGAAGGCTTTGCTGCAAATGGGTTTCCAGTTTTAAGGGAAATCACTACGGATGAAGCATGGCATAAAATGATCCGTGATTTCATGGTGAAACATCGCTGTAAAACCCCCTTATTCCATGAGATATCGCGTGAGTTTTTAGCCTATCTTGAAAATGAACGAGACAATAAAAACGATCCCAAATTTATGAAAGAGCTCGCTCATTATGAGTGGGTTGAACTGGCACTGAGTGTACTGGATGCCGATGTAAAACCTGTACAGCTTAATGAGGGACAAGATAGTTTGTCATTCAACTTAACACTCTCACCGCTGGCATGGTCATTAGCCTACCACTACCCCGTTCACCATATCGGCCCTGATTTTAAACCTGATAAGCCGAGTGATAGCCCCCACTACCTTTTAGTTTATAGAAATAGAGAAGACAGTGTTACTTTCTTAGAGCTTAATCCTGTCAGTGCACGTTTAATTGAATTGCTTAACGAAGGTATGAATGGACAAACTGCAGCAGAACAAATTGCTCAAGAATTACAACATCCCAACCCTCACGTTGTTATTGAGGGTGCTAGAGGATTAATTACTGACTGGATTCAACGTGAAATCTTAGTTTATGCCCGTGATAAATAAAACTTCAACTCTTACGTCCCTGTCATCCTCGAATGTTTTTGTCGAGGATCTACTTGATACAATAGATCCCAGCTAAAAACATGCTGGGATGACCAAATAAAAAATGTGCAGATTGAATGATTACCGGTATAGATGTAGGTTGGACTTTAGTCCAACATGTCGTGTTTGAACCCGAGCCTCGGTTATTGTACTTACAAAAAAGCCTGAAGACATTTCTATCTTCAGGCTTTTTATTGTCTTATTTATTACTTAATTTATGCAGTAGCAATCTCAATTGCTTCAGCAGATAAACGTGTAATTTCATCCCAGTTTTCAGCATCCACTAAATTAGCGGCACACATCCAAGACCCACCTACACACGCTACATTAGGTAGATTGTAGTAATCTTTAACATTCTTCTGGCTAACACCACCTGTTGGGCAGAATGTAATTTGTGGAATAGGTGCGCCAATTGATTTCAACATTGGAATACCACCTGCCGCTTCAGCAGGGAAGAATTTCATTTCAGTGATGCCTTTTTCTAATAAACGCATCGCTTCACTTGGATTTGCAACACCCGGTAATAATGGAACACCTGTTGCAATAGCAGCATCAATCATTGCATCTGTTGTACCAGGGCTAACGATAAATTCAGCACCTGCCGCAATTGCTTTGTTTAATGTATCAATATTAATGATTGTACCTGCACCTACCGTTGCTTCGGGTACTTCGGCTTTAATACGAGTAATTGATTCTAGCGCGGCTTCAGTTCGCAACGTAATTTCTAGCGTCGTGATACCACCTTTAACCAATGCTTTTGCTAATGGTACTGCATGCTCAACATTATTAATCACCATTACAGGAACGATTGGTGATGAATTCATGATTTCTTTAATTGTTTTGCTCATTTTATTGTTATTCCAAAAATATCATTGAAGTATATTTGTCATCCTCGCGTAAGCGGGGATCTATGGGCTGCTCAAATATTCACAGTCATTTGATTCCCACTTTCGTGGGAATGACGTAACAGTTTGTAAATTTATATTGGCTTAATTGATTGGATCATTATTGAACATATTGATAGCACCTGTTTCTGCTGAAGAAACACCGCGGCGGAAGCTATCAAATAATTCTCTACCCATACCATAATGGTGTTCCGTAGAACCTTTAATACATTGTGTTCGTTTTTCAAAAGTATCATTATCAACTTGAATATTTAAACGACCTGTTTGAGTATTTAGGTAAATCATATCGCCAGTACGAACGCGTGTTAGTGGGCCACCTTCTTCACACTCTGGACACATATGAATCGCTGACGGTACTTTACCTGATGCACCAGACATACGACCATCCGTTACGATTGCAACTTTGAAGCCTTTATCTTGTAGTGAACCAAGTAATGGCGTGAGTTTATGTAACTCTGGCATACCATTGGCTTTAGGCCCTTGGAAACGTAAAACGACAATAAGATCTTTTTCCATTTCTCCGCGTTTAAATGCAGCAACCACATCGTCTTGATCATCAAACACCATTGCAGGTGCTTCAACCACTTGATGTTCTTCTGCTACTGCAGAAATCTTCGACATTCCACGACCTAAATTACCGTGGATTAAATGTAGGCCACCCGTATCAGAGAATGGCTTTTTAATCGTACCGATTACTTGATCATCTAATGATTTACCAGGACCTTCTTCCCAGAGTAATTCATTATCAACAATCTTAGGTTCTTGGGTATAACTGTTCATACCTTTCGTTTGGGCAACAGTCATAATATCTTCATGCATTAAACCGTGTTTCAATAGTTCACCAATCAATACACCCATGCCACCTGCTGCTTGGAAGTGATTAATATCAGCATCACCATTAGGGTAAATTCGTGTAAGTAATGGAATAATCTTCGTGATCTTATCGAAATCATCCCAGTTAATGATAATGCCAGCAGCACGAGCAATTGCGATTAAGTGCATTGTGTGATTCGTTGAACCACCTGTTGCCATCAAGCCTACAATCGCATTAACAATAGCTTTTTCATCAATCATATAACCAAGAGGTCGGTAATCATCACCAAGAGCTGTATATTTCAACACTTGTTCTGTTGCACTTTCAGTCAACGCTTCACGTAATGGCGTACCTGGATTTACAAATGAGCTACCAGGCAAATGTAGGCCCATCATTTCAACCATCATCTGGTTACTATTTGCTGTACCGTAGAAAGTACATGTACCAGGGCTATGGTAAGAGTCAGATTCTGCTTTTAATAATGCATCACGATCTACTTTACCTTCTGCATAAAGTTGGCGAATACGGACTTTTTCTTTGTTTGGTAAGCCGCTTGGCATTGGACCACCCGGTACAAATACTGCTGGCAGGTGACCAAAACTTAATGCTGAGATTAATAAGCCCGGTACAATCTTGTCACAAATACCTAAGAACAAAGCACCATCAAACATATTGTGGCTTAGACCAATCGCTGCTGACATCGCAATAACATCACGACTAAACAACGATAACTCCATGCCTGCTTGCCCCTGAGTTACACCATCACACATTGCAGGAACACCGCCTGCAAACTGTGCAACACCACCGGCTTTATTCGCCGCACTTTTAATAATATCAGGGTAATCTTTATATGGTTGATGTGCTGATAACATATCGTTATATGCTGAGATAATTCCGATATTTGCTTTCACACTTGCTGATAAGTCAGCTTTTTCAGAGGCAGCACATGCGGCAAAGCCATGAACCAAGTTACCACAGGCTAATTGAGCACGATGTGGGCCTTCTGCAGCGGCAGCATCAACCCGTGCTAAGTAGGTTGCACGTGTTTCTTTACTGCGCTCAATAATATCGTTAGTTACAGCTTCTAATACTGGATGAACCATAAATACCTTCTCTTCTAATGCCTTGCTGAATGCCTCATGCAAAGTTCATGTTTATATGTAATTTAATCTTTAAGATAGACTAATCATAAGTTTTCGAATTGACCTAGTATTCTAGCTCGAATTGGTAAATTTTGCACGGTAAGCGACTAACCTCCCGCTAAATTCATCACCCATGAAAGCAAAACTACTTGTGGAACAGTGATTAAGGGTAAAAATAGCGCAATTTTCCATGACCCCGTTGTTTCGCGTAACGACATAATCTCCGTGTAATCTGTTGCAACCCCCGTCATCAAAAAGGCAAAGCCGTTACCCGGTGCTTCGGCACGTGTCACTAAATCAGCTGCAATAGGTGTTGAACCTTCTGAGCAAATTTCTAAAATAGTTGCCACAAGCAGAGTCATACCTAAACCTGCGAGTGTTGCTCCAAAATAAGTCTGAAAACTATCTAATGGAACAAAAGTACGAATAGCTGCGGCTAATAAAACACCCAATAATAACCAACGCACTATCATTCTAGAATCCTTCAAGCCTTCCCATAACATTGAAGACCACCACTGAATGCTAAACTTTGTTTCAGCTAAGCGTTTTTTAGCCTCAGGCCATACTTTAAAATTGGTCACTTCAATGGTATTCGGGTTAGCTAGCAACGTTCCGCTATTGACTAAGGCATTAAATATCAAACCACTGATAATGCCAATTACCATCGAGCAAACAATAAATAATAATGTCCACTTCCACCCAATTAGAGCTATCAGGATTACGGTTAAAGATAACGAGTTCCATGGGCTTGCAATTAGAAAGGCCATTACCTGTCCTAAGCTAGCACCGCGTTGGTAAAGACGCATTGCGACTAATAAAATACCGTGACTACATAAATCAAGTAAAACCCCAGCAAATGTTGCACGTAGAATCCCTATAAAGGTATCCCCCTTGCCTAACAATGACGTGACAAATTCACGAGGAACTCGACCAAGTACACCAACAAAAAACATACCCAATGCCAAACCAATCCACATGCTATCCATTAAATGGTGAACCGCTTCAGTCATGCTCGATAATGAAACCCACTCACTAATAACATCAGTCGCAAAGACATCAAGTAAATAAGCAACTGAAACTAAAATTAATGTCGACCATAATAATAAATCTGGACGAGACTTTTTAGCCGTCTCTTCTCCACAGCAACTTGCTTGTGGTTCTGGCTCTGGCGGGCTACAACACGATGACATATAAACATCCTCTTAACGTTAAGGTATGATCCTACCTTAAATAGACAAATTAACCCAAACAAGATTCCATATAAGGCACATAAAAGATCATGAGTGAAAAAAGAACACTACGCACTGTACGCAGTTTTGTACGCCGTGAAGGCAGACTAACGCCAGGACAAGAACGTGCACTTGAACTCCTATGGCCACTCTATGGGATTGATGATGGTGACGATTTACTTGATTTAGATACTTTATTTGAACGCAAAGCACCCATCGTATTTGAAATTGGTTTTGGTAATGGTAGTTCATTAGCTGAAATGGCGGCTAAACAGCCGGGTACTAATTTTATTGGTGTAGAAGTCCACCGTCCGGGTGTTGGTCACCTTCTTAAGCTTATAGAAGAACGACAGCTAACGAATCTTCGTGTTGCATGCACTGATGCAGTCGAATTACTCAAACATAGAATTCCAAACAGTAGCTTAGATCGTCTACAACTCTACTTCCCTGATCCATGGCATAAAAAACGTCATCATAAACGTCGCATTATTCAACCCGCATTTGTGATCTTGCTCACACAAAAAATAAAATCAGGTGGTCATCTTCATATGGCAACAGATTGGCAACATTATGCTGAGCAGATGCTGGATGATTTATCTCAAAACGATAAGTTCATAAATTGTGCAGATAGCACGGGATATATTCCTCGTCCAGATTACCGACCACTCACAAAATTTGAACAACGCGGACACAGATTGGGACATGGCGTATGGGATTTATTATTCAAGCGACGTTAAATCACTCACAAAACTTGCACCATTAAACGAGATACGATAGGTTTCAGTTTTTATTACATTTTCGTTACAAGGAATAGAGAGTAATGGTACAGCACAAAACGATGAAATTAACGGCCTTTCTAATGGCTTCTACATTAAGTTCTATGAGTTACGCATCGGGGTTTGCGATAATAGAGCAAAGTGTTACAGGTCTAGGTCGAGCTTTTGCTGGTAGTGCAGCAGTTGCTGAAGATGCAAGTACTATATTCTTTAATCCTGCTGGGCTAACATATTTAAAACATTCAGAAGTGGATGTTGCTTTAAACTAAAAAGCACCACAAAGTAAATTTAAGGACGGCGGTTCTACTGTGCCAGACTTTGGAGGTGCAGGTGGGTTTTCAGGACAAGCCTTGACGGGTGGTAATGGAGGCGATGCAGGAAACGATGCTATCGTACCTAATTTCTATTACTCACGCCCAATCAATAAGCATACAGTTTTTGGCTTAGGTGTTAACGCGCCGTTTGGTTTAGTCACTGAATACGATGACGACTGGCAAGGTCGTTATCACGGAATTGAGTCTGACATGAAAACTATCAACATTAACCCTTCTCTAGCATTTAAAGCCACAGATAAACTATCTTTAGGTTTTGGGGTTAACCTGCAAAAAGTTGAACTACAATTAACACAAATGGCGGATTTAGGGGCACTTAGTGCGGCACCGCAAGCATCAGATGGAAAAGTAAACCTAGAAGCCGATGATTGGAGTTGGGGATATAACTTGGGGGTTATGTTTCAAGCAACTGAAGCAACTCGTCTGGCACTGGCCTACCGTTCAAAAATATCTCACACTCTCACAGGTGATGGAACAATAACTCAGGTTGCCACCGGAGCAATTGTTGCTGATGGAAATATCAGTGGTCAAGTTGCTTTACCTGAATCAGCTTCTTTTGCAGTTCATCATCAAATTAATGATAAATGGGCAGTAATGGCGGATGCTAGTTGGACAAGATGGAGTCGTTTCAAGGAGTTAGCTATTAATTCTGATGGCACATTGCCGAGTAGTTCCAAGCCTGAAAACTGGGAAAACACCATGCGTTATGGCTTAGGCCTATCATATGACCACAATGACAAGTGGGCATTTCGAGCTGGTATTGCATATGATGAAACACCTATTTCAGATGAATTTAGAACTCCTCGAATTCCGGGTGAAGATCGTACTTGGGTAGCAGTGGGTGCAACATATAAATACTCAAACAATATTACTGTTGATGCAGGTTACACACATATTTTCGTTAGTGATCCTAAAATTAATGATGTTGATGCTAATGGATACACCCTTACAGGTGAATACGATGCCAGCGTTGATATTTTAGGCGTACAAATGCGTTGGTTGTTCTTATAATCTAAAAGGACAATATCATGGCTGAAATCACCACGGATATCATCCCTCTCGAGCAGGCAGGTACCTTATACGGCTTGTTCCGAGAGCGTTTAAAACGTAGCCCACACCACGCGGCTTATCGTAGCTATGATGCTAAAGATAAGGCATGGCATGATATTACATGGGAAGAAGTCTCAACACAGGTTGCTCGCTGGCAAGAGGCTATAGAAAAAGAAGGCCTTGAACCTGGCGATCGTGTTGCTATCAATCTAAAAAACTGCAAAGAATGGGTGTTTTTTGACCAAGCCGCAATGGGCCTTGGCTTAGTTGTTGTTCCTTTATACCCAGATGATCGCCCCGATAATGTTGCCTATATTCTGCAAGATGCTGATGTAAAACTCCTTTTTTTACAAAATGCTGGACAATGGAAACGCTTAGCTCCCTCTATCACTGAAGAACATGCCTTGAAACGTGTTGTCATCAATAATAATGATGACGATGCACTCCCTTCACCTGCTGTATATTCTGATAATTGGCTACCTGAGAATTGGGGAATTATCAAAGATTGGGATAATGAACCACACCAACTTGCTAGTATCATTTATACATCGGGTACAACAGGCCGACCTAAAGGTGTGATGCTAAGCCATCATAATATGCTCTCTGTTTCCTCAGGTTCATTACAATTTTTTGATGTATTTCCTACTGATATATTTTTATCATTTCTACCGTTGTCACATACATTAGAACGCACTGCTGGTTATTATTTACCAATGATGGCCGGTGCCAAAGTGGCTTATGCACGAGGCATTCCTCAACTTGCAGATGATATGCTTAATGTAAAACCAAGCATTATGATTGCTGTACCACGTATCTTTGAACGTATCTATACCCGTTTACAAGCACAATTGGCTGATAAATCTGTCATTGCTAAGGGATTATTTAAAACAACAGCCGCACTTGGTTGGGCAAGGTTCAAACACCAACAAGGCCGAGGTTGGTGGCATCCAAGTTTCTTATTATGGCCTCTTTTAAATAAATTAGTTGCCTCTAAAGTAAAAGAACGATTTGGTGGTAATATGCGTCTTATCATTAGTGGTGGTGCGGCACTACCAGAACAGGTTGCTAAGCTATTTATTGGTTTAGACATGTGTTTGCTACAAGGTTACGGTCTAACAGAAACAAGCCCTGTTATTAGTGTCAATTCACCAGAGAGTAATATTCCAAGTAGTGTAGGCCGCCCCATTCCCGGTGTTGCGGTTATGATTGGTGAAAATGATGAACTTTTGGCCCGTGGGCCAGGCAATATGCTCGGCTACTGGAATAATCACAAAGCAACATCTCAAACTATTAATGCTCAAGGCTGGTTACACACCGGCGACCAAGCACGTATTGATGAAGCTGGACATATTCATATTACGGGACGAATAAAAGATATTCTTGTATTGAGTAATGGTGAAAAAGTCCCACCGGGTGATATTGAATCAGCAATTATAATGGATCCTATATTTGAGCAAGCGCTTGTTGTCGGTGAAGGTGAATCTTTCTTATCTGCATTACTTGTTTTAGATTCAGACCACTGGTTTGCGTTAGCAAAAGATCATGGCTTAGATGGTTTTAACCATGATAGTTTGAATGACAAAGCGCTTCATAGTGATATTGTCAAACGTTTACGTCAGCTCCTACATGATTTCCCTGCTTATGCACGTATTCGCAGAGTGACCCTAACGCTTGAACCTTGGACGGTTGAAAATGATTTAATGACAGCAACGATGAAAATAAAGCGTCCCAAAGTTATCATTCATCACCAGAGTGATATTGAAGCTATGTACACCTCATAACAACCTTGATCTTTGACCCGATCGAATGTGATCGGGTCAAATACTCTCAAAGTTCTATTCATATCTAATCGCAACAACATAATACTTCTTCATGCCATTTTGTACATGAATCGTCACCTCATCATCCACTTCTTTACTCAATAAAGCTTGTGCTAAGGGCGAGTCTAAACTGATATTTCCTTTTTGGTGATCAATTTCATCCGGCCCTACAATTCTATATTCAACTTCTTCACCTGACTCATTTTCCAACTGAACCCATGCCGCAAAGAAAATTTTAGTCATATCGTTTGGTTGCTCAGAAACAACACGCAAATCAGGCATACGGCGTTGCAAATATCTAATACGGCGATCTAGCCCCCGTAGTTCCTTTTTCCGGTAAATATACTCAGCGTTTTCAGAACGGTCACCTTCCGCTGCCGCAGCCGAGAGTGCCTTAACAACTTCTCTACGACGGACCCAAATCTGTTCAAGCTCCTCATTCAGCCGGGCCATTCCATTCGCAGTAATATAAGGTGATGATTTCATTAACTACATTTCCGTGAGTACAAATAAAAAAGCCACCGCTTATGGTGGCCTTCTTGAAAAAGTATAATGAAATCTAATTCATTGTTTTCATTATTTCATCGATATCTGTCATCTTGTTGATATCAAAATATAAACAGTCAGGCTTATTCTTACGAGTATATATGCCATCAATCACATGTTCAATTTGATTAATTAGGCCAAGCGCACCACTTCGGCTTGATTGATAATCTGCTGGCGTATAATTCATCACATCATTAATTTCATCAATCATTAATGCATAGCGCGGCGTTTTACCATCCAGTGTCACAAAAAGTAGAACTTGTCTCATTCCACCGTTTATTTGATCTTTTACACGGTTAAATAATGCGCGAAGTCGGCGTAGTGTTGTCGATCGGGCATGGGATAAAATCTCTAATGCCTCAGCCTCTTTGCCATTATCACGTAAGGATATTAACTCATCGCCTAGGGCATGAATAGCATTGTGAGGTTCTTCAAAACTCGTTAATAGCTCTTGCAATGTTTCGTCTCGTGTTTCAAATTTGCTATACCACTTCCCAAAGGCACATTCCTTTGGATTAGTTGCTTTTGTGAATGCCACACCTGTTTTAATTGAAACTTCTAAGGCGTTAATCCATTCAACATGATCTTGTTCACGCTGAGTCATAACGTTAAGTAGTTCTGTTTTACTATCAATTCCTGAGGGAATTCCTAATCGATGTGCAAAGTCTAGGACTGGCACTACAGCTCCTTGAAACTTTGTAACACCACAAAATCCTCGCTCTTCGATAGGAAGTCGTTGAATATCATTAACATCTTGTCCAAGCATTAATACATTTTCAACATCTAAGCCGAACATCATATCTTCAACAAAAAAGGTAAATATTTGCCGATTTTGATTCGCTTTGCCGCTATTTTCATTGCTAGCCACATGGTTAAGCGCCATATTGCAATCCCCTAATAGTTATTTCAAACAAGCTGTTAGGCTTATTGTTATTCTAAAATCTCAGTACGTTTAGAGTTTTAGAGCAATATCTGAGCCACTTTATTTATGCAGGCTTTGTT
>JAQRMU010000044.1 GCA_028598975.1 Gammaproteobacteria bacterium | reverse complement strand
ATTTTCGAACAAGACGTTGTGCTAAAACGGCTTGTAATGAACTGGCGACTAAAAAGCTTTCTGCCCCCATGTCTAATAAACGGTCGACGGTGCTAATAGCATCATTAGTATGTAAGGTTGCAAAAACTAAGTGACCTGTTTCAGCTGCAGTAATAGCGGCATGCATTGTTTCGAGATCACGCATTTCTCCTAGTAACACAACATCAGGATCCTCACGCATTGCGCTACGAATCGCATCGGCGAAGGAGGGCACATCTTGTCCTACTTCACGTTGATGTACCACGGCTGTTTGATTGCTGTGAATAAACTCAATGGGATCTTCAATAGTCAAAATATGACATGGTCGGGTTTTATTGATCTCATTGATAATGCTGGCCAGAGTTGTAGACTTACCGCTACCTGTTGCACCAGTAACTAATACCAAACCATCTTTGAAACCGACTACTTCTCGAATTTGGGGAGGCAGTTTTAGCTTTTCAAATGAATGAAACTCACCTTCAAGCCAACGAATAGCAAGGGCCAGATTTCCTCGTTCATAATAGATATTAAGCCTAAATCGCTGTGACTCATTACTGCTATAACCTAAATCACAACTTCGCTGTGTTTTCAAATGCGCTAACTGCTCACTTGATAATACTGCTTCTACCATCCCGTTTAAGGTGTTTTGGTCGAACCGTTCATAATCAGTTTGCTCTTCAATCAAACCATGGATCCGCATGACGGGAGCGGTATTAAGCGAACAATGTAAGTCTGACGCGTTCAAACTCACCATTAAATTGAGTAACTTCTCAAACTGTTCTAAATAATCGTGATGCGACATTATAGGGCCAACGTCATTTCAATATCTAATACACGACCACCACCTAAAGCTGTGCGCTCGGTGGAATTTATCCGAAGTCGAGTTAAAACAACTGAATAGCCCAGTCGGCCTAAATCAATCATAAAGCCATGCAATGCAGCATATCCACCTTGCAAACGTAAGTCATACAGAGGTCTTTTTAATTCGCTGTTTGTAGGCGGACTTGTAGCAACAATTGTTTTGTTATTTTTTTTCTTCTTAGACGTTTTAGTTTTACTGGTCACCATCTGTACTAAATCACCTTGATGTTGGCGTTTAGACAAAATATGTAAGTTATTAAACTGGGCTCGTTGTGTTATCTCACCTAATAACTTTGGCAAACTGGCATTATCACGCAAATCAATAAAGACATGACCAAAGCCTGACAGCCTAGAATTTTCTTCTGCAATCTGTTTTGCAAGCTTATCAATATCACGTTGTTTGATTTTTCGACCCTGATATTTAGGCATGGTTAAAGGCTTAGACTGCCGCTTGCTTTGTTTATCGATCTTTTTTTGAGTCGATTGTATTGTATCTTCAAGTACTAAAATTTCACGATCGAGCATTGAGCCACGTATAAATAAATAAGCACCTATAAGCAAAACACCACTTAAAACGCCGATTAATAATTTCTCACGTTGACTTACGCCTGAAGTTTGCTCACTCATGATTGCACCTTACGTTTTATCAAAAACTCAAAGATATAAATACCACCTTGAGTGATAGCTGAATCACTGCTGAAACTACTTGGACTACTCGTAATATGCATTTCTAAGGCTTCTAAATTAATCGACAGCACTTGGTTAAAGTTATCTATGCTGGCTTGATCTACTGCTCGTCCTGTCACAGTAAATTGGTACCAATCTGTTTCCTGTAAAGTATCAAGGATGACACCATCATTGATATTTTCAGATAAGAGTGGCAATAACTTCTCAACAAAAGTTTGTCGTTTAATCATTACCTGCTCAACCAATTGTTTTTTGTATTGGATGCCTGCCAGTTCATTTTCAAGCTCTTGATATATCAAAATATCTTGTTTGGCTTGATCGACATCTTTTCGTGAATTGCCACGCGAAGTTTTAAAGTTTGCCAATGTTGTTTGTTTTTTTGTTAGATCGGTTTCTAGCTGTTCTATTTGATGGTAGTTATAACCTTCAAATGCAGCGATAGCGAGAGGGATAGCTGCAATGGCCATTGCAACCTTAAAGCGCTTGCTTTGATAAAATGGATCAGGAGGAGGCATACCCATAAGCGGAGCTACTGTTAATGGAGAACGCCCCAGAAAATGACTCACAACACCGAACTCGGCTAAGGCATTCACTTTTATAACACTATGCTCTTTAAGCCTTGCACTACTTGCCTGAGGTAGAAACTCAGCTTGCTTGTTAATTAACGTTTCTAATTGTGAGATAAATTCAACGGACTGACCTTCAATATTAGCAACAATCCAACGTGTCGCATCAGTGAAGCGACTTGTATGCAACGACTCAGCAAAGGTGTCTACATCCAATGCATGACTAGAACATTTAACCATGACCACATCTTGCACCTGCCCATGTTCCAGTAAAGCACAATAAACATAAGCTGAATGGAACTCTGTTAACAGCACTGTTCCATGAGGATCCTCAATCAAGGGTGTCGTGCTACCAGCAAAAGGGTAAACCTGACGTAAGTACAGTTTAGGAATGCCCGATAAACTGCCTACCTTTTTAATAGCATGAACCCACTGAAGATGTTGTGCCATCGGCATGGCGCTACATAAATAAGGTTGAGCAGGCGTTGTTTCAGCCATGCCATATTCATCTTGTATTTCAGGAGTTGGCAAAGGTCGCCATTGTGTTAACAAACGTTGATCAGGCAATTGTAATTTTTCTTGGATCTGTAAACATTCTGATACTTGATCTTGCGTGGCAAAATGTTCACGAATGGCTATTTCTCCTTCTCCCAGCTTCAATGAGCTACGGCCACCATGTTTGCCTGATAACCGT
Source organism: Gammaproteobacteria bacterium (assembly GCA_028598975.1). Taxonomy (GTDB): domain Bacteria; phylum Pseudomonadota; class Gammaproteobacteria; order Nitrosococcales; family Methylophagaceae. The sequence goes on along the minus strand of JAQRMU010000044.1, from coordinate 530 downwards.
TTTTCATCCAATGCCATCTGCACTAATTCTTCACGTTGTGATGAACTAATATAACCACGGCCCATTAATAACCAGCTCAAATCCCACAGTGGAGATTGATCAGCAACGACGCTCTCCATTTCCCATCGCATCATTTCCGCTAGATTACTACTTGTTGTTTCATCAGCATTTTGGTTAATTTCTACCCGATCAGGAATGGCATTAACATGTAGTAACAAAGTATTACTTGGTAATTGTTTACCAAGGGCATTTTTAAGTTGTGTGATTACTTCCGTTAATGCGGTAACTGGATCAATTTCTCGAGATGATATCGAAGCGGCAACCTGTAACTCTGTTTGGTTACCGGTAATAACTGTACCGCGAAGACCAAAGCCATCAGTTTTTAAAACCAATACGCCTTTACCGTTGCTGGCAGATTTTTTAGTGAGAAGTGATAACATTTAAGGTGAAACCGTTAAAGTAAGAGTAGGTTGGGTTGCGCCGGGGATAACGCGAAGTATCGCACTCGGCACAGTAATAGCAGGGTCGGC
>JAQRMU010000043.1 GCA_028598975.1 Gammaproteobacteria bacterium | reverse complement strand
TGGCACAATGTGTTACAACCGTTATGGTCAAGCTTACATTGTTAGGGGTAGTCGCTTTTTACATCACTAAAAATCATGCTAACTAAATCATAGTGACATAAAAAAACCTCTAGTTGATCTCAACTAGAGGTTTGAATATTTATACGGCTATAAACTACCTAATTAACAAAAAGTTAGTATTACTTTCTAATAACATTCGCGTAGTAAAGCTTCCAAAAAAGAAGCCATGCATTTTGCCATGACTAAATGCCCCCATCGCCGTCACATCAATATTATTTTTCTGTTGATAAGCCGTTAACTCATCTACCGCTTCACCAGCTAGTGCTGCCGTGGTTATTGCCACATTCGCTTTTCCGAACACCGCTGTCGCCTCATCAATTAGCACTTGTGCATCATCAAGTGTACTTTTAACACTGACCACATGAATATCTAAGGCTTGATTACAAAAATGACCTTGAGCTATTAATTGCAAAGCTGTTTTTGATGTTGGGCTACCATTATAGGCAAACATCATTTTTTTAGGCTCTGCAAACTCACCTTTAACGATAAAGACAGGCGTGTGAATCGCTCTAATCGCTTCTTCTAACTGTGCACCTAAGCCTTGTTTGTCACCCGTGTGATCTTCACCTTTTGAACCCAGTACAACCATTGATAATTCAGATTCTAAGTCGACCAATGCTTCTGGCAATGTGCCATGACGTTGTTTGGCAATAATATCCGATAAACCAGCTTGTTCAGCTTTATCACGCGCATTATTAATAATCGTTTTACCATCTGCAATCAACTGCTTACTTTCTAAGCGTTCTTCATCTGAAAGCTCTTCTAGCAAATGTTCTTTCATATTAGGCGTTAAATTACCTTCATGATGAGGAATATCACTCTGGTGAGAATGTTCAATTGTGTGTAAAAACTTCACTGGAGATTGGCTTTGTTTAGAAATCCAAATCGTATAATCAATAACAGAACTACTTAGATCTGAACCGTCAATTCCAGCTAGGATGCGTCCTTTTCTTACAGCAGTCATTCTTAATGCCCTCCCATGATTTTTTCGATTTCTTCAGGTTTGTCATGCACAGCAAACTTATCTAATAATGTTTCACTCGCTTCATTCAAGCCAATAATACTGACATCGGCACCTTCACGACGTAATTTGATAACTACCTTGTCTAACGCCGAAGCTGCGGTAATGTCCCAAAAATGTGCTCGATGTACATCAATAACAATCTTATCTACTGCTTCTTTGTAATCAAAAAATGAGATAAAGCGCTCAGATGAATTAAAGAAGATCTGCCCAATAACATTATAGCTACGGGTATCAGATGCATCATCGTATTGAGAGTCAACATACATAAACTGACTTAGGCGCTGAGCCATAAACAATGAACCAATTAAAATACCAGTAAACACACCTAATGCTAAGTTATGTGTCCACACCACAACAATAACAGTCGCAACCATTACGACTGATGCACTTGTTGGGTTCGTTTTTAATTCTTTGATTGAAATCCAGTTAAAGGTACCAATAGATACCATAATCATCACAGCAACCAACGCTGCCATTGGTACAATTTTTAAGATATCACTTAAGAAAACGACCAAAATTAATAATACGATACCAGCGACCATTGCCGACAATCGACCACGACCACCTGATTTCACATTGATAATAGATTGACCAATCATGGCACAGCCCGCCATACCACCAATCAGACCTGAACCGATATTAGCAATACCTTGGCCTTTACATTCACGTTTTTTATCACTTTCAGTATCGGTTAGCTCATCAATCACGTTAGCAGTCAATAATGACTCTAATAAACCTACAACGGCTATAGACACTGAATATGGCAATACGATTAATAATGTTTCCATATTAAACGGTACGTCTGGCCACAAGAAAATGGGTAATGTATCAGGTAATTCACCCATATCACCAATAGTACGAACATCTATGCCCATAAAGTAGACAATCAAAGTCAAAACAATAATATTGATCAGTGGTGATGGTAAAATTTTACCGACAACGGGTACATACGGAAATAAGTAGATAATTCCCAGGCCAAAGGCTGTTAAGGCATACATATGCCATGTAACACCAATAAGTTCAGGTACTTGAGCCATAAATATCAAAATAGCTAGAGCATTTAAAAACCCTGTCATCACAGACTTGGACACAAAGCTCATAAACTTATGGAGGTTAAGATACCCCGCCAGAATTTGTAGCACACCTGCTAACACTGTCGCCGCTAAGAGATATTGCAGGCCATGGTCTTTAACTAACGTCACCATCAGCAATGCGGTTGCAGCCGTTGCAGCAGAAATCATACCTGCTCGTCCACCTACGATAGCAATGATTACAGCAATGGCAAACGAAGCATAAAGACCAATTTTAGGATCAACACCGGCGATAATTGAAAAGGCGATAGCCTCGGGAACCAGTGCAATAGCAACGACGATCCCAGCAAGAATATCCCCACGGATATTACCCAGCCAGTCTTGTTTAGCTGATAACAGCATGTTTGTTTTTTCCTTTTACAGAGTGAATTATTCAAAACGTACGGAACGCTTTAATTTGAAATTGAAACAGCCTGAAAATACTACCGCGATATCTTCAAATATTTTGGATAAACGTACTACTCGGTAGTGCAGACTTAACATCAAGCGGGATATTATACAGGAAAATATCACTCCCAATATCACCACTAAAAACTGTAA
>JAQRMU010000042.1 GCA_028598975.1 Gammaproteobacteria bacterium | reverse complement strand
TAAGCCTGAAGCTATTAGATGTGATAACGGACCAGAATACATCTCACAAGCACTACGAGATTGGGCACAAGCAATGGATATTAAACTAATGTATATCCAACCAGGCAAGCCAACACAAAACATGCTAGGGATGAGGCTAAGCAGGATCCTTTAGGATTTGGCCCCATGCTTGAGGCAGTAGACTCAATTTATATTTATTATGATGGTGAAAGTAGCAAAACGAAGGAAAAGGCTGCGGCAACGATTTTAGAAGCAGCAAAACATGTGGGATTAGATGTTAAATGGGATGGCGATACAGTTAAGGCTATCTTACTTAAGTTGGCATGTTAACAAATGTTATTTTAAACAAAAGGGATTAACGTTATGCATAGCTATCAAGATTTAAAAGATCGGCAAAGGTTGTTGCATGATAGAACAAAATTTCAGAGCAATATCTTTTACGGTCAAAAAAATAAAGCTTTTTTAACATAGAGTAAATTAACGCTAATACATAAGGTGTTGCTAGCGCTTACTTTCAGGAATTCCAGCGTATGAATTAAATTCCAGAGCTTAATGAATTTTCACAGTTATTTAATAGGAGTTTTTCCTTTCGCGGCTCTATTTTACATAATATGCATTATGCGAACTAACAAAGGTAGCAAATAAGAGTGCCGATAGTGTTTGGACGTCCAAGTAATTCATTAAACTTTTTCCAACTAACCCTCTTTATTTCAAAGAAAATGAGTTAATTAGATAACCATAAATCAGGAGAAATTAAGTGAATCAAATCAGCTCGTAACAAAGTGATCGCTTAAATCGAACTGTTATAAGGCAAATGTAACAATGTTGCGGCAGCTTTCATATCTTCATCAGGTCGTAAATCGTAGCCACTTGTTGTCCTCGGATCACTATGCCCGGCCATACGCTGGACAGTTAACAAGTCAACACCTTTGGAAAGTAAAGTAGAGATGAACGTTCTACGAAAATCATGTGGCGTCACAGCAGGAGTACCAGCCTGTTTCCACCTTTTTGTTAACATACAACCAAGTTAATTTATAACTGGAAAGACAAGATAACCGCTAAGCAATCAAGTGATGGCACGCTATTAAGTGAGCATGCTGAACTCATAAAGCTAAGGAAAGAAAATAAACGTTTATTGATGGAGCGAGATATTTTAAAAAAGGCTACTGCCTTCTTTGCGAGAGAAATGAAATAAAATACGACTTCATTAAAAAGCATCAACCGACTTATTCAGCAATCTCTCTTTGCAAGGTAATGAATGTTAGCCGTTCAGCCTACTATTCTTGGCTTAAGCGACCTGCAAAAATCATTACTGAGCAAGAGTTGATGCTTTATCGTCGTTGTAAATCATTGTTTAATGCGAGCCGCCAAAGTGCAGGCGCGAGAACATTAGTGAAATTATTACGCAAAGAAGGCTTTAGTGTGGGGATTTATCGAGTAAGACGCTTGATGATGAAACTGAGTTTAGTGGTGAAGCAACGAAGAGCTTATAAAGTAACAACACTGCGAAAGCATAGTCATTTAGTTACAGACAACCTGCTTGATAGGCAGTTTAACCCTGGTAAAGCTAATCAGGTATGGGCAGGAGATATTACCTATTTAAGAACACATCAAGGCTGGATGTATTTAGCTATTGTGATGGACTTACATTCACGCCGTATTGTTGGTTGGGCAATGAGTAAGAGTATGACCGTTGACTTAACGGTGAGAGCATTTCAAATGGCTGTTAACTTACGACAACCAGCAGAGGGCTTACTATTCCATAGTGACCGAGGTTCACAATATACAAGCAAACGTTATCAGTCACTACTCAAGCGTAATAAAGTGATTGCTTCGATGAGTGGTCGAGGTGCTTGTTTAGATAATGCTGTAGTAGAACGATTTTTTGGTAGCTTGAAAAATGAGTGGCTGCTACATGTATCTCATCAAAGTCGAAATAGCATGCAAGTAGATGTTGAAAAATATATTAAATATTACAACTATGAGCGATTACATACGACATTAAATGACATGTCGCCTATTGAGTTCGAAAGTGTAAAAGAAATGTGTGCGGCTTAACTTGACCAGATCAATTCATGCAGTCGTTGATTGTGGAACAACAGTACACCCCGATGGTGCACTGGCACAGATGGAAGGCTCCATGTTATGGGGTGTCAGTATCGCACTTCACGAACATACAGAGATTTCTCAGGGACAGGTGGAAGGTACAAATTTGCATAATTACACACCACTTAGAATGGCAGATGTACCCGAGTTAGACATTCAGTTTATTGCCAGTGAACAACCACCAACTGGATTGGGAGAGCCAGGGTTAATTGCCGTTTGTCCAGCTATTGGTAACGCGATTTTTAATGCTGTTGGGGTGCGACTAAGAAGTCTGCCGGTTAAGCCTGAACAAATAGTTGAGGCGTTAGCAAGTTAACCCGTACTCAATAAAATAGTTGGATATTAAAAAGACGAACAAATTTACGGCAAGCGGGAGTAATAATAAAATTGTAAAAAATATCCTTTCCACCATACGGCGATAGCATTAGGGATTTGAGGCCCAACACCATTATATAATCGAGTTATAAAGGTGTTTTTAGACGATTATTAGTATCTCGACTTTTCCTGACGAGATCGTTATCAGTTGCATGAATATTGTTTTTTGCTAAACGGTCATAGAGAAGAACATTGACTGATGCCGCAAGATTCATACACCCTACTGTTGGTACATATACAACCGAATCAGCTTTGTCGATAATACCTTGGCTTATGGACCCATCTTCAGGGCCAAAAATATAAAACGCATTTTCAGGGTGTTCAAATTCAGGTAATGGTGTTGCGTTGACTACAAGTTCAACGCAGACAATACTCATGCCTTCTGGCACTGAATTGATAAGGCATTCAACGCCTGATACAGATACGCCTTTACTTACTTTTCGGCTCATATCTACTGATCGAACTTGATAGCTTAATGCACGGGGGTAGCGTGTGCCAGTGTATAAAATGCTATCCACTTGATAGTTTCCTGCAGCTCGCATAACTGAACTGACATTATCTGGACTTTTTGGATTTTCTAATCCAATGCTTACTTTTTCTTGGTTTATCATTACTTTGCTACTTTTATGGTGTCGTATAAATTTTCTGTATCAGTGCTAAATCATTTACAATGGTCAGCTATTTTATTAAGGTTTATTCTCTTTTTTTATGACAAATACGATACAAAATACGAGTGACCATGATGATGTCATTTGTGAATGTACGGGTACAACAAGAGGCAAGGTTCAATCTCTTATTGATGACGGCGTAACAGATTTTGACCAAATTTCTGATGCAACAGGCGCTTGTACTGGCTGTGGTTCATGCGACATTTTGATTTCAGAAATGCTAGAAGCGTAGTTAAAAAGCACCTGATTCATGCAATAAGTTGTTAATACTTTCGGCCATTAGGCGATACCCTTTCACATTTGGATGAATTTGGTCTGATTTCATTTGAGGGTTTCGCTCTATTTTAGGCAAGATAGTGAGTTCAATAGGAATGTTGTATTGGGCGGCTAATTCAGAATAGAACTCAGGCACATTTAACATTAAGTTAAAATTAGGCACGCCGACTAATACAACGTCAGCACCTGAACTTTGAATGAGTTCAATCATGTTGCTAAGGTTATTTTTAAGCTGTTCCTTACCTAGTTTACGAATAATATCGTTGCCACCATGACAAAGGATGACGAGGTTGGGCTGGGTTTCTTGTAGTACATCTACTAATCTTTCAATCCCCTCCTCACTCACCTCTCCAGGAATACCTTTATTAATAACCTTCAAATTTGTCAGTTGAGATAAGACAGCCGGATAGCTTTGCGTTGTACTATTAACGCCTGAGCCATAGGTTAAGCTATCACCAAATGAAAGAATGACTGCTTCATCACCTAGGGGAGTAAGTAGAGGTGCTTTATCCGCGCAACTTGCAAGGCTTATCGACAAACAGAGTGCGATCAGGATATGTATGAGTTGTCTACATTTCATACTTAGACCTTATCGTGTTGTTGGAAACAGTTGATGAAAGTTAGCAGTCGTTGCTTTAGCAATATTTTCTACGGTATCACCACGTAATTCAGCAAGGAACTCCGCGACATGTTTTACGAATGCAGGTTTATTTGTTTTCCCTCTATGAGGTACGGGGGCTAGGTAAGGTGCATCGGTTTCTATTAAAATACGATCGAGTGGTAGTTTCTTTGCAACATCTTGTAGTTCAACTGCATTTTTAAATGTCACAATACCAGAGAGCGAAATATAGAAACCAATATCCAAGGCACGCTGGGCGGTGTCCCAATTTTCGGTGAAGCAATGAATAATGCCACCGGCCTGTTCTGCACCCTCTTGTTCTAGAATATCCATGGTGTCATCACGTGCTTCACGTGTATGAATAATTAAGGGTTTTCTAAGCTGTTTTCCTGCTTCAATATGTGTGCGAAAACGATCGCGTTGCCATTCTAAATCACCTTCGCTACGAAAGTAGTCAAGCCCTGTTTCACCGATTGCAATTACTTTATCATGCTGTGCGAGGCTCACTAACTCATCAATAGTGAAGCTTTCCTTTTGATCGACGTTAGGGTGAATACCGACACTTGCAGTAATATCTGCATGATTTTCTGCAATCGAGATAACTTCATGGCAACTGGCTTTATCTATGGCTATACATAGAATATGGTCGACGCTATTATTTTTTGCTTGAGTGATGACAGTTTCTAAGCCACCCTCTTCTTCTGCCAGTAAATTAAGGTGGCAGTGTGAGTCTATAAACATGTTTAAACTTCTTGGGGTTACATTGTGTGTGTGACTTTATCGGATTTCAATCGATCAGCCAAATAGGTTTCAATTTTGTTTTTTACTGAGACTCCAGCACCATCAAGATCGCTAAAGTGAACACCAATTCCTGCGGCTTGATTACCTTGTGCACCTTTTGGCGTTAACCAAGCAATGGTTCCTGCCACTGGAATTTTCTCTGCTTCTTTCATCAATGTTAATAAAATAAAGACTTCTTCACCTAATCCATAAACTTTATTGGTTGGGATAAATATCCCACCACTTTTTAAAAAGGGCATATAGGCATGATAAAGCATGTTTTCATCACTGATCTTAAGTGACAAAATACCTTTCCGTGGATTCATGGCCATAGTTTTTTACCTTAAGCTTTAGCGGTTAAGTACTGATGTTTTATTTAGGTCTCGTTTTATCACTGAAACCATAAACTGCTCTATTAACAATGTCTTGTTAATATTATTTGAAGACGATATTAACTTTATTGTTGCGATGATGCAATCGTAAATAGTCCAATATTGTGCACTATCACAATTGCTATCCTGCTCTTGTATTTTTAGTATGCGTGTTTTTATATTATGTTGTAAATAATTAAACACCATCAACAGATCATAGTGTAACCAATCTTTAGCTAAAAGCACTGGGTTAGCTTGTCCTTGTAATAAGGATTCAAAATCATCATCAAGTTGTTGAAGTTTATTTATTAAATCAGTTTCAAGCATATTTAAAACAGCAAGAGGTGCTCCTTTGGCTAGTTTCAGTAGAGGTAAGATATCATCTGCCTGTTTAGCAACTGCGCTTTGTTGTTGTAGCCAGTGAATTGCATTCTCTTTAGGTGGTGGCGATAAGCTTACTTTCTGACAACGGCTTAAAATGGTAATTGGCAATTGTTCAGGTTTTGCTGAAATCAGAATTAATACCGTGTTCTTTTGCGGTTCTTCAAGTAACTTTAATAGGCTGTTATTGGCATTTATATTCATGTTCTCAGCAGGAGATATGATAACGGTTTTCCATTTTGCAACCGTTGGTGTCAGCTCTTGTTTATCTTTGAGCTGACGAATTTGTTCTATTTTAATTTGTTTGCCAGCTTCTTCCGGCTGAATAAGGTTATGATCCGGATGGCTACCTGCTATAAATAACTGACAACTATGACAGCGGCCACATATTTCTTGATTTTGATTGCTCTCACAGAGTACTGTTGCAGCAATATGGTTCGCTAAACTTAGTTTCCCAAGGCCAGATGCACCTGTCAGAATGAGCGCATGAGGTAAGCGCTGTTGCTTCATTTGTTGGCGAATATTCTGCCATTGAGATTCTTGCCATGGATACAGCATTTATAATAACGGCTGAAGAATAAGCGTTAGTTGATGTTCAATCTCAGCAATAGGCTGGCTGGCATCAATGATTTTTATGCGTTCTGGTTCTTTTTCGGCACGTTGTAAGTAACAGTTTCTTACTTTCTGAAAGAAATCGACTTTTTCTTGTTCAAAGCGGTCTACACCTTGGTTTCTACTTAGAACGCGTTGCTGTCCTAATTCAACGGGTAAGTCGAAGAGCAATGTTAGATCAGGTTGTAAACCATTTAATGTCCACTGTGCTAGTTCATTTATTCGTTGTTGGTCAATACCTCGACCACCACCCTGATAGGCAAATGTGGCATCGGTAAAGCGATCTGATAACACCCATTCGCCACGATTAAGAGCTGGTTTTATAACTTGTGCAACATGTTCTGCTCTGGCTGAAAACATTAGTAAAAGTTCAGTGTCAACCGCCATTCCTGTTTCTGTCGGAGTTAATAGCAATGTCCTTATAGCTTCACCTAATTCTGTTCCACCAGGTTCACGTGTTACTTTTAGCTGTTTACCATTTTCAGATAAATAACGCTGAATAAAGGCGAGTTGTGTTGACTTCCCTGCCCCTTCTATTCCTTCGATACTAATAAATAGTGAATTCATTATTTTTTCTTTTTCAACTGGTACTTTCTAACAGCTTTATTGTGAGCTGCTAATGTATTAGAGAAAACATGGCGACCATCTTGTCCCGTTGCCACAAAGTAGAGGCTTTTCCCATCCGCTGGATGTAATGCTGCATAAATAGCTTCTTTACTTGGCAAGGCTATAGGTGTCGGGGGCAAACCATATCGAGTGTAGGTGTTGTAAGGCGTATCTTTCTTTAAATCTTTACGACGAATATTTCCTTTGTATTGCGCACCCATGCCATAAATAACTGTTGGGTCTGTTTGTAAGCGCATCCCTTTCTGTAAACGTCGAACAAAAACACCGGCAATTTGAGCCCGCTCTTCAGCAATCCCCGTTTCTTTTTCAATAATAGAAGCCATGATTAATGCTTCATATTTTGTTTTATAGGGTAGGTTCTCTGCTTTGTTTTTCCAGGCATCATCTAAGATTGATGTCATCAATTGATGTGCGCGTTGCAATAGTTGCTTATCTGTTGTGCCAGCAGTAAAGAAGTAGGTCTCTGGTAGAAACTCGCCTTCGCCATGACCCGCATACTCAATGGCAAGCATTACATTAGCTAAGTCAGTTTCTGTGAGCGTTTTCTTTACCCGACTATCATTACCAATCATATCGATGAGTTGTTGACTGCTCAAACCCTCAACAATAGTGAAAGAGTATTGAATTACTTTGCCAGATGTTAACTGTTCAAGTAATTCAGGCAGGGTAGTATTTTCTTTTATAAGGTATTCACCCGCTTTAACTAGATGTGCCTTATTTTGTAATCGACCATAAACGTAGAAGTACTCGACTGGAAATGGTGAGATTCCTGCATTTTTAAGATCTCTACTTATTTGTTTGAGATTACTACCTGGCTTAACGGTATAAACAAAGCCATCTTTCGGTATATTTAAAAAGGAGGTTTTAATACGATTATGTTCATAATTGATAACAATGGTGCTTACAATTAATAAGATAATGCCAAACATCAATAACTTTGTAATGAAGCGCATCTTATTTTTTCACCGTTGATAAGGCATGTTGTAACTGTTGCGTGATGGTGCCACGCGAATATTTTTTGTCTATATTAATAATGCCTATTACAGGCCAAATACCATTTAAACTATTACAAACAAATACTTCATCCGCCTTGTTTAAATCATCTTGAGTAATACTACGCTCTTTAAAAGCCAAGCCAAGTTGCTTTGTAAGACGAATAATCTGTGCGCGCATAATTCCTGCTACACCAGATTTGTTTAATAAAGGGGTTACAAGCTCATTGGCTATCACAATAAAAACATTACTCATTGTGCCTTCAATCAGGTTGCCAGATTGATCGAACATTAAGCCTTCAGCAATATCCGTCTTATCCCACTCACTCCTCGCTAATACATTATCTAAGCGGTTTAGGTGTTTGATTCCAGCCAAACTTGGGCTTTCTGATAGTTTGTGTTGGCAAAATCGAACAGAAACGCCTGTTAAACTGTGGCTTTCTGGGTAGGCTGGTAAAGGATGTGTTGAAATAATGCGTGTTGGTTCAATCGACTCATCGGCATAGTAGCCTCGTCCACCACTACCTCGCGTAATGATTATTTTAATCACAGCATTAGAAGTGCTTAGTTCCTGATAAACGCCAGCCAACTCTTCCCGCAATAATTCAAGCTGTTTAAATGGAATATTAAGTCGCTTACACCCATCTAAAAGCCTTTTTAGATGGGCTTCAATAAACTCTGCAATACCGTCACGAAATGCGATCGTTTCAAAAAGACCGTCACCATATTGTAGGCCACGATCTGCAACGGCGATTCTATCTTCGGACTTTCCGTTAATAAGAACCACTTTTATATCAGTCTCTTAAGTTACTTTCTTAAAGATAACTGTACCATTTGTTCCACCAAACCCAAACGAATTAGACATGGCTACATCGAGTGGCATCTGACGAGCAGTATGAGGTACATAATCCAAATCACATTCAGGATCAGGATTGTCGAGGTTGATTGTCGGTGGAGCAACTTGATCTTGAATGGCAAGTACGCTAAATACTGCTTCAACACCACCTGCGGCACCTAATAAGTGACCAATCATTGATTTTGTTGAGCTAACTGCGACATCGTAAGCAGCGGGACCAAAGGCTGATTTTAATGCCTGTGTTTCACCTGCATCACCTGCTGGTGTTGATGTACCGTGCGCATTAACATAATCAATTTGTTCTGCCGACAACCCAGCATCAGCCATCGCATTTTTCATGCAACGAGCTGCACCTTCACCACCTACTGAAGGTGATGTCATGTGGTATGCATCCGAACTCATTCCTGATCCTGCGAGTTCTGCATAAATATGTGCGCCACGTTTAACTGCATGTTCATACTCTTCTAAAACGACCATTCCTGCACCATCGCCAAGAACAAAGCCGTCACGGTCTTTATCCCATGGTCGGCTAGCCGCTTCGGGATCATCATTGCGAGTTGAAAGTGCACGTGCAGCAGCAAAGCCACCAAGACCAGTCTTACACGTTGACATCTCTGCCCCGCCGGCCAACATGATGTCTGCATCACCGTATTGAATCATACGGCCTGCAGAAGCAATATTATGAGTACCACTAGAGCAAGCTGTGGCAATTGCAATATTAGGGCCTTTTAAGCCATACATGATCGATAAATTACCTGAGACCATGTTGATGATATTACTAGGAACGAAGAATGGAGAGATCTTTCTTGGCCCGCCTTTCAAATAGGCATCATATCCAGCTTCAATCCCAGGAAGTCCACCAATACCTGCTCCAATTGCGACACCAAAGCGTTCGGCATTTTCATCGGTGACTTCGATACCAGAGTCTTCAATCGCTTCTTTACCTGCGGCAATACCGTAGTGGATAAAGGTATCCATTTTTTTTGCATCTTTACGGGGGATGATAGTTGTAATGTCAAAGTTTTTGACACTGCCACCAAAACGCACGGAGTAGTCAGAAACATCAAAGATCGTAAGCGGTGCAATGCCACTCTTACCCGCGAGAATATTTTCCCACGTTTCTTTCACATTTAAACCAACTGGTGTGATTGCACCAAGGCCAGTTATAACAACACGACGTTTAGACATCTGGTCTCCCCTTTCTTTTTGCTATCGCTTAAAACAACATAGCCGCCTAGAGTGGATGAACACTTCTAGGCGGCTATGGTCAAGCAATTAGTAATATTAAGACTGAACTGAATTAATATAATTAACAGCTTCGCTAACTGTAGTGATTTTCTCAGCATCTTCATCTGGGATTTCACATTCGAATTCTTCTTCAAGTGCCATTACTAATTCAACAGTATCTAAAGAATCAGCACCCAAATCATCAATAAATGAAGCTTCAGTTGTAACTTCATCTGGGTTAACACCTAGTTGTTCAACAACAATGTCTTTTACTCGAGCTACGATATCACTCATAACGTATGTTTCCTTCACTGGTTAAATACACAAAACGTGCACGCATTTTATAGTGCGGACACTTTAGAGACAAGCTAAATCATATAATTAAGGTATCAACCTAGTGTCAAATACCCCATTATAGATAAAATTAGCTCATTAATTCATATACATACCGCCATTTACATTTAGGTTCTCACCTGTAATGTATGCGGCTGGTTCGCTGGCTAAAAAGCTAACTGCGGAGGCAATTTCTTCTGGTTCGCCAAGACGTTTGATAGGCACTTGTGATAACAATGCTGTTTTATGATCATCTGATAAAGAGCTTGTCATATCTGTATCAATAAAACCTGGAGCAACTGTATTAACAGTAATTCCACGAGGGCCTACTTCACGAGCTAATGACTTACTAAAACCAATAACGCCTGCTTTAGCCGCTGCATAGTTTGTTTGTCCGGCATTACCCATTACACCAACAACAGAAGTGATTGTAATAATACGACCCCAACGTGCTTTAGTCATTGCACGAAGGCAACGTTTAGTCATTGTGAATATCGGTGTTAAGTTGGTATCAATGATGTCATTCCACTCATCATTTTTCATACGCATTAATAAATTATCGCGTGTAATACCTGCATTGTTAACTAATATAGTTGGTGCACCATATTCTGTCTCTGTAGCAGAAACAACTGCTTCAATAGAGTCGGCATCTGTGACATTAAGTACCATACCTGAACCTGTTACACCTGCTTCTTGCAAAAAGGCAGTAATTGTTTCAGCACCCGATTCAGATGTAGCCGTACCAACAACTGTCGCACCTTGTTTGCCTAGGTTTAATGCGATTGCACGACCAATACCGCGTGTTGCTCCAGTTACTAATGCTATTTTACCTTCTAAGCTCATGACGCTTCTCCTAATGCTTGAACTGCTTTGTCTAATGTTGCCGAATCTAATACAGGATATGCAACAACTGCTTTATCAATACGTTTAGTTAATCCTGCTAATACTTTACCGGGACCACATTCTACGATTTTATCAACGCCTTGTTGTGCTAAATATTGCACTGTTTCAACCCAACGAACAGGGCTGTGTAATTGTTGTGCTAATAAGCTCTTGATTTCATCAGAATCTGAACTGCTTGTCACACTGACATTGTGAATAACAGGTGTTACTGGTGTTTGTACTACAATATTACTTAATGTAGATGCTAAGTTATCAGCCGCTGGCTTCATCAAGGCACAATGCGAAGGAACACTAACAGGTAAAAGAAGTGCACGTTTAGCTCCCTGCTCTTTTGCTAACTCGATCGCTTTATTGACGGCTTCAACAGAGCCTGCAATAACCACTTGGCCAGGCGAGTTAAAGTTAACCGCTTCTACAACACCTAATGCAGCAGCTTCTTCACATAAAGCTCGAACAGCATCATCATCTAAGCCTAAAACCGCAGCCATGGCACCTTCACCTGCGGGAACTGCTTGTTGCATGAATTGACCACGTTGCGCTACTAATTTAATAGCATCTGAAAAGTCTAATGCCCCAGCAGCAACAAGCGCTGTATATTCACCAAGGCTGTGACCGGCAAAAAAATCAGGTTTAATATCAGTTGTTTTCTGCCAGCATCGCCATACAGCAATGCCAGCTGCCAGCATTGCTGGTTGGGTTTTATCTGTTTGGTTGAGTTCTTCAACAGGACCATTAGAAACAAGATCCCAAAGGTCATAGCCTAAAGCAGCTGATGCTTGTGAGAATGTTTCTTGAACTTCAGGAAATTGAACTGCCAAGTCTGACAGCATTGTTAAAGATTGGGATCCCTGACCGGGAAATACAAAAGCTAAACTCATTTAATAAACCTCGAAGGAAGGGTATAAACCAAGGTACTTTTAAGCACTCAGGCTAATATTTTAGTAGTGCTGAACCCCAGGTGAACCCACCACCAAAGGCTTCTAGTAATAATGTTTCACCACGTTGGATGCGACCATCGCGTACCGCGACATCTAATGCTAAGGGAATAGATGCTGCAGAGGTATTACCATGTTCATCAACAGTCACGACAACGTGATCCATAGGCATACTTAATTTTTTAGCAGTGGCAGAAATAATGCGGATGTTTGCTTGATGTGGAATTAACCAATCAATATCTTTTTTACTAAGATTATTTGTAGCAAGTGTTTCATCAACAATACTGCTTAAAGTGCGTACAGCTACTTTAAATACATCATTTCCTTGCATTTCAATATAGGCAGAATCATCACTTTCAATAGCACCTGGACCAGTAGGAACATTAAGGAGTTTATTGTAACTACCATCACAGTGAATATGAGTCGATAAGATGCCTGTTTCTTCGGATGCTTGTAACACTACAGCTCCAGCACCATCACCAAAAAGGACGCAGGTATTTCTATCCGTCCAGTCAACGATACGCGATAATGCTTCTGCACCAATAACAAGTGCATTTTTAACACTGCCAGACTTGATAAATTTGTCGGCAATGGTTAACGCATAAACAAAGCCTGTACATACCGCTTGAACATCAAAAGCAGGACAACCACTGATATTTAATTTCTCTTGTACCAATGATGCGGTACTTGGAAAAATTTGCGGGGGCGTTGTTGTTGCAACAATGATTAAATCAATATCATCATTATTGATTCCTGCGGCTTCAATCGCTTTTTCAGCTGCAAGAAAAGCAAGATCAGTCGTTGTATGATCTTCTGCAACAATGTGACGTTTTTTTATACCGGTACGAGACTGGATCCATTCGTCCGTTGTTTCCACCATTTTTTCAAGATCTTGATTTGACAGCACCTTTTCAGGTAAATAACTACCTGTCCCAGCAATTCTTGAGTAGATCATGCAACATGTCCTTCCAGCAAAGCTTCCAAGTGTTTACTTATATTTTTTGGTACATCATGCTCGGCTTCGATGATTGCAATATTAATTGCATTTGCAAAACCAATTTCATCTGTTCCACCATGACTTTTAATCACAATACCTTGTAAACCAATAAAGTTTGCACCGTTATAAGCTCTAGGATCTAATTCATCACGAAAATGCTTTAATACAGGTGAAGCAATTAAGCCTGCAATCTTGGTGAAAATATTGCGACTAAATGATTGGCGCAAAAAGTGACGAATCATATGGATAACGCCTTCACTTGCTTTTAGTGCAACATTACCTACGAAGCCATCACATACGAGAACGTCAACTTCACCATCGTATAGGCCATCACCTTCAACAAACCCATGGTAGTTTAAGTCTGTTTCTTTAAGTAAACGAGCGGCTTCTTTGACGCGCTCATTTCCTTTAATCTCTTCTTCACCAATGTTGAGCAAGCCAACAGTAGGATTTTTCTTACCATCCACTAATTCAGCTAACACGGACCCCATTACGGCAAACTGTACTAGATGCTCAGCACTAGAATCAATATTTGCACCTAAATCTAGAACGTAGGTGTGTCCTTTGATTGTCGGTAAAGCAGATACAATTGCAGGGCGCTCAATGCCAGGCAATGTCTTCAACACAAAACGTGCTGTCGCCATTAATGCACCAGTATTCCCAGCACTCACACATGCCGCTGCAGTCCCATCTTTTACAAGATTAATAGAAACTCGCATTGACGAGTCTTTTTTACCTCGCAAAGCCAGTGCTGGAGACTCATCCATTGCCACAGTCTGAGATGCATGGTGAATAACTAAACGATCGTTACCTTCTGCATCATGCTGTTTTAAGTGACTTTGGAGGACGTCTTTATCGCCCACTAAAATCAATGTTACATTTGGATGAGTTTTGAGAGCTGAAATAGCAGCGGGGATCACAACCTTAGGTCCATGATCCCCGCCCATTGCATCAATAGAGATTGTTAAGCTCAATCGATTAAGCCTTATTCGCTTTTATCAGCGATAACTTTACGACCACGGTAGTAACCGTCTGCAGTTACATTGTGACGAAGGTGTAATTCACCAGATGTTGAATCAACTGATAATGTTTCAGCTGTTAACGCATCATGTGAACGGCGCATGCCGCGACGTGATGTACTTTTTTTGCTTTTTTGAACTGCCATTTTAGTAAACTCCTAACCTAAATAAATAATTTCTAATCTTTCGACTTTAGTGCTGAAAGCACTGCGAACGGTGAGGATTTCCTCTCAACGTCTTCTTCAATTTCTTCCCCAGCAAACCATGCTTCAGCTGGTAAGCAGCTATGTTCATGCTTTGGTATTAATGGGATAGCTAAAATCAATTCATCTTCAATAATTGAACTCAATATGATGGGATCATCATTATCTATAACCCACGGTTCATACTGTTCAGCTAAACTTTCAATCTTCCTTTCATTACTGACCATAGCGAGCGAACATTGAACATTCACTTCATATTGCATTGGTTCAGAGCATCGCTCACATACTAATGGAAGCGATGTAATAAATTCACCATTTACATATGGTGTACCCAAAACTTTATCTACATCAAAGCTCATTTTTACATGAACGGAACCACCATCATCATGGAGCATTTCAGATAAACGGCGCATTGTTTTTAACGGCAGTTCACCTTCTAAGATTAAACCACTTTTGGCTAATCTGAACGGGTCAATTTCTATAGGTAGTTTTTGATGCATAATCGACGGAATTATATAGTAAAATTGCTTTTTTCGCAAAGCCAACGGATGCCATGATCCTTTGGCCCACGAGATGGAAATCTCTAAATGGGTGGATTATTATTCAAACCCAATATCAAGACTTAACCTTTTAATTGTTATGTAACTCTATGACAGCATTGGATTTATCATCCTCAGATTTGCTTGAGTCATTACGCAGGGAGTCAATATGGTCAAGGTAGGCCTGATCAATATCACCCGTAATATAGTTGGCATCGAAGCATGATGTATCAAAGCCTTCGACATCATTATGCTTGTTAACTGCGAGTTCTAAGTCTTCTAGGTCTTGATAAATCAACCAATCAGCGCCTAATTCTTCTCTTATTTGCTCCACGTTACGATCGTGAGCCACAAACTCTTCTGGTGATGGCATATCAATACCATAGACATTTGGGTAGCGAACAGGTGGGGCTGCTGAAGCAAAATACACTTTACGTGCACCTGCATCTCGTGCCATTTGAACTATTTGTTGTGATGTCGTACCACGTACAATTGAATCATCAACCAATAAAACATTCTTCCCTTCAAACTCTAGTCCGATCGGGTTTAATTTTTGGCGCACCGAT
>JAQRMU010000041.1:37236-39141 GCA_028598975.1 Gammaproteobacteria bacterium | reverse complement strand
ATTAGATACCTTAAAAGAATATTTGCCCGCTCCTTGTGAGGTTCACGCTTTCGGCTCACGCACAAAAGGCAGAGCACGTAACACCTCTGATTTAGACTTATTAATTACAAGCCCGACTAAATTAGCGCCATCTATCATGGCAGAGCTTAGTGAAACATTTGCAGACTCCGAGCTTCCCTTCAAAATAGATTTGCTTGAACGCCATGATATTTCACAAGACTTTTTTGAGCATATTCAGTCTGACTTAGTAATATTGTTGGACTAAAGTCCAACCTACGCCGGAATTGGAAAACTAAAACTGTAGGTCGGACTTCAGTCCGACACAATCCCCCGCCCATGGATAGCAAAACCAAAGAATTGTGGTAAAAAAAACACAAAAAGACCGGCGGTGGGAAAAAATTCCTTTTTTTGTTGCAAAAGTGTTGCAAAACTTCCCCAGATCGGGAAAATAGCTTCTCAACCGAGTTCTACTCCGGTTACGAGAGAAACTTAAAGTAATCTATTAAATAGGTATATTAAAATGACATTTAACAAAAAAGTATTAGCTGGTTTAGTTGCATTCGCAGCTGCATCAACTTCTGCACAAGCTGTAACAGTAGCAGCTAACGACGGTTGGGAATTAGGCGTTAGTGGTTCAATCAACCAATTCGTAGTTTTCACTGATGACGACAATGCAGCTGGCGAAAACAACACTACGGAAATCCGTGATGGTTTATTACCAGCATTCTTAAACTTCGATATGAAAGCACCAACAATCAACGGTCTTGATATCGCTGCTCACATCTCTTTCAGCCCTGGCACAAACCAATCTAGCTACGATACATTTGAACAACGTGAAGTTTACTTCACAGTTGACGGTTCATTTGGTCAAATCTTAGCTGGTAAAGCATTAGGTCTTTACGGTTCACACAACATCCTTACTGAACAGACTCTATTCGGTGTAGGTTACGGTACAGGCGGTAACGGCGGTACAACTTTAGGTGGTATCGGTTTCGGTTACGATTACGCTGCATGGCGCTCACAAGTTAAGTGGACTTCTCCAGACATGAATGGTTTCAAACTAGCTTTAGCTTTCGTTGACGGTTCAGGTCCTGCTTTTCGTTTAGGTGCTAACGGTAACCTTCCAATCTCATCTCTAGCAGCTGGTGCTGACGGTGCAGATAAAGAAGATTTACGTTACGAAGCTGACTTAAGCTACGCTGGCGCATTTGACGGCGGTTCTTACACAGCATGGTTAAGTGCTATGACTGAAGACCGTGATGATTTAGCTGAAGATGCTCAAGCATGGACAGTTGGTGGTACTTTAACTGTTGGTGGTTTTGAGTTTATGGCTCAGTACTCTGATTCTGAAGATTCAACTGCTTCTGTTGCTGCTGTACCTCCAGTAGCTGCTGTAGCTTCAGAAAAACTTGAATGGGAACAATACATCGTTCAAGCTGGTTACCGTTTCAACGGTACTACTTTAGTATCTGCTAACTACACTGAACTTTCTGATGAGTCTTCTAGCCGTGTTAATGGTGCTGATGAATCAGAACGTGTAACAGTTGGTGTATACCACGATGTAAATGCTAACCTTAAATTGGTTGCTGAGTACACAAACATCGAAAATGATGATAGCGATGTTCTTGACCAAGACATCTTCGCTATCGGTGGTTTCGTATTCTTCTAAATCGAATACAAGCAACCTAAAGAAACAAATCGTATGATTTGATTCTGAAGTAAGATTTAAAAAGCCTCAGTCTTCGGATTGGGGCTTTTTTTTGCCTATTATTTAACACCCTATCCCTGTAGGAGCGGCTTCAGCCGCGAAAGACTTTAAATCATAAAACAGTCTAGCCACTTATCACCCCCTTCGCGGCTAAAGCGCGCTCCTACATTTTTGATGTTTCTGTGGTTCACGTTCAT
>JAQRMU010000041.1:32529-37136 GCA_028598975.1 Gammaproteobacteria bacterium | reverse complement strand
GCATGCTTTTAGCTGGGATCTGCTTAAAATAATAGATCCTCGATAAAGCTTGTGCTCAGCTTGACTGGGTAACATTCGAGGATGACGGGTTTTAAAATTCTGCATCTTCAAGTAGCTTGGATATATATCCTCTGTGCTCTTCATGCCTCTGTGGTAAATTTTAGGTATTATGAACTTTAAAAATACAATCACCATGGAAACACAATGACAACTAACACAACTTTATTACCAGCTCTTATTGCCACCCTACAAAAAACCATTAATGATAATGTAGAAGAAGTCACTGAACTTGATCGAGCAATAGGTGATGGCGATCATGTGGTAAACCTACAACGAGGTTTGGAGGCTTTAGCTAAGATTAGTGATGAATTAGCAAAACTTGAATGGTCGCCCGCCCTGATGAAAATAGGTATGACCTTAATGTCAACAATGGGTGGAGCTTCAGGATCTTTATTTGGAACCTTATTTGTTAGCATGGCTAAAGCAGCAAAAAGCAAAGACTTTGATAGCTCGACATTCCCTGATATTTTTATGGCCGGGGTAGAATCTGTCAAACAACGTGGTAAAGCAGATATTGGTGAAAAAACAATGCTGGACACGCTTATTCCAGTAGCTAATAGTTTGTTTGCTGATAAAGCTAATAATGTGGAAATTAATCAACAATTAGATAATGTTGTGGCAGAAGCCATTAAAGGTATGGAATCAACTAAAGACCTGATAGCCACAAAAGGAAGAGCTTCTTTCTTAGGTGAACGATCAAAAGGTCATATTGATGCTGGCGCTCGGACTAGTCAGTTAATGATTTGTGCGATTGTTGACGTTTTAACTCAGCAGTAACTCACTATTAATACCCAAAGGCTGCTCTTCCTTTTAACAGCCCCAGCGTAAATTAGCGGCATGCACAGGCTCATCCCATAGAGCTGTTAATTCATCATCGAGTAAGGTTAGCGTAATTGATGCACCTGCCATATCTAATGATGTCGTGTAATTGCCGACTAAAGAACGTGTCACTTTCACTCCCTTCTCAGCCCAATGTTCTGCCGCTAGTTCATAGATTAGGTATAACTCCATTGATGGGGTTGCGCCAAAACCATTCACGTGTAGCAATACTTGCTGACCTTTTTGAGGTTTGAGATCTTCATCAATTGCAGTTGCTAGGTGTTCAACAATGTCACTTGCACTAACTAAATCCATAGGTTCACGACCACGCTCGCCATGAATACCCACTCCCATTTCTATTTCATTATCACCAATATCAAAAGTAGGTTGCCCAATAGCAGGAACTGTACAGCTTGTTAACGCCACGCCCATTGATGCTGTTGCATTATTAACACGATCACCTAGCTCTTTACACTCCATAAGGCTTCGGCCTTGCTCTGCGGCGGCCCCCACTATCTTCTCAACAATTAAGGTTCCAGCCACGCCACGGCGACCTGTACTGTGATCTTTGGGTAATGACACATCGTCACTCACCAATACTGTTGCATGTTCACACTCCAGCATTTCAGCAGCAATTTCAAAGTTCATCACATCGCCAGCATAGTTTTTAACAATGAATAGTACCCCACCACCATTTTCAACAGACTCTGCCGCCGCCATCATTTGATCAGGCGTTGGGGAGGTGAATATTTGTCCTGGACATGCCGCATCCAACATTCCTTTACCGACCAGCCCTGTGTGGAGTGGTTCATGCCCTGAACCACCACCAGAAACTAAAGTCACTTTACCCTGCTTTGTCGCTTCATTACGACGAACAAAATGGGGTTGATGATTAAACTGAATAATATCGTCATGTGCCTTTGCAAAGCCATTTAGACTTTCTTCTAATAAACTCTCTACACCATTAATCATCTTTTTCATTTTGTGCCTTCCTTAATGTTTTATATCAGTTGCTTATACCGATTGCCGTAATAGTCGACTCACTTCAATAATATCAGCCATTACCCATGTTGGACTATACGCAACATCGGCAATATCTTTTTCTGAAGAAATTCCAGTGAGAACCAATATGCTCCGAAGCCCCGCATTGACGGCTCCTAATATATCAGTGTTTAAACGGTCACCTATTGCGATCGTGTTTTCTGTGGTGGTCCCGAGCTTTTCTAATGCTTGCTGATAAAGTATTGGCTCAGGCTTGCCAATGCTTATCGCTTTAATGCCCGTCACCGCTTCAAGTGCAGCAATAGTACCGCCATTACCCATGACCTCACCTAACTCTGTTGGCAAGGTTGTATCCGCATTGGTCGCATAAAATGCTGCGCCAGCATTAATATTCAACGTTGCTGTGGCTAATTTATCCCAGGTAAGTTGCCGATCTAGACCTGAAACAACAATATCAGCGCCTTGCTCAGTAATACCTTTCGCAGCTTGGTTCACCTGATAAAGATCGGTAAGAATAAACCCTTGTTCAACAAGGGGCTGTTTCAAGCCGTCTTCACCAATGACAAACGCCCGCCTTTGAGTCACAGGTAAATTGTGAACTAAATACCGTGCAGTCGCCATGCTCGATGTTAATACCTCGTCTAAAGAAACATCCACTCCCATGATGCGTAACTTATCAACATATTGCTGCTGAGTAAGGCTCGCATTATTCGTAGCGAGAATAAAAGGCAGTGATAACTGTCTCAGCGTTGAAAAAAATTCTACTAAACCATTAATTGGATTATTGCCATGCCAAAGCACGCCATCCATATCAATAATCAAACCTGCAAGATTGTCTATTTTACTCATTATTTTGGGCCACAAAACCTTTATATCAGCTAAAAAACTGCGCTTCTTCATTAATATACGGCATAGCTTGGCATAGGTTAAATCCCCATGTCCAGCATGATACTTAACTCTTAGGCACCGTCTAACGCTAATTAATTGACATTAACGCATAAGCTAGATTATATTCTCGGGGCGTAGATTCAACGTATTTATTAAACTTATTCACTTTTAGGAGCATGTCAACATGGCAGCAAAAGCACTTATTCAAATGGCTCTAGATTCTCTAGATTTTGACGCAACAATCGCACTTGCAGAGCAAGTAGCACCATATGTTGACATCTTAGAAATTGGTACACCTTGTATCAAATATAACGGTCTTGAGCTTGTTACAGCTTTGAAAGCAAAATTCCCTAACAAACTACTTTTAGTAGATCTTAAAACAATGGATGCTGGTGGTTACGAATCAACACCTTTCTATGAAGCGGGTGCTGATATCTGTACTGTTCTTGGTGTTTCTGATAAAGCAACAATGGGTGGTGTAATTGGTGCAGCTAACGCTAACAATGCTGAAGCGCAAATCGATTTAATCTCTGTTAAAGATAAAGCAGCATGTGCAACTGATGCAGCAGCTAACGGCGCACAAATCATCGGTGTTCACACTGGCCTTGACGCTCAAGCAGCAGGTCAAACTCCTTTTGCTGATCTTAAATTAATTGCTGATTTGAACCTTGGTGTTCGTATCTCAGTTGCTGGTGGTATCAACAAAGATACAATCCAAAGCACAGTTCAAGCTGGCGCAACAATCGTTGTTGTTGGTGCGGCAATCTACGGTGCAGATTCTCCAGCTGATTCAGCTAAAGAATTACGTGCATTAGTTGATGCAGCATAAGACTTAAATAAAAGTCTTTAAGAAATGAAAAGGCGAGTGGCTAAATTAGCCACTCGTTTTTTTACCGCTGAGGGTCAAGGAACACACCTTCAGTCCATGACATAGCTATTTTAAATAGCTTAACTACTGTGATGCAGGCACAACTAAGGAAGCCCTATTTCTTCTTTAATTCTTCTGGCTTAACTCACAAATTTAAAATAATCAGCCTATAAACGGGCTAAACTAAACATATAACTAAGGGGTGTAATCATGAGTGAAAAAGGTCTTTTTGCTTCAATTTGTGGCTTTTTCAAAGGTTTATTTTCATCAGATTCTGAGCAGTCTACTGCTAATAATACCTCTAGTAATAACGATGGTTTAACAGGTGTTGAACGTTACATCCAAAACCAAGCGAACACGCCTGCACTTACTGGTGTTGCTCGTTACATTCTTAATCTTGAAAGTGCTCCAGCACTTACTGGTGTAGAAAAATACATCCGTAATAACGCTTAAATACAAGCGCAATTACTACTACTTAAAATAAGGAAAAGTTAGGTTTCAATAGCCTACTTCTTTAAAGTAGTTCTCAAGTCGAAGTCGGTCATAGTATTCCAAAGTACCGGCTTCTGATTTTTAATTTTGAAAATATAAAGGTATCTTTAGATATGGCAAATTTACTTGACCAACTAAAAAAAATGACTGTTGTCGTTGCCGATACTGGTGACATAGCAGCAATCGAGCAATTTACTCCTCGTGATGCAACAACTAACCCATCTTTGATTACTGCTGCAGCTCAAATGCCAGAATATCAAGCGATTGTTGATGACACTTTAAAAGGTGCTCGTGACACAGTAGGTGCTGATGCTTCAGCTTCTGAAGTTGTAACATTAGCGTTCGATCGTTTAGCTGTATCATTTGGTTTAAAAATTCTTGATATCGTTCCACAACGTGTTTCTACTGAAGTAGATGCTCGTTTATCTTACGATACTGATGCAACAATCGAAAAAGGTCGTGACCTGATTGCTCAATA
>JAQRMU010000041.1:0-32429 GCA_028598975.1 Gammaproteobacteria bacterium | reverse complement strand
AATGCACGCAGAAGATCGCATGGCTACAGAAAAACTATCTGAAGGTATTGATGGTTTTGCTAAAGCATTAGGCGTTCTTGAAGAATTACTTGCAAACCGTCTTGCGGAACTTGAAGCTTAATTCAAGCTTTAAAATAGCAAGTCCAAAATCTATTAGCCCAAGTTTCAAATTGATTTGATTCTTGGGCTAATGTTTCTCAGTAATTAGCTCGATTGACATTATGCTAATTAATGAATTATAGTTCCTAGTCGCGTATTTAACGTGTACTAATTAAATTTTACTACTTTAGGAGTATGTAACATGGCAGAAATCCAAATGGCTCTAGATTCTCTAGACTTCGACGCAACTATGGCTTTAGCAGAAGCAGTTGCTCCTCATGTCGATATCTTAGAAATCGGTACACCTTGTATCAAATACAACGGTCTTAAACTTGTTAAAGCTTTAAAAGCTGCTCACCCTGATAAAAAAATCTTAGTTGATCTTAAAACTATGGATGCTGGTGGTTACGAGTCAACTCCTTTCTTCGAAGCTGGTGGTGATATCACTACAGTTTTGGGTGCGGCTGATATGGCGACAATCCAAGGCGTTATCGATGCTTCTAAAGCAAACGGTGCAGAAGCTCAAATCGATTTAATCGGTGTTGAAGATAAAGCAGCAGTTGCTACAGCAGCAGCTGGTAACGGCGCACAAATCATCGGTGTTCACACTGGTCTTGATGCTCAAGCAGCAGGTCAAACACCTTTTGCTGATCTAGCGTTAATCGCTGGTCTTGGCTTAGATGTTAAAATCTCAGTTGCTGGTGGTATCAACAAAGATACAATCCAAGGCACAGTTCAAGCTGGTGCTTCAATCGTTGTTGTTGGTGCAGCAATCTACGGTGCAGATTCTCCAGCTGACTCAGCTAAAGAATTACGTGCTTTAGTTGACGCAGCATAAGGAATATTACAATGCATCGTGATCTACTCTTAAATAAAATCACTAATATCCTTGGTGATACTGATAATTCACTCGAAGCTACATTAGTTTCAATGTGTGATGATGCCAAACGCATCTTTATTACAGGTGCAGGTCGCTCAAAACTGGTTGGTAACTTCCTAGGGATGAGATTGATGCATAGTGGTTATGAAGTATTTGTTCAAGGTGAAATTAGTACACCGAGCATCCGTGAAGGCGATTTATTAATCGTTATCTCTGGCTCAGGTGAAACAACTCAACTTGTTTCATTTACTAACAAAGCCAAATCTGAAGGCGCTAAAGTAGTATTAATTTGCTCTAAAGCTAGCTCAACGATTGGTGATTTAGCTGATCAGACAATTCAAGTCGGTGGTGACGATAGTTTTGCTCCTACAAAGGGCATGCCTATGGGAACTATGTTTGAATTATCAACACTCATTTTCTTAGAAGCGATGGTGTCTCATCTAATCCATGAGCGCGGTATTGCTGAAGAAGAAATGCGTCATCGTCACGCTAATATGGAATAATCACTTTTCCTGAAAAGCATAAAGAAACGAGTAGTCTTCGGGCTACTCGTTTTTTTTTGCCTGAAATTTAGAATTCACCACAGAGACACGAAGATCACAGAGCCTTTTATAATTATTTCTCTGTGAACTCAGTGTCTCTGTGGTGAAGGTTTTTAATATATAATACCCAGACTAAAAATTAGAAAAATAAGTTAATTATGACTACAGAAAAAACACTTTACGATAAATTATGGGATCAACATATTGTCCGCACCGATGAAAATGGTACTGCACTCCTATATATTGATCGCCAACTGGTTCACGAAGTAACTTCTCCGCAGGCATTTGAAGGTTTACGTTTAGCTGATCGCGTTCCACATCGTCTTGATTCTATTTTGGCTACCCCTGATCATAACGTGCCCACCAATAAACGTGAGCAAGGTATTACTGATCCTATTGCTCGTTTACAAGTTGAAACCTTAGACAAAAACTGTAAAGAGTTTGGTGTGACTGAGTTTAACTTAGGTGATATTCGTCAAGGTATCGTCCATGTTGTTGGCCCTGAACAAGGGGCAACATTGCCCGGAATGACTGTAGTTTGCGGCGACTCTCATACCTCAACACATGGTGCATTTGGTGCCTTAGCTTTTGGTATTGGAACCTCTGAAGTTGAACATGTTTTAGCAACACAATGCCTGATCCAGAAAAAAGCACAAAACATGTTAGTTCGTGTTGATGGTCAAGTAAGAACAGGCGTTACTGCAAAAGATATCGTCTTAGCGATTATTGGTGAACTAGGTACAGCAGGTGGAACAGGTTATACCATTGAGTTTGCAGGTGAAGCTATTCAGGCATTAAGCATGGAAGGTCGTATGACTGTCTGCAATATGACCATTGAAGCTGGTTCAAGAGCTGGGGTTATTGCGGTTGATGATACAACCATCAATTATCTGCAAGGTCGCCCTTTTGCCCCATCTGGTGAAAATTGGGACAAGGCTATTTCTGCATGGAATGACTTGCATAGTGATGAGGGTGCTATTTTTGATAAAACGGTAGTACTTAAAGCTGAAGATATTAAACCTCAAGTCAGCTGGGGAACATCTCCTGAGATGGTGGTTGCTGTTGATGCAAATGTACCCGACCCAGCTCAAGAAACGGATCTTGTTAAACGCAACGGCATGGAAAAAGCACTTACTTATATGGGACTTTCTGCCAACCAAGCAATTAGTGACATTCAACTTGATCGCGTTTTTATAGGTTCATGTACAAACTCTCGCATTGAAGATTTACGTCAAGCTGCCGCGGCGATTAAAGGCGGTAAAGTTGCTTCGACATTAAAACAAGCTTTAGTCGTTCCTGGTTCTGGCTTAGTTAAAGAACAAGCAGAAAAAGAAGGCTTAGATAAACTCTTTATTGAAGCAGGGTTTGAGTGGCGAGATCCTGGCTGCTCTATGTGCTTAGCAATGAATGCAGATCGCTTAGAATCTGGTGAGCATTGTGCATCAACATCAAACCGTAATTTTGAAGGTCGTCAGGGCTTAGGTGGCCGAACACACCTAGTTAGTCCATCAATGGCCGCCGCTGCCGCAATCGCTGGTCACTTCGTTGATGTAACGAAATAAAATGGCATCCATTCAGAAAACAGTCATTGATGAGCTATATACGCTACGTGATGTATTGCGTTGGGCTACATCACAATTTAATGCTGCCGAACTGTTCTATGGCCATGGTAATGTCGATGCGTTTAATGATGCATTACAACTTATTCTACATAGTCTTCACTTACCGGCAACTGAATTTCCGGAACTGTTTGCTGATGCCCGACTGACTCATGCTGAAAAGCAAGCCATTGCCGATTTAATTGAACGACGCGTTGTGGATCGCGTCCCTGTTCCCTATCTGACACATGAAGCATGGTTTGCTAATTTGCCCTTCTATGTTGATGAGCGTGTTTTAATTCCTCGCTCGCCCTTTGCCGAATTAATTCAAGATCAGTTTATGCCTTGGTTAATGCAAGCTGAGGCAGTGTCAGATATTCTTGATCTTTGTACTGGTGGTGGCTGCATTGCTATTGCTTGTGCGGATGCATTTCCAGAAGCTCAAGTCGATGCTGTTGATATCAGTTTAGATGCACTTGATGTTGCCAAGATAAATATTAAAAAGCATCATTTGAATGGGCATGTTCATGCCATTCAGTCTGATTTATGGGCTGCTCTTAATGGTAAAAAATATGATCTCATTGTCAGCAACCCACCCTATGTTGGTGCTGATGAAATGGCAACATTACCTGCAGAATATAACCATGAGCCAACGTCTGCCCTTGAAGCCGATGATAACGGTTTAGCATTGGTTGAAAGAATTCTATTAGATGCTCATAAGTTCCTAACACCCACAGGTATCTTATTTGTTGAAGTCGGTAATAGTGACTATGCTGTTATGGATAAATGGCCTGACATTGAGTTTATGTGGCTAGATTTTGAATATGGTGGCCATGGTGTATTTATGCTGAACTTCGAGCAATGCATCCGCTTTTCACAACACTATGGTACTTAGTCCCCCCCCATAATCAATGAAGGTGCAGCTTCTTACACTCCCCGTCATTCTCGAGTGTTTTTATCGAGAATCTATTGTATTAAGTAGAGCCCAGCTAAAAGCATGCTGGGATGACCAAATAAAAAATTTGCAGATTGAATGATTACGGATATATGCCCAAGCACCTTCATTGATTATGGAGATAACTAGACTTCCCCAGTCTCTCCTTCGAAAGTAAACACTTGATCGTGACCGACTTCTTTCGCTTGTGCCAACGCACTATCTGCTAAGCGAAATAAACTTGCTAGGTTGTGTTTTTCACCTACTGACATTGTTGCAATCCCAATGCTAGCTGAAATTAACCTATCTGCTGGCTTTAAGCGTTTTAGTCGAGAAGATACGCGTAACATTAAATCCATTGCAGCTTCTTTCTCACAGTTTGCTAATAGAAAGACAAATTTCTCACCTTTCCAACGTGCCACCATATCTGCTTCACGCACAATCCGTTTTAACCAGATCCCTAACTCAGCGATTACGGCAAGACTCTTCTCTGCCCCATCTTCCTGCTCTATTTGTTTGAAGTCATCTATCTCTAAAACGGCTAAGCTAAGAAAACTGTTATTTCTATCAACATCACTAAAGTAGCGGCCTGAAAATTCTCGTAAAGAATAGCGATTAAACAACTGTGTCGTCTCATCTAACATCGCCATTCTATTAAGAGATTGTTGTTGTGAGCGTAATTCCAGTTTTATGTGGTAGCCATGAATTTGATTATAAACACGCTCTATTAACTCTTCTTGAATGATTGGTTTTGCCACATAATCATTAATTCCTAAGTGGAAGAGCTCTATTCGGCGAGAGACATTATCAAAGCCCGATATCGCAATAACAGGAACATCACCATCATCACCATCCAGTCGTCGAATATTACGAACTAATGAGACACCGCTCATCGCACCTTCTAATATGATGTCAGTCATGACCAGATCATAGCCGCCACGTTGATAGGCGATCCATGCGTCTTCAGCACGTGTATATGCATCAACATCGAGCCCCATCTCTATAAGGATATCGAGAAAAACACCTTGTACTGCGGCAGAATCTTCTACAAATAATACTCGACCAGTAATGGTGCGAGTTTCTCTTGTTACCAAGCGTTGAACATAGGCTTCGAGTTGAGCAATATCCTGCTTATTGAATATATCGGTTGCACCGGCAAGCATCGCTCTTTTCAATGTTGCAGTATTATCTTCGGCCGTTAACAAGAGCAGTGATGTATGCTTGTATTCTGGCAAGCCTCGAACTTGGCTACAAAAATCAACTCCCGCCATATCAGGTAAATGATAGCCCGTACATATTAAGGTGAAGTCTTGAAGCTTTATACTCTTCAACCCTTCAGCTCCTGTATTTTCAATTGTGACGATACACCCTGCTTTTTCCAGAATTTCTCGCACGACATCACGAAAGGCCGCCGATCCATCAACAACTAATACATTTAAACTTTTCACAGCACTCTCTCGCTTATTTTCATTTTTTAAATCCTACCGATATTATGCAGTAAGTAGTAACAATTTAGTAAACGAAGTTCGTAAATAAAAGCCTTTAGGATTTATAAACTCCTGCTCCCCATGGGCCGATACGCCTTTAACCAAGATTCGACTATTTGCTGCTTTAGGTCGGAGCTGCATATATTCACCTTCTTTCGCTGTAATGTCCGCTTGCTCACCCAAAACGATGCGATCCATTAACTCTTCCCAGTCACGCTTCAAAATGGCATCTTGCTCTTCAGTTGGTTGCCATAACCATGCGTTACCAACATAGCGTTCCGCTAAAGGTATATTAGGGTCCGCTTCGACAGGAACCCATAACACATGTGACAATTTACGCCTTACCCAACTATCTTGCCAAACCAGATCACCACTTTGCCGCATAGAAACCGTACAAACATAAGTGGACTCTTTTGGCTGGCCGAGGCTATTAAGCGGCATTGTTTTCATTTCAATACCTAAACCAATAAAATCAGGTTCTGCTTGATTGCCTGCATCTGCACCTAAGTATGACTCTAGCAACATTCCAGTCCAGCCTTTATGTCGTTGCAAGTTCTCTGGCACATCAACCTTTAATTCGGCGGCGATCTGACCTAATGTCTTACCCGCCAAAATTTGGCAGCGTTGCATGAGTTCATCTTGTGTCTGTGGCGGTAAAATATTACTTTTAGGCATATTGTCTTTCATCCAAGCATGATAACCTAGGAAGCTTTATTCTGCTTAGACTAATGGCTGTGAAAGCACTCTATATCAATAATTTAACGAAAACCTACGGTAATGGCTTTAAGGCATTGAAAGATATTAGCCTAGCTGTTGATCAAGGCGACTTCTTTGCCTTACTCGGCCCCAATGGGGCTGGAAAGTCGACAACAATTGGCATTATCACTTCACTCGTCACTAAATCATCTGGCCAGGTCTCCGTATTTGGCACCGATTTAGACAGTGCTCCAGAAATTGCCAAATCACATATAGGTTTGGTACCGCAAGAGTTTAATTTTAATGGTTTTGAACAGGTTAAACATATCCTCATTACTCAGGCAGGTTATTACGGCATGCCTGCAAAAGTGGCCGAGCCTCGTGCTGATGAGCTACTGCTCCAATTAGGATTGTGGGAAAAGCGTCATACCCCAGCCCGTGCACTTTCTGGTGGAATGAAACGTCGGCTCATGATCGCTAGAGCGTTAGTTCACAACCCACAGTTATTAATTCTCGATGAACCAACCGCGGGGGTAGATATTGAACTGCGTCGTTCAATGTGGACTTTCTTACAAGAGATTAATGAACAAGGCACAACCATCATTCTTACCACACATTATTTGGAAGAAGCTGAAAACCTATGCCGTAACATTGCCATTATTGATAAAGGCAAAATTATCGAAAATACGGATATGAAGTCACTCTTAAACCGATTAGATAAAGAAACCTTTGTTCTTTATTTAAGCGATGCTTTAAAACCTAATTTTGAATTAGAAGACATCAGCTATATACAGGTTGATGACACCACACTAGAAGTCGAGATTAATCGAGATGAAGGTCTTAATCATTTATTTTCCCTTCTCAACCAACAAAATATCAATGTCGTGAGCATGAAAAATAAAGCCAACCGTTTGGAAGAGTTATTCCTAAGCCTAGTCGAAAAATCTGAGGCAACATTATGAGCCATCAACTGTCTCAGCGCTGGGTGGCTTTTAATACCTTGCTCACTCGTGAAGTACGCCGCTTTATTCGAATTTGGCCACAAACATTACTTCCACCAGCCATAACGATGACCTTATATTTCATCATATTTGGTAATTTAATCGGTAGTAGAATTGGTGAAATGGGTGGCTTTAGCTATATGGAATATATAGCCCCCGGTATCATCATGATGTCTGTTATCAATAATGCATATGCTAATGTTGCATCCTCATTTTATAGCGCTAAATTTCAAAGCCATATTGAAGAGTTATTGGTTGCACCCATACCTAATAGTCTTATTTTGGCAGGTTATGTTGCGGGGGGAACTGCCCGTGGTCTTTGTGTTGGGCTAATTGTTACAATCGTCTCGCTATTCTTTACATCAATAGAAATTCAACATTTATTAATCACACTAAGTATGGTTGTATTAAGTGCCGTCATGTTTGCTTTAGGTGGCTTTATCAATGCAATTTATGCACGAAGCTTTGATGAGATATCGATCATTCCAACGTTTATTCTGACACCAATGACTTATCTAGGTGGTGTATTTTATTCAATCAGCCTATTGCCCGAGTTTTGGCAAAACGTATCACTATTGAACCCGATTCTTTATATGGTCAATGCCTTCCGTTTTGGCATGTTAGGCGTATCTGATATTGCGGTTGAAATAGCCTTTGCAATCATTCTCGTGTGTATTGTAGCTTTGACTAGTTTTGCACTTTATCTACTCAATAAAGGCACTGGCATCCGGAACTAAGGCTAAGGCTTGTTCTACCACCTCAAGTCCCGCCCCTTTTAGGTGAGCATTCTCACTCAAATGACGACGCCATGCCTTAGCACCTTTCATTCCTTGGAACAAGCCAAGTAAATGGCGCGTTATCGACTTAACCGGCCGACCTTCCGTCATTCTCTGTTCAATATAAGGCAACATTGCTCGAATAATATCATGTCGAGAAAGCACTTTATGTTGAGCACCAAACAATGTCTTGTCAACATCCGCTAACAGATAGGGATCATTATAAATAGCACGTCCCATCATCACCCCATCAATATGATTCAAATGCTGCTGGGCTTGCTCTAAGCTTTGAATGCCGCCATTAATATCAATATGAAGGTGTGGAAAGTCCTTTTTTATCTGATAAACACGATTGTAATCAAGTGGCGGTACATCACGGTTCTCTTTAGGGCTTAAACCTTGCAACCATGCTTTACGTGCATGCAAAATAAAAATATCACAGCCCGCATCAGCGACTTGTGTAATAAAATCAACCAAGAAGTCATAGCTATCTAGCTTATCAATCCCTAAGCGTGTTTTTACCGTTACAGGAATGTCTACCTCAGCCTGCATCGCCGCAACCCCTTCAGCCACCAGCTTTGGCTCAGCCATTAAACAAGCACCAAAACTACCTGACTGAACACGATCACTCGGACAGCCTACATTCAAATTGATCTCACTGTAACCTGCATCCTCAGCCAGTTTTGCACACTTTGCTAGCGCCTCAGGATCGGAACCGCCTAGTTGTAACGCCAAGGGGTGCTCACTCACATCATGGCCTAAAAATCGCTCTCGCTGACCATGAATAATGGCTCCCGTGGTCACCATCTCGGTATAAAGCAAGCAGTGTTTTGATATTAAGCGAAGGAAATAACGAAAGTCTCTATTGGTCCAGTCCAGCATGGGGGCCACAGAAAGACGGTGAGATTGTTTAAGTGTAAATTCAGATGATGTCATAATAGGCAGATATTATACGTGAAGGCTCTTCCTATCATGCAAACAATACAAGGTGATGGATTTATAGTCACTGTTATTAAAAGTGGTCGACGAAAGACCTCTGCCTTGAAAATAAAAGACCAACACGTGTCTATTCATATTCCATCTAGGCTACCACTCAAACTTGCCCGTGAATTTGTGTTACAGAAAACATCATGGATCCAGAAAAAACTTGCCGAACAGTCCCTAAAAGAAACGCCAGAAAAGCAGTTCATCGATGGAGAAGGATTTTTATTCTTAGATAAAAAATACACATTGCGTTTTATTCAGGCAGATACGTCACCTTCCGTTATAAAAACACCTCTTGAACTTGAGCTTCATGGACGTTTAAACCGCCTATCTATAACGACAATTCGTGCCACATTAATTCGCTGGTATAAACAACAAGCCGAACACTATTTAACATCGCGTACCGCAGAAATAGCTCGCCAAATTGATTTAATGCCCACATCAGTTACTGTAAAAACTTATAAAGCCCGCTGGGGAAGCTGTGGCATTCGTGGTGATGTTCAATTTAATTGGAAGTTAATGCTCGCTCCTCCTAGTATCATTGATTATGTGATTGTTCATGAGCTTTGCCATCTAAAACATCACAATCATTCAGCACTATTTTGGCAATTAGTAGAACACCATTCCCCAACATTCAAAGCCTCACGCCAATGGTTAAAATCTAACGGTCATAGTTTAGAAATATAACACTATTAGACGGCATGCCTACCCTATCCTTTTAATTCAAAATAACATTAGTATTTGTATTAAAAATATTAGCTTAGCCATATTTTTTGATGACCTCGTATCTTGTGTTTTTATCGTAAATAGACTAAAGTGCACCTTCTGAATAAGGAACGCTGCAACAGGATCACCCTGCTAGGCTTATTCAAATCTATACTTTAAACCGCGTTCATTATTAACAAATATTGAATAATAATGAGCGTTGTGTTTTTGACCTATCCCCTGCTTGCTCTCGATTTCAGCAAGCACATCAAACAACTCTCTTCACCTATCATTCAAGTAATGAGGTACGTTGACTATGAGTAATCGTTTAATTTTCACTTCTGAATCAGTTTCAGAAGGCCACCCAGATAAAGTCGCAGATCAGATCTCTGATGCTGTTCTTGATGAAATATTACGTCAAGACCCTAACGCTCGCGTTGCCTGTGAAACATTAATCAAAACAGGGGCAGCAATTGTTGCTGGTGAAATTACAACAGAAGCATGGGTTGATTTAGAAGATGTTGTCCGTAAAACCATTACGGATATCGGTTATAACAGTTCTGATGTTGGTTTTGATGGCGAAACCTGTGCCGTCATGTCATTAATTGGTAAACAATCGCCTGATATTGCTATGGGTGTTGATCGTGATAAGCCTGAGAATCAAGGTGCTGGTGATCAAGGTTTAATGTTTGGTTACGCTAGCAATGAAACCGATGTTTTAATGCCCGCACCAATAACCTACGCTCACCGTTTAGTTAAACGCCAAGCTCAAGTTCGTAAGAATGGGACATTGCCGTGGTTACGCCCTGATGCAAAAAGCCAAGTTACCTTTATCTATGAAGATGGAAAACCGGTGGGTATTGATGCGGTTGTACTTTCAACGCAACATAACCCTGAGGTGTCATTAAAAGATTTACAAGAAGCAGTAATGGAATTAATCATTTGGCCAACATTACCAGCTGAATGGATTTCTAAAGATACCTCATTCCATATCAACCCAACAGGCCAATTTATCATTGGTGGCCCCGTGGGTGATGCCGGTTTAACAGGCCGTAAGATCATCGTTGATACTTATGGTGGTATGGCACGCCATGGTGGTGGTGCCTTCTCTGGTAAAGATCCATCAAAAGTGGATCGTAGTGCTGCTTATGCAGGTCGTTATGTCGCTAAGAATATTGTTGCGGCAGGATTAGCTGAGCGCTGTGAGATTCAAGTGTCTTACGCTATCGGCGTGGCAGAGCCAACATCTATCAGTATCGAAACATTTGGCACCGGCAAAATTGCTAATGACAAACTTGAAGCACTCGTTCGCGAACATTTTGACTTACGCCCAGTTGGCCTTGTCAAAATGCTCGACTTAATTCGGCCTATTTACCAAGGCACTGCGGCTTACGGTCACTTTGGTCGTGAAGAGCCTGAGTTCACATGGGAACGTACTGACCTTGCCGATACATTACGTGATGCCGCGGGCATCTAAATCATACTCATTTTGTCATCCTCGCGAAAGCGGAGATCCATGGGCTGCTCAAATAGCCACTATCCTTGGGTTTCCGCCTTCGCGGGAATGACGGTAAATTAATATTTAAGGACACTAATACATGACCATTGAAAACCTAACACCTGATTACAAAATTGCCGATATCAGCTTAGCTGAGTGGGGCGCTAAAGAAATCAAAATTGCTGAAACTGAAATGCCTGGTTTAATGGCTATTCGTGAAGAATATGCTGGCAAAAACCCGCTTGCTGGTGCTCGTATTGCGGGTTGCTTACATATGACAATCCAAACGGCGGTATTAATTGAAACATTAATCGATTTAGGTGCTGAAGTTCGCTGGTCTTCTTGTAATATCTTCTCAACACAAGATCAAGCAGCAGCAGCAATTGCGGCACAAGATATTCCTGTTTTTGCTTGGAAAGGCGAAACAAACGAAGAAGCGATTTGGTGCATTGAACAAACGATCTTTGGCCCTAATGGCTGGCGTCCAAACTTAATCTTGGATGATGGCGGTGATTTAACGCAAATCATGCATGATGATTACCCTGAACTATTAGCCGATATTAAAGGTTTATCAGAAGAAACCACAACAGGCGTTCATCGTTTATATGAAATGATGAAAGATGGTTCTTTGAAAGTGCCTGCCATCAACGTTAATGATTCTGTGACTAAATCTAAATTCGACAACCTATACGGCTGTCGTGAATCTTTATTAGACGGTATCAAGCGTGCAACAGATGTAATGGTTGCCGGTAAGATCTGTGTTGTTTTAGGTTACGGTGATGTAGGTAAAGGCTGTGCCCAAGCATTTAAAGGCATGGGCGCAACAGTAATGGTGACTGAGATTGATCCTATCTGTGCGCTACAAGCTGCAATGGAAGGCTACCGTGTTGTAAATATGGATGAAGCTGCAAGTTACGGTGATATCTTTGTAACAACAACTGGTAATGTTGATGTCATTAACCATGACCATATGGTTGCAATGAAAAATGAATCAATCGTATGTAATATCGGTCACTTTGACTCAGAAATCGCTGTTGCATCATTAAAAGACTACGAATGGATTAACATTAAACCTCAAGTTGATCACATTGTTTTCCCTGATGGCAAGCGCATTATCTTGTTAGCTGAAGGTCGCCTTGTAAACTTAGGCTGTGCAACAGGTCACCCTAGCTTTGTAATGTCAGCATCGTTTACTAACCAAGTAATGGCTCAAATAGAGTTATGGGATAACAGCGATAGCTACAAAAATGAAGTCTATGTTTTACCAAAAGAATTAGATGAAAAAGTAGCCCGCCTACATTTAGCTAAAATTGGTGCTAACCTGACAGAATTAACAACGGAACAGGCTGACTACTTAAGCCTAAGTAAAGAAGGCCCTTATAAGCCTGAACATTACCGTTACTAACAATTAATGTCACCGTCATTCTCGATTTTTCGGGAATGACGGTCTATTAACTCTTTATTTTTGATAAAAACATTATGACTAAACAACTCACGATTAGCTGCGAATTCTTCCCTCCTAAAACGGATAAAGGGATAGCCAATATGCGTGAGGTGCGTCATAAGCTTGCGCCCCTCAATCCTGAATTTTATTCCGTTACTTTTGGTGCGGGTGGCTCGACACAAGATAATACCCTAGCTGCTGTGATTGATATTCAACAAGACCGCGCAACAACAGGTATTGATGCTGCACCTCACCTATCTTGCGTCGGTTCGACTGAAGAAGGGATCCGTGATCTTCTCAATACATTTAAAGAAAATGATATTCGACGTATTGTCGCTCTGCGTGGTGACTTGCCCTCGGGTATGCGTGATCCGGGTGATTTCCGTTATGCCAATGAATTGATTGACTTTATTCGCAAAGAAACGAATGACTATTTTACGATTGAAGTCGCGGCTTACCCAGAGGTTCATCCTCAAGCAGAGTCAGCAGCGATTGATCTAGTAAATTTCAAACGCAAAGTGGATGCAGGTGCCGATAGTGCTTTAACGCAATATTTCTACAATATCGACTCCTATTTTTATTTTGTTGATCGCTGTCAGCGTGCGGGGATCGAAATCCCAATTATTCCCGGCATTATGCCGATTAATAACTTTTCTCAACTGGCTCGCTTTTCTGATGGCTGTGGTGCAGAAATCCCGCGTTGGTTACGTAAACGCCTAGAAGAGTTTGCTGATGATGCTGAATCACTGCAAGCTTTTACATTAGATTTTTTAACCGACTTTACTGAAAAGTTGATTACGGCTGGCGTGCCTGGTTTACATTTCTACACCATGAACCGCATCGATCCGACACTGACAATTTGTCAGCGTTTAGGTTTAATTAAGTAATTTAACACGCTCAAATGAATTACTTTGCCGAGTCTTTATCCTCAGCATTTAAACTAATCATTAGCTTTGATCCTGATATTTATCAGGTGGTATTCACCTCTGTACTCATCTCGATTACTGCTGCCATTATTGCGGCTAGTCTTGCGGTTCCTGCCGGTGTCACCATGGCACTCAATAATTTCCGTGGCAAAAGCTTTGTCCAACACCTCTTAAATACCTTAATGGCAATGCCAACTGTAGTCATAGGTTTACTACTCTATGGTCTATTTAGTCGTTTAGGGCCGCTGGGGCATTGGGGACTACTGTATACACCAACCGCGATTATTATTGCCGAAGCAATCCTGATTTTTCCTATTATGATGAATCTCGCGATCACCGCTGTTCGTTCTGCTGATCCTCGCCTCGTGCCTACACTGATTAGCCTTGGCGCTAAACCCGTATCTCTGACAATTCATGTTATCCGTACCACACGCCTAGCCATGCTTGCAGCTCTTGTCACCGGCTTTGGCCGAGCCATTGGGGAAGTTGGCGCAGCAATGATGTTGGGTGGAAATATTGAAGGCTTCACACGAACCATGACCACAGCTATCGCACTTGAGACTAGTAAAGGTGAATTTGAACTAGGCTTAGCACTTGGCATATTGCTCCTCCTTATTGCCTTTGCGCTTAACTTTATCTTGTCATGGTTAAACTCAAGCAATGACTAATGCCTACCAACTCTCTGGCATCAAACTCAGCTATCAACAACGGTTGGCACTTGATATTCCAACGCTGACAATCCCCTCTGGCAAGTCCATTGCTCTTTTAGGTGAAAATGGTGCAGGAAAATCCTCATTACTCAAACTATTAGCATTTACTTCGCAAGCCAATGAAGGAGCGATAACGCTTCTCAGTCAACCTGCAACATGCCCATTAAAAGCTTCCCAAAGGCAACAAATAGGTGTTGTAGACCAGCATCCTTATTTATTACCCGGCACAGTTGAAAACAATATTAAGTTGGCACTCAAACTTCAGGGGGTGCCATCTTCACAACATTCGGCATTAACAAAACAAGCGCTTGAGCAAACAAAAACACACCACTTGGCACAGCAAGAAGTAAGTACATTATCGGGTGGCGAGCTAAAGCGGGTAGCGATTGCGAGGGCCATTTCTTATCAGCCTGATATTTTGTTGCTTGATGAGCCCTTCTCCCACTTAGACCAACACCACATTCAATTACTTGAAGAATTTATTGTTAATTTCACTCAACACGCCAATAAAACTGTTATTTTTTCTAGCCATAATCGTCTGCAAGGTCTGGCAATGGCTGATGACGTTATTAATCTCGTTGCAGGTAAAACCACTGCCAGTCCTCTCCTCAATGTATTTCATGGTGCACTATCTCAGCACCTTTTTAATACAGGGAAAATGCAGATCCATTCCACCAGCACATTACGTGATGCCCATCATATTGCGATTGACCCTCGAGAAATCATTATTTCAGCGCAACCATTGCAATCAAGTATGCGCAACAGCTTTAGTGGTCGGCTAATTTTGATCGCTGAAGAAGAAGAATCCGTTCGCCTAATAGTAGAGTGTGGTGAGCGCTTTCATGTTCTCATTAGTCCTGAGTCACTGAATAATCTCAATTTATCGCTAGGAAAGACCGTCTGCCTAAGCTTTAAATCTACTGCCGTAACTGTATTTTAAAACCCTTTTTAAAAATTACACTGAAAACTATATGCAACGGCATAATACTTGCGGTAGTATAGCCATATGAACCATAAGTTTTTTTATAACTAGTCGTGAAAGCCTCATTACAGCTACGTGTAGGTCAAAGCCTATCGATGACTCCCCAGTTACAACAAGCCATTCGCTTGTTACAACTTTCATCGTTGGAACTACAGGCAGAAATTCAAGAAGCCCTAGAAACAAACCCTCTTCTCGAAGTAGAAGAAGACTTTGAACACAATAGTGATACAAGTGCAGCGCAAGAAAATAAAGAAATAGCAGAAGCGGTTACTCAGGATGATATGCATCTTGATAACGGCACTATTCCTGATGAACTTCCTACCGATAGTCAGTGGGAAGATACCTTCGATGCACCTCCAGCTACAACAACCACTAGTCAAGTTATTGATTCTGGTATGGAGCGAGAAAACGAAGATAATAGTAGTGAAAGCCTGCAAGAACATTTGCTCTGGCAAATGCGCTTAACGCCTTTTTCACATGCTGAGCGTGCAATAGCGACCATTATTATCGATTCAATTGAAGATGATGGTTATTTGAAGGGTACTCTCGAAGACATTCAACAAAGCTTGGGCAGTGAGTTTGATGAAATAGAGGCAGTCTTACATCGCATTCAACATTTTGACCCTATCGGTGTCGCTGCTCGTGATTTACGAGAATGTTTATTAATTCAGCTCAAATTATATGAGTCCGATATTGATAATATTGAACTTTTAACAGAACTTATCGACAAACACTTAGACACGTTAGCAAAACGTGATTATGCCCAAATTAAACGTGCTCTAAAAGTCAGTGATGATCAATTAACGGATCTTGTTCGGACAATTCAACTTTTAAACCCGCGTCCGGGCAGTCATATCCAAGTTGATAAAACTGAATATATTGTGCCAGATGTGTATACCAAAAAAATGAATGGTAAATGGCAGTTATCGCTAAATCCTGATAATGCCCCACGCATCCAAGTTGCTGAACATTATGCACAACTCATTAAACGTGCTGATAATAGTGCTGACAACACATACCTTAAAAACAATTTACAAGAAGCCCGTTGGTTCCTAAAAAGCTTACAAAGCCGTAATGAAACATTACTTAAAGTAGCCGAAGCGATTATTGAACGCCAAGCAAGCTTCCTCGATTACGGCGATGAAGCAATGAAACCATTAGTGCTTGCTGATATTGCTGAAATAGTAGAGATGCATGAATCCACTATTTCTCGAGTGACTACTCGAAAATATCTCCATACCCCTCGTGGCATTTATGAATTGAAATTTTTCTTTTCAAGCCATGTGAGTACCGATAGTGGAGGCGAATGTTCTGCAACAGCTATTCGTGCCATTATTAGAAAACTTGTTGCTGCTGAAAACCCACGGAAACCACTAAGCGATAGTAAAATTGCAGATATTCTTGGTGACCAAGGTATTAACGTAGCACGTAGAACCATTGCAAAATACCGTGAAACATTGGCAATCCCGCCATCTAACGAACGTAAACGGCTGGTTTAAACCAGTTTTTATTCTCTCAACAGGAGTTAAGTCTTATGCAATTAAACTTAAGCGGACAACATATTGAAATCACAGATAGTCTTCGTGACCATGTCAACAGTAAATTTGAAAAGTTAACTCGTCACTTTGACCATATGACAAATGTTCACGTCATTCTAACCGTTGAAAAGAAACGTCAAAAAGCTGAAGCAACGGTTCATGTGAGCGGTGCTGATTTGTTCGCATCAGATGAAAATGAAAATATGTATACTGCAATTGAGCATTTGGTATCAAAACTTGATCGCCAAATCATCAAGCACAAAGATAAAATCAAAAATCATCACCAAACTGATGGTGCTAACATGAAACAAAACGCTAGCTAAGTGTAGGTCTATTAATGCTTATTGCCGCCTTACTCATCAATGCAGACAATATTAGTTGTAATAATTCTGCGTCTAGTAAAAAACGAACTCTGGAAAAGATTAGCCACATGTTGGCAAAGAACACCAATGTCATCTCTGCAGATAATATTTTTCAGGCATTGCTAGAACGAGAAAGGTTAGGCAGTACAGGTCTGGGTAAGGGCGTAGCAATACCTCACGCCCGAATCCCAGGTCTGACACATACCATTGCAGCCATGATGACATTAGCATCTCCCGTCAATTATGAATCATCAGATCAAAAGCCTGTTGATATTGCATTTGGTTTATTAGTACCTGAGGATGATGGTGACCACCATCTTCAGCACCTTGCACGACTAGTTACATTATTTCGTGAAGCAGATACATGTCAGAAGATTCGTGATGCGAGTAATTCAGAACAAATCTTCGAGATTTTACTGACCATTGATGATGCTTAGACCGACATGGTTAATCACACGCAGTTAGAAAGTCATCATGGCGTTCTGATGCGGGTAGCCAGTCTAGGTGTACTCATTATTGGCCCTGCAGGGGTTGGAAAAAGTAGCCTTGCTCTAGAGTTAATATCTCAAGGCCACCAGCTTATCGCTGATGATGTAGTTGAATTTTCTCGACAATCCAACCTTATCACTGGTTATTGCCCTCCTATGCTAGAAGGCTTACTGCATACACGAGAATTAGGGCTAATTTCTATTCTCACCATCTTCGGTCAAGATGCGTGGCAACAACAGCAAACACTAGATGTTGTGATTTCATTACAATCGACATTCACACCTGATATAAAACTCACAGCAGAAAAAACATACCCCCTTTTAGGGCTCTCTTTTCCGTTATTAACACTCTCTACAGATAACCCAGCATCCCTTTCTCACCGTATTCAATGCTGGTTAATGATGCAAACATCTCAACATCAACCTGAAAATGAGCTAAAACAACGTCAACGCACCATCATGTCCACTACTAAACTTAGAGAAATTTCATGACTGTAGGCATCTTACTCGTCTCCCACAATCAAATTGGGGCAGAGCTTATCAACACCGCACGACAAATGCTGTCATGTTCTCCTCTACCAACCAAAGTGATTTCAATTGGGATTAATGATAATCCTGATCATATTCGCCGCCAACTCAATGCAGAATTAGAAGGCCTAGATCAAGGTAATGGCATTCTTATTATGACGGATATGTTTGGCTCAACACCGAGTAATATTGCTTGTACAGTCTCTGAACGAGATGATATTTGTGTTATATCTGGGCTCAATTTACCCATGCTTATTCGTGTACTAAATTACCCAAACCTCAGCTTGAATGAACTCGAACAAAAAGCGCTTACTGGTGGTCAAGAAGGCATTGCTCGTTGCCATAAGACAGGATGCGAATCATGATCGAAAAAACATTTCTTATTATTAATAAATTAGGTCTACATGCTCGCGCTTCAGCAAAGTTTGTGACTACAGCCTCTCAATTTGAGTCAGATATAAATGTCTCTCGTAATGGACGCACAGTAAATGGTAAGAGCATTATGGGTATGATGATGCTCGCAGCAGCCAAAGGTACAGAAATAGTCGTGAGTGCCACTGGTGATGATGCAAAACCTGCACTAAAAGAAATCGAGACCTTAATCAATAATTACTTTGGAGAAGGAGAATGAGCCTCGAACTACATGGCCTAGGTGTTTCTCGTGGTATCGCTATCGGCAATGCCCATATTCTTTTTCATAATCAACCTGATGTGCTTGAATACATTGTTCTCAAAGGTGAGGTAGAGCGTGAAGTTACACGCCTACAACATGCAACTGAGCAAGCTAAAAAACAATTAAAAGCCATTCGAGATAATATCCCTGCCAATGCACCTGCTGATGTTTCTGCTTTTATTGATACCCACTTATTAATGATGCAAGACTCATCATTAACAAAAATACCTGTCGAGATGATTCGCCAGCGTCACTGTAATGCAGAATGGGCGCTACAGTTACAGCGAGATGCACTCATTAATGTATTTAATGAAATGGATGATCCCTATTTACGTACGCGGCGTAATGATGTCGAACATGTCGTAAATCGAATTCATCGCTTACTGGCTGATGAAGAAAGCCCTGATGTAGACATTGCAGATGGTCGTCTCAAAGGTGCCATTATTATTGCCGAAGATCTGACTCCTGCTGACACCATGTTAATGCAACACCAAGGCGTAGCAGCCTTTGTAACAGAACATGGTGGTGCGACATCACACACCACCATTTTGGCACGAAGCTTAGGCATTC
Organism: Gammaproteobacteria bacterium; assembly: GCA_028598975.1. Classification (GTDB taxonomy): domain Bacteria; phylum Pseudomonadota; class Gammaproteobacteria; order Nitrosococcales; family Methylophagaceae. The sequence continues at coordinate 13,008 of JAQRMU010000041.1, read as the reverse complement.
CCGCAATTGTTGGTGTTGGTTCGCTCCGTCGCTATATTCAAGATAATGAACCACTTATTGTTGACGGCGAAGCGGGCACATTAATCGCTGGGGCAGATGAAAATACACTCGATGAATATCAGCAACGTCTCACCAGCTTTAAACAACACATTGCATCGCTAAGTCGCTATAAATCACAGCCTTCTCAAACTCGTGATGGCAAAAAGATCAGTTTACACGCAAATGCAGATAGTCCTGATGATGTCACTCCTATTAGTAACTCAGGTTCGCAAGGCATTGGATTATATCGCACTGAATTTCTCTATATGAACCGAAGCACGCCTCCTGAAGAAGAAGAGCAACTAACAGCCTATCGTAAAGTTGTTGAAGGAATGAATGGTCAAGCAGTCACCATTCGTACCTTTGATTTGGGTGCAGATAAAACCGTCGATGGCGGTCGAAATCTAAATCAAACGACAACCAACCCCGCTTTAGGTCTGCGCGCCATTCGCTTATGCTTAAAGCAACCTAATATGTTTCGAACACAATTACGCGCTCTGCTACGTGCTTCCGCATTCGGCAAAATCAAAATCATGTTTCCCATGATTTCCAATACGCAAGAATTGTTACAAGCCCAACATTTATTGCAACGGTGTAAATTCGAACTTGATAAAGAAGGGCTAGAATACGACCATCATATTGAAACAGGGGTAATGATTGAAATCCCTGCCAGTGCAGTTTGTGCTGAAATGTTTGCTAAACAAGTCGACTTTTTATCTATTGGCACTAATGACCTCATCCAATATACGCTTGCCATTGACCGAATTGATGATCATGTTAACTATCTTTATGATCCGCTTCATCCTGCTGTATTACGCCTAATTCAAGTAACACTCGATGCAGGTAAGAAACATAATATTCCTGTTTCAATGTGCGGAGAAATGGCTGGTGACTCTCGCTATACTCGTCTACTGCTTGCAATGGGACTAGAAAATTTCAGTATGCACCCAAATGCCTTATTAGAAATTAAGCAGATTATTAACGAAACAGATCTTAAACAACTGCCAACAAACACCTTGCAGATCTTAAATATGTCTGATCCCTTCGATGCAGAAGTGTTACTAAAACAAATAAATAGCGCTTCGCACTAGGCTAAGGACGCCAAGCAGGCTAAAATGCTCAGCTAATTACGCAACACCACGTTTTGGATAAGCTGATGTCTGAGCTAAATCAACAAAATTCAATTAACAAGCCTATTGATACGCTAACAGAAGCGTTAGAAAGTGGCCGTTTTTTGCGTATGCGTCGTTTATTAGCCAGCCTCCATCCGGCTGAAACTGCTCATTTACTTGAATCTCTCCCTCCCGTAGAACGACGAGTTTGTTGGCCAATCATTAACCCTGAACTTCGTGGTGAAGTATTATCGTATTTAGGTGAGGACGTTCAAACTGATTTAATTCAGGATATGGACACCGCAGATTTAGTGAGTGCAACAGAAGATCTTCCGCCTGATGATGTCGCGGATATTCTGCAAAACTTACCAGACCACGTTACTCAAGAAGTACTTCGAGTAATGGATGGTCAACATCGTCGCCGAGTTGAAGCCGTATTAGCCTATGATGAAGATACTGCCGGTGGCTTGATGAATACCGATGTGGTCACGGTTCGATCCGATATCACGCTTGAAGTTGTATTACGCTATTTGCGCCTTCTAGACACCTTACCTGACAATACCGATAGCCTCTATGTTGTTGACAATGAAGATCATTATCTCGGCACATTAGCACTGACCCAAGTCGTCAGCCGTAGTCGTTCTTTGACTGTAAGCCAGGTTATGTCACACCAAATTGAAGCTATTCATGCCAATACCGATGAAAGTGACGTTGCACTCCGCTTTGAAAAACATGACCTTATCTCTGCGCCTGTTGTTGATAAAGAAAATCACCTCTTAGGTCGTATTACTATCGATGACGTGGTTGACGTTATCCGTGATGATGCTGAACATACCATGTTAAGTATGGCTGGTTTAGGGGAAGATGAAGATACCTTCGCCCCCATTGGTAAAAGTATTCACCGCCGCTCTTTGTGGTTAGGTGTGAACTTGCTCACCGCTTTTCTAGCCGCATGGGTGATTGGTTTATTCGAAACGACACTTGAGAAGCAAGTTGCCTTGGCAATACTAATGCCAATAGTTGCTAGCATGGGTGGCGTTGCTGGAAGTCAAACATTAACGCTTGTTATTCGCTCAATGGCACTTGGTCAATTAAATAAAAAAAACCAACGCTGGTTACTCCGTAAAGAAATTGCAGTAGGAGCAAGTAATGGGCTTATTTGGGCTTTTGCTATCGCAGTTGTCACAAGTTTATGGTTTAACAGTATTGAATTAGGCGTATTAATTGGCGTAGCTATTATTATTAACCTTGTTGCCGCTGCACTTGCTGGCGTCACTATTCCCGTGGCTTTAAAACGTTTTGGAATTGATCCAGCCCTCTCGGGTGGCGTATTACTCACGACCGTAACAGATGTAGTGGGATTTATGGCATTTCTTGGATTTGCTACTCTATTCATCGTTTAAAAAATTATTGAGACTTCATTATGTCAGGCAACAGCTTCGGAAAATTATTTACTGTCACTAGCTTTGGTGAAAGCCATGGTCCCGCTATTGGCTGTATTGTTGATGGTTGCCCTCCAGGACTCGCGCTTACAGAAGCAGATTTACAAGGCGATCTTGATCGTCGTCGCCCCGGTAAAACACGTTATGTCACCCAACGTCAGGAATTAGACCAAGTCAAAATTCTTTCAGGCGTATTTGAAGGTAAAACAACAGGTACACCTATTGCGATGATGATCGAAAACACTGATCAGCGTTCAAAAGATTATGGCAATATCATGCATCAGTTCCGCCCTGCTCATGCTGATTACACTTACCATCAAAAATATGGTTTCCGTGATTATCGTGGTGGTGGTCGTTCTTCTGCTCGTGAAACAGCAATGCGTGTTGCAGCGGGTGGTATTGCAAAAAAATACTTAAAAGAACAGTTTGGCATTGAAGTTACCGGCTATTTAGCCCAACTTGGCCCTGTTAAAATCGAAAAACTTGATTGGGACCAGTTAGAAAAAAGTGCATTTTTCTGCCCTGATGCTGATAAAGAACAACAGTTAGAAGACTATATGAAGTCCTTAAAGGGTGATTCCATTGGTGCTCGTGTTAATGTTATTGCCACCAATGTACCTCCCGGTTTAGGTGAGCCCATTTTTGATCGACTTGATGCTGAAATAGCCCACGCAATGATGAGCATTAATGCGGTTAAGGGTGTAGAAATTGGTGCTGGCTTTGAGTCGGTCACACAAAAAGGTACCGAACATCGTGATGAAATAAGCCCAGAAGGCTTCTTAAGCAATAATGCCGGTGGTATTCTAGGCGGCATCTCAAGTGGTCAAGATATTTTGGTCAGCATGGCATTAAAAGCTACTTCTAGCCTTAGCATTCCCGGTCGAAGTGTAAATACCGAAGGTGAACCTGTAGAAGTAGTCACCAAAGGTCGCCATGATCCTTGTGTTGGCATCCGTGCAACACCTATTGCTGAAGCCATGCTTGCCATGGTGTTGATGGATCATATGCTACGCCACCGCGCACAAAATATGGATGTAAATTCAGGAACACCTATTATTCCAGCTCAAGCCTAGTTAAGGCGTGCCTCTAAAAAATACGCCTTATTGGCGATTATCGGGCTTTTACTTTTTTTATTTTGCATCCCTAGGTGTACTTGTTCCCTATTGGGGACTTTACCTGCAATGGGAAGGATTTTCTGCCCGTGAGATTGGTGAGTTAACCGCCATTTTATTAGCCACTCGCATCGTTGCCCCTAATATTTGGGGCTGGATTGCCGATCATCGTAGTCAACGTATGTCTATTGTCCGCCTTGCAAGCTTGGCAGGGGCCATAGCCTTTTCAATTATCTTGTTTAATAACAGCTATATTTGGATCGCAGCCGTTATGTTGGTGTTCAGCTTTTTTTGGAATGCCTCACTACCACAATTTGAAACAACCACCCTGCAACACCTTGGGGAGCATAGCCACCACTACAGTAGAATTCGCCTTTGGGGCTCAGTAGGCTTTATCGTTATTGTCGTTGGTTTAGGTTTGTTACTCGAACATTATGATGCCAGTATTGTTCCCTACACGATGCTGCTTAGCTTGGTTGCTATATGGCTAGTCAGCTTAACGGTACCCGAATCATCTTCTCGCCATCTCAGCTTAAATCATCAACCTATTTTACAGATCTTAAAGCGTTCTGAAGTACTTGCCTTTTTAGCTATCTCTTTCCTAGTGCAAATGAGCCATGGTCCTTACTATACCTTCTACACAATTTACTTAGAGCAGCATGGTTATAACCGAGGTTTGATTGGTCAACTCTGGGCTTTAGGTGTTATCGCAGAAATAATCATTTTTCTCTTTATGCACCATTGGCTACCTCGATTTGGCATTCGCACCGTACTACTCGCTAGTTTATTACTTAGTACGCTACGCTGGTTAATCATTGGTTTCTTCCCTGATTCATTCGCCTTATTACTATTTGCCCAACTCTTACATGCTGCCAGTTTTGGCTCAATTCATGCCGCAGCAATGGCATGGGTTCATCACTATTTCACAGGCAAGAATCAAGGCCGAGGCCAAGCTTTGTACAGTAGTCTTGGTTTCGGTGCCGGTGGCGCAATTGGAAGTTTATTTAGTGGTTATTTTTGGTTATCTCCCGGTCCAACGGCTACTTTTAGCATGGCAGCAGTGGCAACATTAATCGCATTTTTTATTGGATTACGCTGGCTGAAAGATCCGCATAGCAATTAATACCAAAAATATCATCATTTTGATGGTGCTAACGGCTTCCCATAAGGCGCAACAATACTTATACTAGCGGCTATCTTGGATAAAAGGAGTTCGGAAGGGAAGTAGAGTGTTCTACTACCAACCCAGCATCTATGCATTTTTCTATACAAAAAGGGCTTGATTTGCCCATAGCGGGTAATCCCGAACAAACTATTCATGACGCAAATACGGTTAACTCAGTTGCCGTATTAGGTAATGAATATATTGGAATGAAACCAACCATGCTGGTTGAAGAAGGTCAGCAGGTTAAACTAGGGCAAGCCTTATTTTTAGATAAGAAAATACCGGGCGTCCAATTTACCTCTCCGGGTGCTGGTACAGTTAAAGCCATCAATCGTGGTGCAAAGCGTGTACTACAATCAATCATCATTGACTTAGAAGGTGATGATGAAGTTACCTTCCAAAAGTACGATCATTCACAATTAGCATCATTAAGTCGTGAGGATGTAAAAAAGAACTTATTAGACTCTGGTTTATGGACAGCACTTCGTACCCGTCCATACAGTAAATCAGCTAATCCTGAATTAAACCCTCATTCTATTTTTGTTACGGCAATGGATTCTAGTCCACTAGCCGCTGATGCTAATGTCATTATTAATGCTGCTGCAAACGATTATGCTAATGGTTTAACCATTTTGAGTCATCTCACTGATGGTAAAGTATTTGTCTGTCAAGCTGAAGATTCTGCTACAGTAACTAACACTGCCAGCAATGTCGAAGTGCATACATTCTCAGGTCCTCATCCAGCAGGATTGGCCAGCACTCATATTCATCTTCTTGACCCCGTTAGCTCTAAAAAAGAAGTTTGGCAAATTAACTATCAAGATGTCATCGCTGTTGGCAAACTATTCACAACAGGTCACCTTTCCGTAGAGCGCATTATTTCTCTGGCTGGCCCATTAGTTCATAAACCACGCTTATTACGCACTCGTTTAGGTGCGAATACTGAAGATGTCGTGCGTGATGAAGTCCAACATGTGCAATCTCGAGTTATTTCAGGTTCAGTATTACATGGTCATACTGCAACAAACTGGGCGGGCTACTTAGGCCGCTTCCATAACCAAATCTCCGTTATTGAAGAAACAGACAAACGTGAGTTCTTTGGCTGGATTAAACCTGTCGGTAAAAATAAATTCTCAGCATTGAATGTATTTATTTCTAAATTAATGGGCAAAAAGAATCTTAATCTAACAACATCTCAAAACGGTAGCCCTCGCGCTATGGTACCTGTGGGTGTGTTCGAGACGGTAATGCCGCTTGATATTTTACCAACTCAATTATTACGAGCTTTAGTCGTTAGAGACACTGATGCAGCGCAAGCACTTGGTTGTCTAGAACTCGACGAAGAAGATCTCGCTCTTTGCTCTTTCGTATGCAGCGGAAAGTTTGACTACGGTCCGATACTACGAGCTAACCTCACTCAAATAGAAAAAGAAGGGTAACTATGTCGCGTTTACGACGTTTCCTTGATAAGAAGGAACCTTTATTCCATAAAGGCGGGCCATATCATAAGTGGTTTGCAGTTTATGAAATGATCGATACATTCCTATATTCACCAGCTGATAATACACGTGGTTCACCACATGTTCGTGATGGTATCGATTTAAAACGATTGATGACCTACGTTGTTATTGCCACATTCCCTGTCATCTTAATGATGTTATGGAATACGGGTCATCAAGCTAATAGTGCGATGGCTGAACTAGGCATGACCGCTTTAGATGGTTGGAGAGGTACAGTATTAGGTTATATCGGTGTAGGGTTTGATCCCAATAGCATTACCGCGAGCATGATTCACGGCCTACTTTATTTCCTGCCAATCTACCTAACTACATTAATTGCCGGTGGTACATTTGAAGTATTATTTGCTGCTGTACGTAACCATGAAGTAAATGAAGGTTTCCTAGTAACATCAATGCTTTACACATTAATCTTGCCGGCATCAACGCCATTATGGCAGGTTGCATTAGGTATTATATTTGGTGTGGTATTGGGTAAAGAAGTATTCGGTGGAACAGGTAAAAACTTCTTAAATCCAGCATTAACGGGGCGTGCCTTTTTATACTTTGCTTATCCAGCCTCGATGTCAGGTGATGGTGTTTGGACTGCAATTGATGGCTTTTCAGGTGCTACACCTTTATCTTTAGGTGCTCAAGGTGGTTTAGAAGCCATTACAGATGCAGGTTTCACTTGGACTCAAACCTTCCTAGGTTCAATGCAAGGTTCAATGGGTGAAGTATCGACGCTTGCCTGTTTATTTGGTGCAGCATTCTTACTTTATACCCGAGTTGCCTCGTATAGAATTATCTTCGGTGTATTCTTTGGCATGGTGGCCACAACCTTATTATTTAACTTAATTGGTAGTGATACTAACCCAATGTTTGCCCTACCTTGGTATTGGCATTTAACCCTAGGTGGCTTTGCTTTCGGTATGATCTTTATGGCAACTGATCCTGTATCTGCTGCGATGACCAATAAAGGCCGCTGGATTTACGGTATTTTAATTGGCTTTATGACCGTTATTATTCGCGTTATTAACCCTGCATTCCCTGAAGGCATCATGTTGGCCATTCTATTTGCCAACCTCTTTGCACCACTGATTGACTACTTTGTTGTGCAAGCAAATATTAAACGTCGATTAGAGCGAAGTTAACACTATGACTGAAAATACTAAAAAACCAGGCTTTGTTGGCAAAATTCTCGATTTACCCAATGATGATCCTAAGAAGACAATTATTGTTGCAGCCTTATTATGCTTAGTCTGTTCAATCCTAGTATCAATCTCTGCTGTTATGTTTAAACCTCTGCAAATTGCGAATAAAGAAGCTGATATTAAGAAAAACATCCTCGCTGTAACAGGTTTATTATCTGATAATGCTGACGTTAATACACTTTTTGAACAGTTTGAAGTCAAAATCGTCGATGTTGAAACAGGCTTATATTCAGACATTGATTCTGCATCATATGACCAATACAAGGCTGCAGGTGATCCTGAGCAAAGTATTAAACTGTCATCTGAGCAAGATATTGCAGGCATTGGTCGTCGAGCAAAACTCGCCAAGGTATACCTATTGAAGGAAGGCAATAAGACGACGCAAGTTGTGCTGCCAATTCATGGCTATGGCCTCTGGTCTACTTTATATGGTTTCATCTCATTTGAAGGCGACTTTAATACTATTGGCGGACTACAATTTTATGCTCATGCTGAAACTCCGGGCTTAGGTGGTGAAGTTGATAATCCTAAATGGCGTAAGCTATGGCAAGGTAAAAAAGCATTTAATGACCAAGGTGAACTAAAAATTGAAGTTGTTCGCGGCTTTGTCGACTTTAAAGTTGCAGGTGCCAAACATCAAATTGATGGCCTATCTGGTGCGACACTGACAAGTGTTGGCGTATCTAATTTAGTGAGATATTGGTTAGGCGATCACGGTTTTGGTCCTTATTTAAGAAATATGAATGCTGAGATGGAGAAATAATAATGGCGAGCGAAATCAAAGCAGCAGTCTACGATCCTCTTATTGATAACAATCCGATCACGCTACAAGTCTTAGGTGTTTGTTCAGCCCTAGCTGTAACAACCAATATGATGGCGGCATTGATTATGAGTATTGCACTGACAACGGTCGCTGCATTTTCAGGTGCAATTATCAGCTCAATAAGAAACCATATTCCTTCGAGCATACGTATTATTGTACAGATGACTATCATTGCATCTCTTGTAATCATTGTTGATCAATTGCTCAAAGCCTATGCTTATGATGCAAGCAAACAACTATCCGTGTTTGTTGGATTAATCATTACTAACTGTATTGTATTAGGTCGTGCCGAAGCCTATGCCATGAAAAACCCACCGGGAATGAGTTTTCTTGATGGTATTGGTAATGGTCTTGGTTACAGTCTAATTTTGATGGTCGTGGCTTTCTTCCGTGAATTACTCGGTACAGGCAAACTATTCGGCCATGTCATCATCCCTGTTGCCAATGAAGGTGGCTGGTATATTCCTAATGGTTTGATGTTATTACCACCTAGTGCCTTTTTTGTTATCGGACTACTTATTTGGTTAATCCGTAGCATTAAAAAAGAACAAGTTGAACCAGCAGATTACCAAATTCACCAAGTACATCGTACGGAGGTGCTATAGATGGAACATTATCTAAGCCTCTTTATCCGCTCGATCTTTATTGAGAACCTCGCCCTATCCTTCTTCTTAGGTATGTGTACCTTTTTGGCTGTGTCAAAGAAAATTGAAACAGCACTAGGTCTAGGTATTGCGGTTATCTTGGTACAAGTAATCACAGTGCCGGCAAATAACTTAATCTATCAATTTTTACTAAAAGATGGCGCACTTGCATGGGCTGGCTACCCTGATGTTGATTTAAGCTTTTTAGGTCTGATCAGCTTTATCGGTGTCATCGCCGCCATGGTACAAATAGTTGAAATGGCCATGGATAAGTTTACCCCAGCACTCTATAACGCCTTGGGGATTTTCTTGCCGCTCATTACAGTGAACTGTGCCATATTAGGTGGAACACTCTTCATGGTGGAACGCGACTATAATCTAGCTGAAAGTGCAGTTTATGGTTTAGGTAGTGGTTTTGGCTGGGCTTTAGCTATCACTGCGATTGCTGGAATCCGCGAAAAACTTAAATATTCTGATGTACCAGATGGTTTACAAGGCCTTGGTATTACCTTTATTACTGCTGGCCTCATGGCGTTAGGCTTTATGGCATTCTCGGGGATTCAACTGTAATGGAAATAATACTCGGTATTATCCTATTCACGGTCATTATCATGGCCTTAGTATTTATTATCCTTGGTGCGCGATCAAAGCTAGTATCTACTGGCGACATTGCTATCAATATTAATGATGAGAAAACAATCAGCTGTGGTGCAGGTGGAAAACTTTTAGGTGCCTTAGCAGATTCAGAAATGTTTGTTTCATCAGCCTGTGGTGGTGGTGGCACATGTGGTCAGTGTAAAGTTAAAGTATTTGATGGTGGTGGATCTATTTTGCCTACAGAGCTATCTCATATCACGAAACGTGAAGCAGCTGACGGTGAACGTCTTGCATGCCAAGTTGCTGTAAAACAAGATATGAAAATCCAAGTACCTGAAGAAGTATTTGGCGTCAAAAAGTGGGAATGTACGGTACGCTCCAATGACAATGTAGCGACATTCATCAAAGAACTCGTTTTAGAATTACCTACTGGTGAAAATGTAAACTTCCGTGCAGGTGGTTTCATTCAAATCGAAGCGCCAGCCCATGTAAGTGAATATAAAACTTTCGACATTGGTAAAGAGTATCGTGAAGATTGGGATCGCTTTGATATGTGGCGCTATACATCAACAGTAAAAAGTGATGTTATTCGTGCCTACTCAATGGCTAACTACCCAGAAGAAGAAGGCATTATCATGCTGAATGTACGTATCGCATCGCCACCGCCAGGTGCTGATGATGACGTACCTCCAGGTCAAATGTCATCATTTATCTTCAACTTAAAAGAAGGTGATAAAGTCACTATCTCTGGTCCTTTTGGTGAGTTTTTCGCCAAAGATACTGATAAAGAGATGGTGTTTATCGGTGGTGGTGCAGGTATGGCACCGATGCGCTCACATATCTTTGACCAGCTTCGTCGATTAAATAGTAAACGTAAGATGTCTTTCTGGTATGGAGCTCGAAGCAAACGTGAAATGTTCTACGTTGAAGACTTTGATACCTTGCAAGCAGAAAATGATAACTTTCAATGGCATGTGGCATTATCTGATCCAATGGAAGAAGATAACTGGACAGGTCACACCGGCTTTATTCATAACGTACTTCGTGACAATCTATTAAAAGATCACCCTGCACCAGAAGATTGTGAATATTATATGTGTGGTCCTCCAATGATGAACTCAGCCGTGATCAACATGCTTGAAGATCTTGGTGTAGAACGCGATAACATCTTCCTTGATGACTTTGGCTAATGTCTATTTTTATCGCAACATTTATCATCATAGCTGTTGCTGTTCTTGGCATGGCAATTGGTGTAATTATGGGCAAACCTGCCATTAAAGGTAGCTGCGGAGGCTTAAACCAAGTAGGTTTATCTGGTAGCTGCAGTGGTGCTTGCTCAAGTGAAGAAAAAGATATTTGTGCCAAACGTAAAGCTGAATTAGATAAGCAAAATAACGAATAATTGGAGAGTAACAATGCTCGCATCATTAAAAGTTAGAGACTATATGGCTGTAAACAAGTGTACGTTTACCCCAGATATGGACATTTTGCGGGCAATTCACAAAATGCTTGAATCTCGAATTTCAGGCGCTCCAGTCATTGATGAACATGGCAATATGATTGGTTTTCTATCAGAAAAAGATTGCATGCAAGTTGCCCTCAATGCCGCTTACCAACAAGATGGTGCTGCAGGTCGAGTATCAGAATTCATGTCTCCTAGCGTTGACACTATTGATGTTGAAACACCCATTCTTGATGTCGCCGAGCGCTTTTTGACAGGTTCCTATAAACGTTTTCCTGTTGTCATGGATAACCGTCTTGTAGGCACAATTACTCGTCAAAATATTCTTAGAGCCTTAGAGTACATTTCTGATCCTGAAAGTACACACAAGCCAGGTAAACAAAGTACTAAACAACACGTTCATGTTTAATTTCTGACACTCAAAGCACCTTTCCTACAATACCATTTATAAACTAATACTCTACCCTCCATGTTAAGCTGACCATAGTTACTAACATGGAGAATATAATGTCTCTAAAAAAACATGTGCTATGCATAAGTCTAGTTTTTACACTTTTCCTTTCCAATTACAGTACATCTCAAGCTCACAAAACAGCCATAGAAATAAAAATGATAGCGAGTGATCTTGCTACTCCATGGGGAATGGCCTTGCTTCCTGACAATACAATGCTCATTACTCAGCGAGAAGGTATCTTAAGTAAGCTTAATATCACTAGCGGTAATGTCTCAACAATGTCAGGCCTTCCAAACAATATCAAAGTAAAAGGCCAAGGAGGTTTATTTGATGTCGCTTTATCCCCTGATTATATTGCCACTGGCTGGATATATTTTAGTTACAGTAAAAATATAGCTGGCAGAGGAGCAACGACGCTTAGTCGGGCAAAACTTAGTAACGAGCATCTACAAGAATGGCAAGATCTCATTACCACTCAATCAACAACTAGCACTAATGTCCATTATGGTGGACGTATTAGTTTTGATCATAATGGCCATGTATTCCTATCTGTCGGGGATCGGGGTATTCGTGAAAATGCACAAAACCTAGGCAATCATGCCGGTACTATCATCAGGCTGAACCTTGATGGTAGCATTCCAATAGATAACCCATACACCGAGAATACAAAAGCACTCGATGAAATCTGGAGTTATGGTCATCGCAATCCTCAAGGTTTATTTTTTAACCTACAAACAGGGATATTGTGGGCTATTGAACATGGGCCGAGAGGTGGTGATGAAATTAACATCATTGAGGCCACTAATAACTATGGATGGCCAGTAATTTCATATGGCAAAGAATATGGCAAAGATATCGCTGTAGGACAAGGAACACACCGTGACGGCATGAAACAGTCCATTATGACCTATATCCCCTCAATAGCACCTAGCGGCCTAATACAATACTCAGGTAAAGCCTTCCCAAAGTGGAAAGGTAACTTGTTAACAGGTTCAATGAAGCTCCGACATCTCAATAAAGTTACATTAGATAAATCCAATATTGCTGTTGAAGAAACAAGGCTTCTAAGGACTGTTAACGGCCGTATAAGGAATGTAATAGAAGATTCTAATGGCTGGCTTTATATATCTACTGATGACGGTCGTATAATAAGAATTCGGCCTAAAGATTGAATAATCTATAGAGAGTACACTCGCCTTAATCTGTTATATAAGTGTAGCTCGAGCTTAGCGCTTGTAAGAGAGTTACTCTATTCATAATTCTGATTCATACACTTTTGTGGAGCTCTAACTGTACTTACCCTTAACAGTAATATTTCATATTACATGTAGCAATGCTTTCTTCAAATCATAGACAAAAAAATACCCAGACCTCAATGAGGACTGGGTATTTCTTTATATTAAAGCCTGGCAGTGACCTACTTTCACATGGGAACTCCCACACTATCA